>NZ_JBFBJZ010000015.1:0-147895 GCF_040686255.1 Kitasatospora sp. NPDC085879 | reverse complement strand
CGGGTGGGGAGGCACAGCCTGTGCCTCCCCACCCGCGGTCCCCGCGCCCCTGCCGTACTCGGACTAGGCCGTCACGGCCCGCTTCTGCTTCATCCAGCCGGCCACGGCCAGCACGACCGCCAGACCGGCGGTGAAGTACAGCTGGATCCGGTTGCTCTCGTCCAGCAGCATCAGCGCCAGCACGCCCAGGATGCCGATCAGCGCCACCCAGGTCAGGTACGGGAAGGCCCACATCCGCACCGACAGCTGCTCCGGCGCCTCACGCTCCAGCCGCCGCCGCATCCGCAGCTGGGCCACCGCGATGAACGCCCAGACCACCAGCACCGAGGCGCCGACCATGTTCAGCAGCCAGGTGAAGACGGTGTCCGGCCACCAGTAGCTCAGCAGGACCGCCAGGAAGCCGAAGCCGGAGGAGGCCAGCACGGCCCGGCGCGGCACCCCGCCGCCGATCTTCCCCAGCGCCTTCGGGCCCTGGCCGCGCTGCACCAGCGAGTACGCCATCCGGGAGGAGCCGTAGATGTTGGCGTTCATCGCGGACAGCAGGGCGATCAGCACGACGACGTTCATGACCTGGCCGGCGCCCGGGATGCCCAGGCTGTTCAGCACCGCCACGTACGGGCCGGGGCTCAGGATGGAGGCGTCGTTCCACGGGACCAGCGTGACGATCACGATCATCGAGCCGACGTAGAACAGCGCGATCCGCCACATCGCGGTGCGCACCGCGCCCGCCACGCTGCGCCGGGGGTCCTTGGACTCGGCAGCGGCGATGGTGACGGTCTCCAGACCGCCGTAGGCGAAGACGGAGGCCAGCAGGCCGGTGACCAGGCCGGTGGTGCCGTTCGGCAGGAAGCCGCCGTGACCGGTCAGGTTGGCGGCGCCGGGGGAGTCGGTGCCGGGCAGCACGCCGGCGATCGCCAGGATGCCGATGACCAGGAACGCGGCGATCGCGGTGACCTTGATCGCGGCGAACCAGAACTCGAACTCGCCGAAGTTCTTCACCGCCGCCAGGTTGCTGGCGCAGAAGAAGGCCATGAAGACGGCCACCCAGACCCACAGCGGCACACCCGGGAACCAGCCCTGCATCACGTGCGAGGCGCCGATCGCCTCGGCCGCGACGCCGACGCACAGCAGCGTCCAGAACATCCAGCCGACGGTCAGGCCGGCCCACGGCCCGATCTCCCGCTCGGCGTGCACCGAGAAGGAACCGCTGGCCGGACGCGCGGCGGACATCTCGCCGAGCATCCGCATCACGAGCATCACGAGGACGCCGGAGATCGCGAACGCCAGGATGATCGACGGACCGGCGGCGGCGATGCCCGCGCCGGAGCCGACGAAGAGGCCGGCGCCGATGACGCCGCCCAACGCGATCATGGACAGATGGCGAGGCTTGAGGCCCGCGGCCAGCCGGCCCTCGGCGGCGGGCTCGGCAGCCGGCCGCTCCAGGGTGGGCGTGGGGGAGGGGGTCGTCATCAGGCGCATCCAGAGTTCGTCGGATATCGGAACGAGTTGTCCACTATTCGGCAGGGTCGATGGACACGCCAAGAAATCCCGGCAACGGCCCGCAATCCGGACACTGCCATGACTCCGTGTGACACCCGGGTCACCGACCTCGGGAAGCGCCGAGGCGGGACCCCACAAAGCCCGGCCCTGACGCTTTGTCGGAGACGGCGGCCGTCAGCTCGCATACCGGAGCGTAGGTTCACAACTGTTCACTGATCACCGGTCACCGATCGAATCCGACCGCCGAGCAGAAGCGGAGCCCCTCCCGATGGCCACTGCCGCGCCGACCACCGGCATCCCCGGCACCCCCGTGCTTGCCGACCTGCTGCCCAGCGCCACCACCCGCCTCGGCGGCCAGGTGCGCGAACTCGCCCTCGTCGCCGGCGGCGCCGCCGTCACCGGCCTCGCCGCCCAGCTGTCCGTGCCGGTGCCCGGCTCGCCCGTTCCCGTCACCGGCCAGACCTTCGCCGCCCTGCTGGTCGGCACCGCCCTCGGCGCCCGCCGCGGCACCGCCTCGCTCGCCCTCTACCTGCTGGCAGGCATGGCGGGCATGCCGTGGTTCGCCGACGGCACCTCCGGCTGGACGATGCCCAGCCTCGGCTACGTCCTCGGCTTCGTGCTCGCCGCCGGCCTCACCGGCGCCCTCGCCCGCCGCGGCGCCGACCGCAGCCCGCTGCGCACCGCGGTCGCCATGGTCCTCGGCAGCCTCGCGATCTACGCCGTCGGCGTCCCCTACCTGGCCGCCGCCCTGCACGTCCCGCTCGCCAAGGCGGCCGACCTCGGCCTCTACCCCTACCTGGTCGGCGACGCGCTCAAGGTGCTGCTCGCCATGGGCGCCCTGCCGCTCGCCTGGAAGCTCCTCGGCCGCACCCGCTGACCGGGCGGGCCCGGCACACGCCGCCCCCTCCGGCGGGCCGGTGCACGCGCATGCCACACTCGTGGTCATGCGCGTGTACCTGGGCTCCGACCATGCCGGATACGAACTGAAGAACCACCTCGTCGAGTGGCTGAAGGCGGCCGGCCACGAGCCGGTCGACTGCGGCCCGCACATCTACGACGCCGAGGACGACTACCCGCCGTTCTGCCTGCGCGCCGCCGAGCGCACCGCCGCCGACCCCGAGGCCCTCGGCGTCGTGATCGGCGGCTCCGGCAACGGCGAGGCGATCGCCGCCAACAAGGTCAAGGGCGTCCGCGCCGCACTCGCCTGGAGCGAGCAGACCGCCGCCCTCGGCCGCGAGCACAACAACGCCAACGTCATCTCCGTCGGCGGCCGGATGCACACCCTCGACGAGGCCACCAAGTTCGTCGAGATCTTCCTCAACACCCCGTACAGCGGCGAGGCCCGGCACACCCGCCGGATCGACATGCTGACCGAGTACGAGACCACCGGCGAACTCCCGCCGATCCCGGCCCACCACCCCCAGGGCTGATCCCTCCGAGACGCCTGGGCCGCACGGGCCGTCAGAACCCGTGCGGCAGCCAGGGCGCCACGTCCGAGGCGAAGGCCCGCGAGGCCCGCGCCAGCGCGCCCTCCGTCAGTTCGGCGACCAGGCCGGCCCGGGCCATCGCCGCCAGCGTCTCGCCGCCGAGATAGGCGGCCCCCAACTCGCGGACGTCCAGCGCCAGGTCGGCGGGTGCCCCGGTGCGGACACAGCTCGTCGCCCGGCCCGGGCCCGCACTCTTCAGCCGCCAGCGGCCCGCGTTCCACGGACAGAAGCCGTCCGCCACCTCCAGCACCGTGTCCAGCGGCTGCGCGTAGCCCCGCGACTCCAGCGCCGAGCCCACGTCCATCAGCCGCACGTGCAGTGCGTCGCTCAGCCGCGGCTCCAACCGGCGGACGTCCGACACCAGGTGCAGCAGCGGATCGTCCACCGGCAGGTTCGAGGCCGCCACGGTGTCCACCAGGTCCATGTCCATCAGGTAGCGCCAGAGCCGCGCGTACACCTGGGGCGTCAGCGCCTCGATGTCCCGCACCTTCACCCGGCCCGCCGCGTTGTCGGCCGCCGACCAGTCCACCTTCGCCGAGTAGCGGGCGTAGCCCAGCAGCCGGCCGCTCTCGGTGTCCTCGGCGAGCACGCACTGGCGCGGCGAGAAGCCGCCCCGGGAGGACGGCACGTCCAGCAGCGGATGCCGCTCCCAGCCGGGCCGGCGCTCCAGCCGGCCCGGACGCCCCGGCACCAGCGAGGCGTACAGCCGCTCGCAGGCCGCCGAGGCCTCCATCGGATCGGCGAGCCGCAGCCGCAGCGCCGGATTCTCCGCCACCGGCAGCGACACCCGGTGGCACGGCACCGTCACCGCCATCCGCCAGGCGGCCCGCCCGAACCCGAACCGGCCGTAGATGCCCGGCTCCGAGGCGGTCAGCGCCGCCAGCGGTTCGCGCGCCGCCCGCACGTCGTCGAGCAGCCGCCGCATCAGCACCGTCAGACCCCCGCGCCGGCGGTGGGTCGGCAGGATCCCGACCATGGTGACGCCCGCCACCGGCAGCACCGCCCCGCCCGGCACCGCCATCCGGAAGCTGAACGCCCCGCCGCCGCCGACCGGCTCCTCGCCGTCGCAGACCACCAGGGAACGCCCGACCTCGGTCAGCGAGCGGTACAGCTCGCGCTCCTCGGTCTCCTCCTCCTCGCCGCCGAAGGCGATCTCCAGCCGCCGGTACCAGCCGTCCCACTCCCCGGCGGTGAGCGGACGGACCGTCAGCGCACCGGCGTCACCTGTCGTCATACCGTCCACCCTCGCACCGGGCGCCGACCGTGTGCGACCGACTTTCCGGCGACCGGCCGACTCCCGGCGCACGGACGGTGGCACGCGCCCCCGGCGTGCACGCCGTGGCGCCCTCCCGTCACCCGGCCGAAACCCGCCGCCGGGCCACCGGGCGCCCGCGCAGCCCCGGCGCAGGCGTCGACGCCGACCCGCAACCGTGGATAAGGTCGGACCCCATGGCTGGCAGCACGCAGGGCACCCCGCCCCGGACGACTGCGACGGGCCCCACCGCGAGCGCGGCCAGGGAGCCCGTGACGGCCCGGTTGCGCACGAGGCTCCGCCGGGCCCGCCGCACCCTGCGCAGAACCGGCGTCGACTACTTCCGCGGCGCCGCCCCCGACTGGCTCGCCTTCGCGCTCTTCCTCGCCGCCGTCCCGCTGCTCGTCGTCCTCAACATCTGGATCCCCGCCTGGGTGCCGCCCACCTCCCTGGTGCTCCCCGTGCTCGCCGGCTCGCTGCTGCTGCGCCCCGGCACCCTCGTCCTGCTGTACGCCGCCGCCGCGGTGGGCCTGTCCACCGAGTCGCTCATCCACACCGGCGAACGCGTCGCCAGCGACAACCCCGACGCCTACGTCTACGGCGTCACCCCCGGCGCCGCCCTGGTCGTCGGCGCGGTCGGCGTCGCCGGCCTGCTGCTCGCCCAGTTCCGCAGCCGGGTCGGCGTGCCCTGGCGCGGCGGCGGCACCATGCTCTTCGACCTCCGCGAACGGCTCCGGGTGCAGAGCCAGCTGCCCCGGCTGCCCGAGGGCTGGTCCGCCGACATGGCGCTGCGCCCGGCCGGCGGCCAGTCCTTCTCCGGCGACTTCGTGGTCGCCGCCCGCACCGGCCCCGGCGGCCGCACCCTGGAGGTCGTGCTCGCCGACGTCTCCGGCAAGGGCATGGACGCCGGCAGCCGCGCCCTGCTGCTCTCCGGCGCGTTCGGCGGCCTGCTCGGCTCGCTGCCGGCGCACGACTTCCTGCCCGCCGCCAACGGCTACCTGCTCCGCCAGGAGTGGGAGGAGGGCTTCGCCACCGCCGTCCACCTGGTGCTCGACCTCGACACCGGCCAGTACGAACTGCTCTCCGCCGGCCACCTGCCCGGCATGCAGCGGCGCGGCGGCACCGGCACCTGGGAGGTCAAGGAGTCCGAGGAGGGACCGCTGCTCGGCATCTACGACGGCGCCAAGTTCGAGGGCCTGCGCGGCCGCCTCGACTGCGGCGACGTCCTGATGCTGTGCACCGACGGCATGGTCGAGATCCCCGGCCGCGACCTCGCCGAGGGCATGGACCGGCTGATGGGCGAGGCCGACCGACTCGTCGTCAACGGCTTCCGCGGCGCCGCCGGCCGCCTCATCGAGACGGTCGCCAAGGACGTCAACGACGACCGTGCCGTGCTGCTGGTGTGGCGCCAGTAGCGCCTGTCAACCCCCGGGAGTGATCTTCGGCCAATCCTGACGAACCCTTCACCCGGTGGATCGCAGGCCGCAGGCCTGCCGATTGGCCATTCCGGCGCGTTTCACCCCACCCCCGCCGACGGTTCGTCAGAAGGCGTCCGCTATCGTCTCGGTCGGCGGAAATTCGTCTCACATGGCAGGATCTTCGCTCCGGGCTCCCGGCTAGTCCTTTACGCAGGCAGCACGAACGACCACACTGAGTCCGGGTGGGCTGGTCGATGCTCGGGGGATGGGGGGCGACAGATG
Source organism: Kitasatospora sp. NPDC085879 (assembly GCF_040686255.1). Lineage (NCBI taxonomy): Bacteria > Bacillati > Actinomycetota > Actinomycetes > Kitasatosporales > Streptomycetaceae > Kitasatospora > Kitasatospora sp. NPDC085879. The sequence goes on along the minus strand of NZ_JBFBJZ010000015.1, from coordinate 141,956 downwards.
CGGCAGACAGCAGGCGTCACCGGCGCCGCAGGCGCCTCCACGGCGGCGGGATCGGTCGACTCGTGCCAGGGACGGTCGGCGCAGGCCGCGGTCCGGTTCCGACACGGGGTTCCAGGACGAACCCCTGCCACAGATTGAGGAAGTGAGTCCGGGTGGCCTTCTCCGTCTCCGCGCTGTTCCTGTTCGGCGTCATCGTCGTCATCTTCATCCGCAACAAGCAGCTGAAGACCAGCCATGCGATCATCGCGGCGCTCTTCGGCTTCATGGTGAGCCAGTCCACGGCGGCCCGGCCGATCCAGGACTTCCTCAACCAACTGGCGAAGACCATCTCGTCCGTGGCGAGCTGACCGACCCCGCCCGGCGCCGGCGCGTGTCCTGCGGATCACGCCGGGCGCGGACGCCCCGGCACGCACGTGCTCCCGGCCCTCGGCCGGGAGGCGCCACACACGCGCCCGGCAGCCGCACGCACCGGACCCTGCTCGCCGATCCGGCCGGACCCGCGGCCTAACGGCCGGCCCGGGCCCGCCGCCAACGGGCCAGCACCCCGAGCCGTGCGGCGGGCCCGGACACCGTCGGAGCCTCGGCCCCGGCCGCAGCCCGCTCCCGGGCCGGCCGGCCCTCCGCGCCGCTCTCCTCCGGGCCGTCTCCCGCCCCGCTGCGCCCCGGCAGGCTGCCGTCCGGCACCAGCAGGACGAACAGCCGTGCCCAGCAGAGCCGTTCGCCGCGCGGCCAGTCGAGCGCCCGCAGCGCCGCCGAGGCCTGCTCCGACACCGAGCCGTTGACCCGGACCTCCGCGACGTCCTCGCCCGCCCGGCCGCCGAGGAACAGCTTCACCCCCGTCACCGCCGGCTCCGCGAGCTCCCGCGCCAGCACCCCGGCCAGTGCCGGCAGCAACCGGTGGTCCGCCAGCCACTCCGCCAGCCGGTCGCTGCCGAAACCGAAGACGGCCGCCGGCCCCTGGACGGCATGCCACCCCGGCAGCTGCTCCGGGCGGAAGTGGTCGCCGTGCGTGCCCCGGCCCTCCTGCAGCTCCACCACGGCCGACGCGGTGGTGGTCGCCCACATCCGCACCGCGCTCTCCATCCGCTCCTGCTCCGTCCGGCCGAGGCCCGCCGTGCAGTCCCACACCACCGGGCCGTCCGCCCGCCCCACGTCGAAGGCGAAGCCGAGGTCGACGTGCCCGGCGCCGCCGTTCTCACCGGGGTGCTCCCGCACCGCCACGGCCGTCGTCCCGGGCCCGCGCACCACACTGCCCTCGACCGTGAACCGCTGCCCGAGCCGGGCCATCTCCCGGACGACGCTGAGCCGGATCACATCCGGTCCGGACTGCGCGCGCACCCGCGGCTCCTCGCTCGAAAAGGGGTCGAACACCGATAGGGAGCGAGGCTATCGGCCCCGCGCGTGACCAGCGTCACCGGGCGGGCCATGATCCGTGCCGGGCCGCGACCGGGCAGCCACACCCGGTGTCCGATTTGCCTGACTGCTGGTGATCCGGACACGTACGGTCACTGATCTGACTGCGCTCCGCCCACCACCATCGGGCGGAGAGTGACCCCCGGGAGGGCTCTCGGGGGTCCCCGAGGGCGGGGCGCTTGCCTCCGGAGGGGGCGATCGGTTTTCCTCGAATCCTGCCCGGCCACAACGGCTGGGCGGGCCACCGGGCGGAACGCCGAGTCCTGCCGCCGCCCGGGGTCACGCACCATTCCGTGCACGGCAGGAGCGGGGGACCCAAGGTAAGTGCCGCGCCCGGTGATCCGGGACGGCTTGGGGTGAAGTCGCGTCATTTTCGCGACCGGGCGAACTCCCCGCCCGAACCCGACAGCTCACCTCGCAGGCGTCGGAGAGGAAAACCTGATGTCCGTTCTGGGCACCCGTCTGTCCCGCGTCGCCGTCGCCACCGGTGTGGCCGCCGCCGCCATTGCCATCCCCGTCACCGCTGCGTCCGCCGCCTCGGTCCACAGCGCCGCCCCGGCTGCCGCTCCGGCCGCCGCGGCCCCGGCCGCCGCGCACACCGAGGCCCCCGCCGCCGCGCCGGCCGCCCCGGCCGCCGACGCCAGCTACAAGGTGGTCCACGGCGACACCCTGTCCAAGATCGCCAACGCCCAGCACGTCGACGGCGGCTGGAAGAAGCTGTACCAGGACAACCGCCAGGTCATCGGCGGCAACCCGAACCTGATCTTCCCCGGCCAGAAGCTGACCGTCGCCGGCAAGGCCGCCCAGGCCGCCGCCCCGCAGGCCGAGGCGAAGAAGTCCGACGCCGCCGCCTCGCGCTCCGAGAAGCGCACCCCGGTCCAGGCCGCGCCGAAGCCGGCCGCGCCCAAGACCGAGGCCGCCAAGCCCGCCGCGCCGAAGCCGGCCGCCCCGAAGCCGGCCGCCGCCCCGAAGACCGAGGCCGCCAAGCCCGCCGCCGCCTCCGGCTACGTCGCGCCGGTCGCCGCCTCCCTCGGCACCCCGTACCACAAGGCCGGCTCCAACTGGTCCAGCGGCTACCACACCGGTGTGGACTTCGCCGTCAGCACCGGCACCTCCATCCACGCCATCGCCGCCGGCACCGTCGTCGAGGCCGGCTGGGGCGGCGCCTACGGCAACAACGTCGTCATCAAGCACGCCGACGGCAAGTACTCGCAGTACGCCCACTTCTCCGCGCTGAAGGTCTCGGTCGGCCAGACCGTCACCGCCGGCCAGGTCATCGGCCTCTCCGGTGCGACCGGCAACGTGACCGGCCCGCACCTGCACTTCGAGGTCCGCACCACCCCGTCGTACGGCTCCGACATCGACCCGGTGGCGTACCTCGCCGCCCACGGTGTCCGCGTCTGACGCAACACACCGACGCCGCTGCCCCGGCACACCGCCGAGGCGCACCGCGCCGCACCCGAAGGCCCGGCCCGGGGATCCCACGATCCCGGGGCCGGGCCTCGGCCGTTTCCCCCAATTCCCGTGACCGCGTGCGGACTTCGGCGCGGCCTGCGGGTGCCCGCCGGCCGCGGGGGCCGGCCGAGACGTGTGGTGCGGGCGACGAGAACCGAAAGACGGTCCCGCAGTTCGTCGCGATCGGCAACGACACCCGGGCCCTGGCGTGACCCCCGTCACCACCCCAGCGGATAACCCGGGCGGTCGTTCGTACGTGTGCACTAGCATTCCCCGCGCTCGTCGAGCGGTGTTCGACCGGAACGCCACCGGCGGGTACTCCAGGGGAGGGCACTCCGTGAACAGAACCCCGGCCGCACGTACCCGTGCGGCCTTCGCCTCGGTCGCCGCGGCCGGCCTCGCGCTGCTCGCCGTCGCCGCGCCCGCGCACGCGACCGGCGGCACGCCGACGACGCCGACCGACCTGTACAACGAGTACCGGGCGTGCTCCACCGACCAGGCCGCGCCCGTGTACGTCGCGGGGCGCACCGGTCTCACGGTGGAGGGAATCCCCGGCCACACCGACCCCAACACCCGGTGGATCACCGAGCAGTTCCGGGCCTGGCCGGTCTCCGACCCGTCGCAGGTCGTCACCGCCGAGCGGGGGTACGCCTCCGTGGGCAACGAGGCGACGGCCACCCTGGGCGGCTACAACGCCCCGCTGCGCGACGGCGAGACCTACGCCTGGCAGGCACGGACCGTGGACGCGGACAGCGGCGCCGCCTCCGACTGGTCGGCCCCGTGCTACGTGGCCACCGACGACACCTTCCCGAGCGCGGAGCCGACCGTCAGCTCGCCGAACTACCCGGCGGGACAGCGGAACCAGGGCGGCACCCCGATCACGCTCACGTTCGGTGCCAACGGTGTGAGCGGCGTCGCCGGCTACGCGTTCACCTGGTTCGGCACGTTCCCGGTCCCCGGCGTCTCGACGGTCGGGGAGCACGGCATCCCGCAGTACCGCGACCCCTACGAGACCAGTCCGAACTACTTCGCGCGGGCGGACTCCCTCGGCGGCTCGGCCACGGTGAACCTGATGCCGCCGTACAACAGCGGGCTCCTGGTCCTGCGGGTGGCCAGCCTGGACCGGGCGTTCAACATGTCCCAGCCCACGACCTACTACATCGCGGTCAAGCCGGACGCGCCGAAGGTCACCAAGGTCTCCAACTCGCCGCAGTACGGCAAGCAGGCGATCTTCAAGCTCACCCCCGACCCGGATCTCCACGCGGTGAGCCCCGTGGTCAGCTACACCGTCGAGCGCCTCGGGCAGACCCGGTCGACGACGACGGTCAAGGCGTCCACGAGCGGAATCGCCGAGCTGAACCTCACGCTGGACGACCCGTACGGCGACGTGCTGCTCGTCACCTCCACCAGCGCGAACGGCTGGGTGAGCCAGCAGCAGTGGTGGAGCACCGGTGGCACCGACACCTCCCCGACCGTGACCTCGGACGTCTACCCCGAGAACGGTTCGGGCGGCGGCGCGGGCGTGCCCGGCACCTTCACCTTCACCCCGAAGATCAAGGGGGCGGTCAGCTACACGTACTCCGTCAACTGGGGCGAGGGCACCACGGTGAAGGCCGGCGCCCGCGGCGAGGCGCAGGTTTCGTGGACCCCGACCGACAGCGGCTGGTACGCCCTGGAGGTCTACGGCACCACCAAGGACGGGGCCCAGACGGCTCCGACCGACTACTTCTTCACCGTCAACTGACCTTTCTGCCGGTCCGGAGGGGCGTGGGCTGCGGCCTGCGCCCCTCCGGCGTGCCACCGGGCGTCGTCGCCGGGGGGACGGCCGAGGTGCGCGACGTCCTGCGTCCGGGGTTGATCGGGACACCGCGGGTGCTCGCCACCTCACCGCCTCCGGCTCCGGCCTCGTCCACGACCGGCCCGCCGCTGCCGCTGCGGCACCGAGCACCTGGTCAACGACCCGGCCCTCGGTTCACCCCTCGACCCGGACGGCTGCGACCACACGCACGCGGTGCTCCGGAACGGCCACGCCGGCAAGCTACGGGCCCGCTTCCGCGTCCACCTGCGCCACGAGATCGCCAAACGCGCCGGCCCTACCCTTGCCGAGGTGTACGCGGTCGCCGACCGGATCTCGGGTCGCCACCAGGCCTTGGCGCTGGTCGCGGCGCTGTGCGGGCCGTGCCGCGGGCCACGGGCGTCATGCCGCGGCGCAACCACGTTCAACCGGGTTTGGCACCGAGCGTGCGCCGGGGCGGGCGTCGCCGGCCTGAGCTTCCACGATCCTCGGCACACCCGGAACACCCGGCCGCTCGACCCACGCCGGCACCCGGGAACTCATGGCGAGGACGGGGGACGGTACTGCCCGGGCCGCGCTGATCCACCGGCACCCCACCGAACGGGCACGGAAGGGGCACGACGCTCTGAAAGTGCCTCAGACGACAACGGCCCCAGCTTCGCGATCATGTCGCTGAGCTGGGGCCGATGCGTTGGAGCGGGCGACGGGAATCGAACCCGCGTGGCCAGTTTGGAAGACTGGGGCTCTACCATTGAGCTACGCCCGCGTACGTGCGCCAACGGCACGTCGCCCCTCGGCCGGTGAGGGCCTCGGGGACGGGGGCCAGCCTACCTGGTCGGGTCGGCCGAATGCACACTGCTTTCGCTCCGGCGGCCGGTGATATTGCGGCGAGGGGGCCCGGACCGGCGTGTACTCTCTCTTTCGGCACTACGGGGTGTGGCGCAGTTTGGTAGCGCGTCCGCTTTGGGAGCGGAAGGCCGTCGGTTCGAATCCGGTCACCCCGACGCTTTCGGCAGGGTCTCGTCAGGCGGGCGGGGCCCTGTTGCATTCGTGGTACCGGTAGGATGGGCCGATGGCGGTAGTACCTGTGGCATGCACACAGGCAGCAGCCGCCCGAGGGCGAGGAGTCACGCTCACCGTCCACCCCGTACGGGAGATGCAGCCCCAATCGCCCATCGCCCGTCTCGCCCGACCGACCGGCCGTCCGGCCGAGAACGTCGGGCGGAGACAACCTGACCGCAAGCCCATAGGAGACCAAACCGTGAAGAGCGCCGTCGAGACTCTGAACCCGACCCGGGTTCGACTCACCGTCGAGGTGCCCTTCGAGGAGCTCAAGCCCAGCCTCGACGCGGCGTACAAGAAGATCAACCAGCAGGTCACGGTTCCGGGCTTCCGCAAGGGCAAGATCCCGGCTCGCGTCATCGACCAGCGCTTCGGCCGTGCCGCGGTGCTGGAGGAGGCCGTCAACGACGCCCTGCCGCGCTTCTACACGCAGGCCGTCGACGAGGGCAAGATCGAGGTCCTCGGCCAGCCCGAGATCACCGACATCGAGGGCGTGGAGCGGATCGCCGACGGCGGGGACCTCAAGTTCACCGCCGAGGTGGACGTCCGCCCGGAGATCGCCCTGCCTGACTTCTCGGACATCGCTGTCACCGTCGACGCCGTCTCGGTCGCCGACGAGGACGTCGACAAGTCGCTGGAGCAGCTCCGCGAGCGCTTCTCCTCCGTCAAGGACGTCGAGCGCGCCGCGGCCGCCGGCGACGTCGTGGTCGTGGACCTCGAGGCCAAGGTCGACGGCGAGGTGCCGGAGGACGGCACCGCGACCGGCGTGAGCTACGAGATCGGCTCCGGCCGCCTGCTGGACGGCATCGACGAGGCCGTGGTCGGCCTGTCCGCCGGTGAGTCCAAGACCTTCACCACCGAGCTCAAGGGCGGCACCCAGGCCGGCAAGAGCTCCGAGGTCACCGTCACCGTGACCACCGTCCAGGAGAAGGAGCTCCCCGAGCTCGACGACGAGTTCGCCCAGCTGGCGAGCGAGTTCGACACCCTGGACGAGCTGAAGGCCGACTCCCGCAAGCGCCTCGAGCGCATGAAGGAGTTCGACCAGGCCACCCAGGCCCAGGAGAAGGTCCTGGACGAGCTGCTGACCCGGGTCGAGATGGAGTACCCGGAGAAGCTCCTCAAGGACGAGGTCGAGACCCGCAAGCACAACCTGGAGCACCACCAGCTCGAGCCCATGGGCATGAACCTCGAGACCTACCTGGCCACCCAGGACAAGTCCGTCGAGGACTACGAGCAGGAGACCGCGGACCAGGCGAAGAAGGGCATCAAGACCCAGTTCGTCCTGGACGAGATCGTGGCCAAGGAGGAGCTCAACGTCAGCCAGGAAGAGCTGACCGAGCACCTCATCCGCCGCGCCGCCGGCTCCGGTCTCACCCCGGACCAGTTCGCGCAGCAGATCGTCCAGGGCGGCCAGGTTCCGCTGCTGGTCGGCGAGGTCGCCCGCGGCAAGGCGCTGGCCCTGGTCGTCGAGGCCGCCACCGTCACCGACAGCAACGGTGAGACCGTCTCCTTCGAGGACGACGAGGACGAGACCGAGGCGACCGACGCCGTCGAGACCGTCGAGGTCGAGGACGAGGCCACCGAGGCCTGATCCTCCGCTTGCACAGGGCAGTGGCCCGGACACCGCACGGTGTCCGGGCCACTGCCGTCTGCGCAGAAGGGGGCGGGTGCCCTCCCGACCCGCCGCCGACCCGCCCGGAGCCCGGCGCCGCCGTATTTCCGCGCACACCCTGCGCTCACAGCGAACAGTTCTGCGTGGGGGATTCTGCGGCGCGGCCTGCGCGTTAGGGTCGGTGGACAGCGACACACACGCAGATCGACTGAGCAGGTGGCTAAGTGACGTTCCCGCAGATGCAGATGGATGGCCTGACGGCGCCGCGCGCCGCCGCCGGTGACGTGCTCGGCGGCCTGGGCGACCAGGTCTACAACCGGCTGCTCAACGAGCGCATCATCTTCCTCGGCCAGCAGGTCGACGACGACATCGCCAACAAGATCACCGCCCAGCTCCTCCTCCTGGCCGCGGACCCGGAGAAGGACATCTTCCTGTACATCAACTCGCCGGGCGGTTCGATCTCGGCGGGCATGGCGATCTACGACACCATGCAGTACATCAAGAACGACGTGGTGACGATCGCGATGGGCATGGCGGCCTCGATGGGCCAGTTCCTGCTCACCGCCGGCGCCAAGGGCAAGCGCTTCTCGCTGCCCAACGCCAACATCCTGATGCACCAGCCCTCCGCCGGTCTGGGCGGTTCGGCCTCCGACATCCGGATCCAGGCCGAGCAGCTGCTGCGCACCAAGAAGCGCATGTCCGAGCTGATCGCCTTCCACAGCGGCCAGAGCTTCGACCAGATCACCGCTGACTCCGACCGCGACCGCTGGTTCAGCCCGGAGGAGGCCAAGGCGTACGGCCTCATCGACGAGATCATGCACAGCGCCGCGGACGTCCCCGGTGGCGGCGGCACCGGCGCCGGCTTCACCGCCTGACGGCCGGCCCCAGACTTCCAGACCGCACGCTTCGGAGGACCGAACCCCCCATGAACACTCCCTACACGCCGCGCGGCGAGTTCCAGGGCGCCCGAGCCGAGGGCCGCTACATCGTGCCGCGCTTCGTCGAGCGCACCTCCCAGGGCATCCGCGAGTACGACCCGTACGCCAAGCTGTTCGAGGAGCGCATCATCTTCCTCGGCTCGCAGGTCGACGACGTCTCGGCCAACGACATCATGGCGCAGCTGCTGTGCCTGGAGTCGATGGACCCGGACCGCGAGATCCAGATGTACATCAACTCGCCCGGCGGCTCGTTCACGGCGCTCACGGCGATCTACGACACCATGCAGTACGTGAAGCCGGACATCACCACCGTCTGCATGGGTCAGGCGGCCTCCGCCGCGGCCGTGCTGCTGGCGGCGGGCACCCCGGGCAAGCGGATGGCGCTGCCGAACGCCCGCATCCTGATCCACCAGCCGTACACCGAGACCGGCCGCGGTCAGGTGTCCGACCTGGAGATCCAGGCCAAGGAGATCTTCCGGATGCGCGAGCAGCTGGAGGAGATGCTGGCCAAGCACTCCAACAAGCCGGTGGAGACGGTCCGTGACGACATCGAGCGCGACAAGATCCTGACGGCCGAGGAGGCCCTGGAGTACGGGCTGATCGACCAGATCATCTCGACCCGCAAGTCCTCGCTGACGGGCTGAGTCCTCCGCGGCTTCGGGGGCGGGGCCGTGCGCGGCTGTCGGTCTCTCACGAACCACCGGTGCAGGAGCGCGCGGTGGTGTCGGGGGGCGCGACAGTGACGTACGCCCCGCCCCGATCCGTTCCGGTCCTGGCGGTCGGACGGGCACAATGCAGTATGGGCCCATGCCCGTGAGACGGCTTCTGTTCGGTATCAATTCGCCCAGGGCGTAGGGCAGAGCTGTCGAAGTCGGCGGAATCACCGGCTCGGCAGAGTACCGTCGGATAGCGAGACCGACCGCCGACGGCGCAGCCGGTCCACAGCACCAGGCCCCGGAGAGCTGCGGGGCCCCTGGCGAAGGGGAAGCACCTCGTGGCACGCATCGGAGACGGTGGCGACCTGCTCAAGTGCTCGTTCTGCGGCAAGTCGCAGAAGCAGGTGAAGAAGCTGATCGCCGGGCCTGGCGTCTACATCTGCGACGAGTGCATCGACCTCTGCAACGAGATCATCGAGGAAGAGCTCGCGGAGTCCTCGGAGGTCCGTTTCGAGGAGCTGCCGAAGCCCCGCGAGATCTACGAGTTCCTCGACCAGTACGTGGTCGGCCAGGACCTCGCGAAGAAGGCGCTGTCCGTCGCGGTCTACAACCACTACAAGCGCGTCCAGGCCGGTGAGAACGGCCGGGCCGGCAACGGCCGCGAGGACGCGATCGAGCTGGCCAAGTCCAACATCCTGCTGCTCGGCCCGACGGGCTCCGGCAAGACGCTGCTGGCGCAGACGCTGGCCCGGATGCTGAACGTGCCCTTCGCGATCGCGGACGCCACCGCGCTGACCGAGGCCGGCTACGTCGGCGAGGACGTCGAGAACATCCTGCTCAAGCTGATCCAGGCGGCGGACTACGACGTCAAGAAGGCCGAGACCGGGATCATCTACATCGACGAGATCGACAAGGTCGCCCGCAAGAGCGAGAACCCGTCGATCACCCGTGACGTCTCCGGCGAGGGTGTGCAGCAGGCGCTGCTGAAGATCCTGGAGGGCACCACCGCCTCGGTGCCGCCGCAGGGCGGGCGCAAGCACCCGCACCAGGAGTTCATCCAGATCGACACCACCAACGTGCTGTTCATCGTGGGCGGTGCCTTCGCGGGCCTGGAGCGGATCATCGAGGGCCGGGCCGGCGCCAAGGGCATCGGCTTCGGCGCGACCATCCGCTCCAAGCGGGAGTCGGACGCGAGCGACCACTTCCGCCAGGTCATGCCGGAAGACCTCGTGAAGTTCGGCATGATCCCCGAGTTCATCGGCCGTCTGCCCGTGATCACCAGCGTGCACAACCTGGACCGCGAGGCGCTGCTGCAGATCCTCACCGAGCCGAAGAACGCGCTGGTCAAGCAGTACCGCAAGCTCTTCGAGCTGGACGGCGTGGAGCTGGAGTTCACCCGGGACGCGCTGGAGGCCATCGCCGACCAGGCGATCCTGCGCGGCACCGGCGCCCGCGGTCTGCGCGCGATCATGGAGGAGGTGCTGATGTCCGTGATGTACGAGGTGCCCTCCCGCCAGGACGTCGCCCGCGTGGTGGTGTCGGGGGACGTCGTCTCCAAGCACGCCATCCCGACCCTCGTGCCGCGCGACATGATCAAGCGCGAGCGCCGCGAGAAGAGCGCCTGACGCCCGTCGGCCCAGGCCGTGACGGATCGACGACGGCGAAGGCCCTGCACCGCTTCCGGGTGCAGGGCCTTCGCCGTTGCCGGGGGGCGTTCCGAGGGCGGCCCCCGGTGCCGACGTGCCGGGTGCTACTTGCGCACCTCGGCGATCCGCCGCAGTTCGAGGGCGGCGGCCGCGGCGTCGTCCAGGTCCACGTCGGAGTCCTGGTCGACCTCGCCGGTGAGCACGGCGACGAAGGTGGAGCCGTCCGCCCAGGCGCACAGGCTGTCGTCCTCGGTCGGGGCGTGCATGACCTCGCAGCTGAGCCGGCCGCCGAGCGGGCCCGCGTCGAAGTCGCGGCGGCCGCTGAAGGTGGTGCCCTGGCTGCTCGCGCCCTTCTCGAAGTTGGTGTAGAAGTCGTCGATCTGGCTGCTGGGGGAGAGGACCGTGCCGTAGCCGCCGAACACCGCGACGACCTTCTGCCGGTCGGTGTAGACGGTGCTCACCGGGGTCGGCGACCAGGCGTTGTCGCCCTTGCCGAGCGAGTCGTTGAGCCCGGACTCCAGCTTCTGCGCGAGCGGGTTGGAGTCCTCCCGCGGCAGGCCCTGGAAGGAGCTCGGCAGCGAGATCCGGTAGTTGTTGGTCTTTGAGGTCACGTCATAGACGAAGTAGCCGAGCAGGCCGCCGCCGAGCAGGATGACGCCGCCCACGCAGCCGAGCACCACCCAGAGCGTCTTGCGTGACTTCTGCGGCTGCGGGACGACCCCGCCGCCCCAGGGCTGCTGGGCCGGCACGCCGTAACCGCCGGGCTGCCCGTACGGTGCGGGCTGCTGCGGGTAGCCGTAGCCGGGCTGCGGCGGGCCGAAGCCCGGCTGGGCGGGCGGCGGGGGCGGTGCCCCGTAGGGCTGCGGGGACGGCGGTGGGCCGCCGTACGGGTTCTGCTCGGACACCGGAGGTCCTTTCGACGGAGTCGACCCTGGCTGCTTCTCGACCGGCTACTTCTTGACTTCGACGGCGCCGCGGATGGCGGCGGTCTTCGTGGCGGCTTCGGCGGGCGTGATCGGTGCCTTCCCGGTGAAGCTCAGGTCGGCGAACACCACCTCGCCGGCGGTCCAGTGGTCCGCCCAGAAGCAGACGGTGTTGCCGGCCGCGGTCTTGGTGGCGGACGTGGTCAGCACCCCGCACTTGAGCTTGGCGCCGGGCGCGCCGGCGCTGCCGGCCGGGTACTCGGTCGGCCGGGTCTTCCAGGTGCTGTTGACGGTGGTGCCGGCGATCGTCTTGGGCTTGACCGCCTCGGCCTCCAGCGCGACCAGCACGAGGTCGGGGACGGCCACCGTGCCGTAGCAGCCGACGATCTGCACCATGTCCGTCTGGCCCTTGGTGTAGCTGCCCGCGACGGCGGTGCCGTCCGGGCAGGCCGGCTTCTGGCCGTCCGGGCCCGGCGTGGCCGGGACGGAGGTGGCCTTCTGCTGGGTGTGGCCGTCCGGGAGGGACATCGGCAGGTCGAGCTTGTACGCGGCGGAGGCGACCGTGCCGCCCCCGCCGGTGCTGCCGCCGGTGCCGCCCGTACCGCCGGTGCCGCCGCTGCTGTCGCTGCCGGACAGGCCCCAGACCGCGAGGCCGCCGCCGATCAGCACCACGGCGCCGATCACCAGGCCGATCACCAGCCCGTTGTTGCTCTTCGGCGGGGGCGGCGGCGGGTAGCCGCCCGGGGCGCCGTAGGGCTGCGGCTGCCCGGGCACCTGGGCCTGCGGGTAGCCGGGCTGGGCGCCGTACGGCGGGGCCGGCTGCTGCTGCGGGTAGCCGTAGGAGGGCGGCTGCTGAGCGCCGTACGCCGGCGGCTGCTGGGCACCCCCGTACTGCGGGGGCTGGCCGTACGGCGGCTGCGGCTGGCCGTACGGCTGTTGCGGCTGCCCCTGCGGATACTGCTGGCCCTGGCCGTACATCGACATCGGTCTCCCCCGCCACGGCGCTCCGCGGCCTGCTCTTCGGCGTTGCTCCTCGTCAGTACCCGTACGGCTGCCCGCGCGAGTATCCGGGCACGCTACCGCACGGCCGACCGCGGCCGCCGGGGTGGTCCTGGCGGCGGGCGGACGACGACCTCCCCCTTGCCGAGCGGACGCCGCGGGCCGGTACGGCCGGCCGGACGCCCACGGAAATGCCATACCCCGGGAGCGGTGCGGGAACCCGCCCCGGGCGCCGCCGCAGCGCGCGGGCATGCGGTGCCCGCCGCATCAAAAGCGCCATTCGGTATATCCGCCGGCGTTCTTGATAGTCCGTTCGGCGGTATTTCATCGTGTGCGTCCGAGATCGCTCCCGGTATTGCGGCTGACCGTTTGTCCGGTGAATCATCTCCGTTTCTGCGTGCGCGCGTTCCACCGATGTTCGGAGTTGGGATGTGTACGGTGTTCAGACGTCCCCATTCGGGTGTGCGACTGACGGGAGGGCACGTCATGGTGGCGACCAGGGAGTTGGCCGACGAACTGCCACAGCAGGATGTCGAGACGGCCAAGGCCCGGGCGGCGACCCTGTTGCTGGCATTCCGGCACGGGAACCAGCTGTCCTTCGACGCGCAGCTGGACCGGCTCTTCGCCGACCACGTGGAGCGCGAGGTCACCACCCTGCTGGTGTGGATCGCGGCCGAGGCGGTCCGCAAGGCCTACGCGCCCGAGGCCGCCGACCGCGTGCTGCGCTCGCTCGCCCGCCGGGCCCCCGCCGACACCTCCGGCGTGCTGCTCGACGAGGAGGCCGCCGATCCGGCCCGGCTGATCGAGGCCGTCGACACCGGCGACGTCGCGGCCGTCCGCGCACTGGTGGCCGCCACCCCCGACACCACCTGCCTGCTCGGCGGGCTGCTGCAGGCCGTCGCCATGATGCTGCCGCTGCTGCCCGAGGGGGAGGGCGCCGAGATCGCCGCCGAGCTGCGCCGCCGGCACGGCGGGCGCGCCGCCCAGGTGCCCGAGGCCCGCCACGGCTGAGCCGGCCCGGTCGGCGTCCGGTCCGAGTCCGAGCGTTGCCGGCGCCACCGCCATGAGTGGGTAAAACCGTTCGGCCGCAGGCGAGTTGTGGCATGCACGCTACTAGGCAGAATGTCAGCAACGCCCCTACCGTCGAGTAGCGCAGCACCGCATCCGCAACTCGACCGAGGAGCCGGCATGCAACGACGCCCCCACCCGCGCAGATTCGCCGCCGCCACCCTCGCGGCCGCACTGCTGGCCGTATTCGCCCCCACCGCGACCCCCACCGCCGCGGCCGCCCCCGCCGCCCCCACCGACTACTGCGCCGGGAAATGCCTCGACATCCTGCCGCCCGGCGAGAACGGCAACGCCACCCTCGCCGAGATCCTCCTCAACAAGGTCTTCGGCTCCCGGCCCGCCCACACCGACGACCAGCTCGGCCCGTACGCCAACCTCGCCGGCGCCTACCCGCAGCTGACCGAGGCCCAGCTGCGGAACTTCTTCAACGACGCCTCCTTCGGCGTCCCCGCCGACCAGGTCGCCTCCACCACCCGCCCGCGCAGCGACGTCGCCATCGTCCGCGACAAGGCCACTGGTGTCCCCCACATCACCGGCACCACCCGCTACGGCACCGAGTTCGGCGCCGGCTACGCCGCCGCCCAGGACCGGCTCTGGGTGATGGACCTCTTCCGGCACGTCGGCCGCGGCCAGCTCTCCGGCTTCGCCGGCGGCGCCGCCGCCAACCGGCAGCTGGAGCAGAGCTTCTGGCAGGCCGCCCCGTACACCGAGGACGAGCTGCAGCGGCAGATCGACGCCATCGCCGGCCAGGGCGACCGCGCCCGGCAGGCCCTCGCCGACGCCACCGCCTACCTCGACGGCATCAACCAGTACGTCCGCGAGTCCTACAACGGTCGGTACTTCCCCGGCGAGTACGACCTCACCGGCCACATCGACGCCATGACCAACGCCGGCGGCATCGAGCCGTTCAAGCTCACCGACCTGGTCGCCCTCGCCTCCGTCGTCGGCGCGCTGTTCGGCTCCGGCGGCGGCGGCGAACTCGCCTCCGCCCAGGTCAGACTGGCCGCCGAGGCGCGCTACGGCACCGCCGACGGCGACCGGCTGTGGGCATCGCTGCGCGAGGCCGACGACCCCGAGGCCGTCCTCACCCTGCACGACGGACAGCGCTTCCCGTACGCCCTGCCGCCGGACGCCCCGCAGGGCACCGCACTGCCCGACCCGGGCTCGGTCGTCCCCGAGCAGATGATCCACGACGCCACCGGTACCGGCACCCAGACCGCCACCACCGCCCCCGGACTGCTGCCCGGCAACCTGCTCACCGCCAAGCACGGCATGTCCAACGCCCTGCTGGTCTCCGGCGCCCACACCGACGACGGCCACCCCGTCGCCGTCTTCGGCCCGCAGACCGGCTACTTCGCCCCGCAGCTGCTCATGCTGGAGGAGATCCAGGGCCCCGGCATCAGCGCCCGCGGCGCCGCCTTCGCCGGCCTCAGCTTCTACGTGCAGCTCGGCCGCGGCCAGGACTACGCCTGGAGCGCCACCTCCGCCGGCCAGGACATCACCGACACCTACGCCGTCCCGCTCTGCACCACCGACGGCAGCCCGGCCGGCCTCGCCGCCGACCACTACCTCTGGCACGGCCAGTGCCTGCCCATGGAGCGGCTGGAGCGCAAGAACGCCTGGAAGCCCACCACCGCCGACTCCACCGCGGCCGGCTCCTACACCCTGGTGATGAACCGCACGAACTACGGCCTGGTCACCGCCCGCGGCACCGTCGGCGGCGCCCCCGTCGCCTTCACCTCGCTGCGCTCCACCTACCGCCACGAGGCCGACTCCATCATCGGCTTCCAGATGCTCAACGACCCCGGCGCGGTGCACGACGCGGCGAGCTTCCAGCAGGCCGCACAGAACATCAACTACACCTTCAACTGGTTCTACGCCGACTCCCGGGACATCGCCTACTACAACTCCGGCACCAACCCGGTGCGCGCCGCCGGGGTCGACGCCGGCCTGCCCGTCCGCGCCGAACCCGCCTACGAGTGGCGGGACTTCGACCCGGCGGCGAACACCGCCCGGTACACCCCGCCGGCCGAGCACCCGCACTCCGTCGACCAGGACTACTACATCTCCTGGAACAACAAGCAGGCCGCCGGCTTCGCCGCCGCGGGCTTCGGCAACGGCTCGGTGCACCGCGGCAACCTGCTCGACGACCGGGTGAAGGCGCTGATCGCCGGCAACGGGAAGGCGAGCCGGGTCTCGCTCACCGGGGCCATGGAGTCCGCCGCCCTCACCGACCTGCGCGCCGAGGACGTGCTGCCCGAACTGCTCCGGGTGATCCGCAGCGCCCCGGTCACCGACCCCGCCCTCGCCGGCGCCGTGCAGAAACTGGAGACCTGGAAGGCCGCCGACGGCCAGCGCCGGGAGACCTCGCCCGGCAGCCACGCCTACCGCGACGCCGACGCGATCCGCACCCTGGACGCCTGGTGGCCGCTGCTGGCCGACGCGGTCTTCCGGCCAGGCCTCGGCGACGCCCTCTTCACCGCGCTCACCGGCGCCGTGCAGATCAACGAGTCGCCCTCCGGCGGGCAGACCGGCCCGACCGGCGGCACCGCCAGCGCCAACGAGTCCATCCCGCACAAGGGCTCGGCCTTCCAGTACGGCTGGTGGAGCTACGTCGACAAGGACCTGCGGTCCGTCCTCGGCGACCCGGTCGCCGGACCGCTCGCCCGCCCGTTCTGCGGCGGCGGCGACCTCGCGGCCTGCCGCACCGCCCTGCTCGACAGCCTGCGGAAGGCCGTCGCGCAGACCCCGGCCCAGGTCTACCCGGGCGACGCCGACTGCTCGGCAGGCGACCAGTGGTGCGCCGACTCGATCGTCCAGCGCCCGCTCGGCGGAGTCACCGACCCCAAGTCCACCTGGCAGAACCGGCCCACCTACCAGCAGGTCGTGCAGTTCCAGGCGCACCGCTGAGCCCCGGAGCGCAGGCACCCCGGCCCCGCCACCACCGGGCCGGGGTGCCTGCGCCGGAGCCGGCCCGGGCGCTACGTAGACTGGGCCCGTGAGCGACAAGGCCGAGCAGAACCCGTACACCACCCGCCCCTCCGACGACGGGGCCACCGGCCCCGAGGCCGAGCTGCGGGCCGTGGAGACCGAACTCTCCAACCGCTGGCCGGAGAACAAGCTGGAGCCCTCGCTCGACCGGATCAGCGCGCTGATGGACATCCTGGGCCAGCCCCAGAACTCCTACCCGTCGATCCACATCACCGGCACCAACGGCAAGACCTCCACCGCCCGGATGATCGAGCAGCTGCTCGGCGGCTTCGAGCTGCGCACCGGCCGCTACACCAGCCCGCACGTGGAGTCGGTCACCGAGCGGATCAGCCTGGACGGCGTCCCGATCAGCACCGAGAAGTTCGTCGAGACCTACCGCGACATCGAGCCGTACGTGCGGATGGTCGACGAGGGCCAGCCGGTCGCGATGTCCTTCTTCGAGGTGCTCACCGGCATGGCGTACGCCGCGTTCGCCGACGCCCCGGTGGATGTCGCCGTGGTCGAGGTCGGCATGGGCGGCTCCTGGGACGCCACCAACGTCATCGACGCCGCCGTCGCCGTGATCACCCCGATCGGCCTGGACCACACCGACAAGCTCGGCGGCACCACCGGCGAGATCGCGGTGGAGAAGTCCGGCATCATCAAGCCCGGCGCGCTCGCCGTCGTCGCCCAGCAGCAGCTGGACGCCGCGCAGACCATCCTCAAGCGGGCCGTCGACGTGGACGCCACCGTCGCCCGCGAGGGCATGGAGTTCGGCGTGATCCGCCGCGAGGTCGCGATCGGCGGCCAGCTGGTGACCCTGCGCGGCCTCGGCGGCGCCGAGTACGAGGACGTCTTCATCCCGCTGCACGGCGCCCACCAGGCGCACAACGCGGCGCTCGCGCTGGCCGCGGTCGAGGCGTTCTTCGGCGTCGGCGCGGCCGGCGGCGGCCAGCTGGACACCGACAAGGTCCGCCGGGCGTTCTCCGGCGTCGCCTCGCCGGGCCGCCTCGAGGTCGTCCGCCGCAGCCCCACCGTGATCCTGGACGCCGCGCACAACCCGCACGGCGCCGAGGCCGCCGTCGCCGCGATCGGCGAGGCCTTCGGCTTCACCAAGCTGGTCGGCGTCATCGGCACCAGCGGCGACAAGGACGTCTCCGGCCTGCTGGAGGTCTTCGAGCCGATCCTCGCCGAGGTCGTGATCACCCAGAACTCCACCCACCGGGCGATGCCCGTCGACGAGCTGGCCGCGCTCGCCGTGGAGATCTTCGGTGAGGATCGTGTGCAGGTCGAGCCCCGGCTGGACGACGCCATCGACGCGGCCGTCACGCTCGCCGAGGAGGAGGACCTCGGCGGCGCCGGCGTCCTGGTCACCGGTTCGGTCATCACGGTGGGCGAGGCACGCCTGCTGTTCGGAAGGAAGTAGTACCCGATGCGGATCCTCTGCTCCTCGACCCTGATCGGCGAGGCCCTGCTCATCATGTTCGCCGGCCTCGTCGCGATGCCGCTCTCCGACGTGCCGACCGGCACGATCTGGGCCGTCAGCGGCACCGCCATGGTGCTGTGCGTGCTGCTCTGCGGCATGATCGAGCGCCCCGGTGCGGTGCCGATCGGCTGGGCACTGCAGATCGGCCTGATCGCCAGCGGACTGGTGCTGCCGACCATGTTCGGCCTCGGCGCGGTCTTCGCCGGCCTGTGGTGGTGTTCGGTGCACTACGGGCGCAAGGTCGACGTCATCAAGGCGGCCCGGGCCGCCCAGGCCGAGCAGACCGCCTGAACCCCCGCTGAGCGGCCCGTTCGCGTCGGCGGGCCGCACCCGCAGGGTAGTGTCTGCGGTGGCCGAACCCACCGTGCCGAACCCGATCCCCTGGAGCCGCACCGTGTCCCAGCGCACTCTCGTCCTGCTCAAGCCCGACGCCGTCAAGCGCGGCCTGGCCGGCGAGATCATCAGCCGCATCGAGCGCAAGGCGAACTGGCGGCTGACCGCCCTCGAGCTGCGCACCTTCGACCGGGCGACGCTGGAGCTGCACTACGCCGAGCACGTCGGCCGCCCGTTCTACGAGCCGCTGCTGGAGTTCATGACCTCCGGCCCGTCGATCGCCCTGATCGTCGAGGGCGAGAACGTCGTCCCCGGCATCCGCGCGCTCGCCGGCGCCACCGACCCGCTGCAGGCCGGCCCGGGCACCATCCGCGGTGACTACGCCACCATCACCCGCGAGAACCTGATCCACGCCTCCGACTCGGACGTCTCCGCCGAGCGCGAGATCAAGATCTTCTTCCCCGCGCACGCCTGACCCCCGTCTGACGTACGCCCAGGTCGGGCCGGGCGCAACCGCCCTGGCCCGACCAGGTGGAATCGGGCGGACCGGCCCCGAAACGGCGGAACCCGGAGCGCCGACACGGCGTCCCAATCCCGGGAAGAGCCCATCGGCCGCCGGAGAATGGCCAGCATGCCGTACCTCGCCGTCCGCGGTGAGAGGGCCTGGCTACGATGGACGCAACTCATGGGCCCGGTACGGCTGCTCAGCTGATGTCAGCCCTGTCGTGGGCGCGCGCGATCGGCCCACTCCCCGCACATGCACACCGAGCTCGGGAAGGCACTGCACACCCCATGGCCAACAATCTGTCGTTCATCGGCCGTGACATGGCGATCGACCTCGGCACTGCCAACACGCTGGTGTACGTCAGGGGCAAGGGGATCGTCCTCAACGAGCCGTCGGTCGTCGCGGTGAACACCAACACCGGCGGCATCCTCGCGGTCGGCGCCGAGGCCAAGAAGATGATCGGGCGCACGCCCGGCAACATCGTCGCCATCCGCCCGCTCAAGGACGGCGTGATCGCCGACTTCGAGATCACCGAGCGGATGCTCCGCTACTTCATCCTCAAGATCCACCGCCGCCGCTACCTGGCCCGCCCGCGCGTCGTGGTCTGCGTGCCCTCCGGCATCACCGGGGTCGAGCGCCGCGCCGTGATCGAGGCCAGCGCCCAGGCCGGCGCGCGCCAGGTGCACATCATCGAGGAGCCGATGGCCGCGGCGATCGGCGCCGGCCTGCCGGTGCACGAGCCCACCGGCAACATGGTCGTCGACATCGGCGGCGGCACCACCGAGGTCGCCGTGATCTCGCTCGGCGGGATCGTCACCGCGCAGTCCCTGCGGGTGGCCGGCGACGAGCTGGACAACGCCATCGTCCAGCACATCAAGAAGGAGTACAGCCTCCTCCTCGGTGAGCGCAGCGCCGAGCAGATCAAGATGTCGATCGGCTCCGCCTTCGCGCTGGAGGGCGAGAAGGACGAGCACGCCGAGATCCGCGGCCGCGACCTCGTCAGCGGCCTGCCCAAGACCGTCGTCATCTCCGCCGCCGAGATCCGCGAGGCCATCGACGAGCCGGTGGACTCCATCATCGACTCGGTGAAGACCACCCTCGACCAGTGCCCGCCCGAGCTCGCCGGCGACGTCATGGACCGCGGCATCGTGCTCACCGGCGGCGGCGCGCTGCTGCGCGGCCTCGACGAGCGGCTCCGCCGGGAGACCGGCATGCCCATCCACATCGCGGAGAACCCGCTGGACTCGGTCGCCCTCGGCGCCGGCAAGTGCGTCGAGGAGTTCGAGGCGCTCCAGCAGGTCCTGGACGCCCAGCCGCGCCGCTAGCCCCTCCCCGCGGGGGGCCGACCGGCGCACACGGCGTCACATCTCCAACTGAACAACCGGTACCAGGGAACGAAGGGGCGCTCCAGCACCGTGAGGGACACACGAGAGAGCCGACTACTGCTCATCCTGCTGGTCGCGGTCGCCTTCGCCCTGATCACCGTCGACATCAAGGGCGGCGAGGACTCCCCGCTCGGCGGGGTCCGCCGGGCGGCCGCCGGCCTGCTCGGCCCGGTCGAGCGCGGCGCCTCCGGCCTGGTCGACCCGGTGGCCGGCACCATCCGCGCCGTCCGGGACGCCTCCACGCACCAGCAGCGCCTCGACCAGATCACCCGGGAGAACACCGAGCTGCGCCAGCGGCTCGCCTCCTCCGACACCGCGTCCGGCCGCACCAAGCAGCTCGACGACCTGCTCCGGACGGCCGGCAACGGCGGATACACCATCAAGGCCGCCCAGGTCATCGCGATCGGCGCCGCCCAGGGCTTCTCCTGGACGATCACCATCGACGCCGGCAGCGACGACGGCCTCACCCGCGACATGACCGTCATCAACGGCCAGGGCCTGGTCGGCCGGGTCACCACGGTCGCCCCGACCACCGCCACCGTGCTGCTCGCCTCCGACCCCGGCTTCACCGCCGGCACCCGGCTGGAGGGCAGCGACGAGATCGGCTTCGCGGCCGGCCAGGGCAGCAGCCCGATGAGGGTCCAGCTGCTCAACGGCCGCGCCCAGGTCAAGGCCGGCGACCGGGTCGTCACCTTCGGCTCGCAGAGCGGCCGCCCGTTCGTCCCCGGCGTCCCGATCGGCCGGGTCGTCGAGGTCCAGGCCACCCCGGGCGAGCTCACCAAGACCATCCTGGTCGAGCCGTACGTGCAGTTCACCCGACTCGACCTGGTCGGCGTCGTCGTGGTGCCGCCGCGCAGCGACCCGCGCGACGGGGTGCTGCCGCCCAAGCCGACCGCCGCCGCGGCGAACCCGCCGGCCGCCCCCGCGCAGCCGACCACCGCCGCCTCCACACCCGCAGGGGGGAACTGACCGTGCGTCCGAACCGCATCCTGCTCTCCGCCGTCCTGCTGCTGCTCGGCCTGGTCGTCCAGGTCAGCGTGCTCGGCCGGCTCCAGCTGCCCGGGGCCACCCCCGACCTGCTGATGCTCGTCGTCGTCGGCCTCGCCCTGGTGTACGGCCCGACCGGCGGCTGCCTGGCCGGCTTCACCGCCGGCCTGCTCGCCGACCTCGCCCCGCCCTCCGACCACGCGGTCGGCCGCTACGCGCTGGTGCTCTGCCTGGTCGGCTACGCCGCCGGCCTGCTCCGCCCCGAGGGCGGCCGGCAGCGCTCCGCGGTCAGCGCCCTGATGGTGGTGGCCGTCGCCGCCGTGGTCTCCACCGGCCTGTACGCCTCGGTCGGCGCCCTGGTCGGCGACACCGCCGCCCGCCACGTCGGCCTCGCCGGGCTGGTGTTCAGCGCCCTGCTGTACGACGTGCTGCTCGCGCCCTTCGTGGTGCCCGCCGTCATGCTGCTCGCCCGCCGCTTCGACGGCGGCGTCTCCGGCGCGGAGACCGAGGACCCCGGCGCCTCCGGGCTCGGCAGCCTGGCCCGCTACAAGACCACCCGGGAGTCCTCGCCGATGCCGACGAGCCAGCGCAAGAAGCGGTCGCTCGGCCTCGCCCGCCGCCCCTGACGCCCCGCAGACCCCCGAGGAGGAGTCCCCGCAGTGAGCAACATCCCGGAGACCGGACGCACCCAACGGGTGACGATCCGTCTGGTGGTGCTGCAGATCCTGGTGCTGTCGCTGCTCGCCACCCTCGGCGGGCGGCTGTGGTACCTGCAGATCCGGACCGGCAGCCAGTACGCCGCCCAGGCGCAGGGGAACCACATCCGGGAGGTCGTGGAGCCCGCCGTCCGCGGCGAGATCCTCGACGCCTCCGGGCGGGTGCTCGTCGGCAACGAGACCAAGCTGGTCGTGTCCGTCAGCCGCACCTCGCTGCTGCAGCAGAAGGACCGCGGCAAGGCCGTGCTGACCCGGCTCGCCGGCGTGCTCGGCCTGCAGCCCAAGGACGTCCAGGACAAGGTACGGCTCTGCGACGCCAAGACGCCCAAGCCGTGCTGGAACGGTTCGCCCTACCAGCCGATCCCGGTCACCCAGCAGGCCACCACCCAGCAGGCCATGCAGATCATGGAACGCCGCGAGGACTTCCCCGGCGTCACCGCCCAGCCCACCGCCGTCCGCCGGTACACCGGCGTCGAGGGCGCCAGCGCCGCCCAGGTGCTCGGCTACCTCTCCCCGGTGACCGACGCGGAGGTCACCGGCACCGCCGACAAGACCGGCCGCGAGCGGCGCCTGCCCAGCGACCAGATCGGCCGCGCCGGCCTGGAGTCCGTCTACGACGACGACCTGCGCGGCACCACCGGCGTCGACAAGCTGGAGGTCGACAACCTCGGCAAGGTCATCGGCAGCGCCGGCACCGTCCCCGCGCAGTCCGGCAACAACCTGGTCACCAGCATCGACGCCCGGGTGCAGAAGGTCGTCGAGGACCAGCTGGCGAGGGCCATGGCCGACGCCCGCAAGGTCTACGACAAGGAGACCCACAAGAACTACGAGGCGGACTCCGGCGCCGCCGTCGTGATGGACGTGCACACCGGCCGCATCGTCGCGATGGCCAGCGCCCCGACCTTCGACCCCAACCTGTGGGTCGGCGGCATCTCCGCCAAGGACTACCAGGCGCTGACCGACAAGGGCTCCAACTACCCGCTGATCAACCGGGCGATCCAGGGCCTGTCCGCGCCGGGCTCCACCTTCAAGGTCATCTCCACCACCGCCGCCGTCCAGGCCGGCTACTCCCTCGACGGCCACTACCCGTGCCCGCCGAGCATGACCATCGGCGGCCGCGTCTTCAAGAACTTCGAGGGCGAGAGCTTCGGCGAGATCTCGCTGGAGAAGGCGCTGGAGATCTCCTGCGACACCGTCTTCTACTACCTGTCCTACGACCAGTGGCTGAAGGACGGCGGCATCAGGCCGAAGAACCCCGGCGACTGGTTCACCAAGACCGCCCACCAGTACGGCCTCGGCGCCAAGACCGGCGTCGACCTGCCCAGCGAGGTCGCCGGCCGCGTCCCCGACCGGCAGTGGAAGCAGTCCTTCTACGACGCCAACAAGGACTCCTGGTGCGCCCAGGCGGCCAAGGGCGGCCACGAGTACGCCGACGAGATCGCCCGCGAGAACTGCCAGGACGGCAACGTCATGCGCGCCGGTGACGCCGTCAACTTCGCCATCGGCCAGGGAGACACCCTCGTCACCCCGCTCCAGATGGCCCGGATCTACGCCGCGCTCGCCAACGGCGGCACGCTCTACCGGCCCACCATCGGCAAGGCGATCATGAGCCCGGACGGCAAGCTCGTCCGCGACATCGCCCCGCACGAGGACGGCAAGATCCCCGCCCAGGGCAAGCTGCTCGAGTACATCGACCAGGCCACCGCCGGCGTCGTCGTCAGCGGTACCGCCGCCTGGAAGTTCACCGGCGCAGGCTGGCCCCAGAACAAGATCGAACTGCACGCCAAGACCGGCACCGCCGAAGTCGCCGGCAAGCAGACCACCTCGTGGCTGACGACCTACAGCGACGACTACGCGGTCGTGATGACGATAAGCCAGGGCGGCACCGGCTCCGGCGGTTCCGGTGACTCGGTACGCCGCATCTACCAGGCGCTCTACGGCGTCGACGACAAGGGCGCCATCGACAACGGCAAGGCCCTGCTGCCCAAGCCGCAGGCCGAACTGCCCAAGTTCAACCCGGACGGCACCGCCATCATCAAGCAGGCGTCCCTCACCGACGGCGCCACCGACGGCTTCAGTGGCAGCCGGGCCTTCCTCGACCCGGCACCCGCCACCGGCACCGGAGGCGCCACCCTGCTCGCGCTCGCCGCCCTGGAGCCCGCCCGCGCCCCCGGAAGGAGCCGCGGATGACCTCCTACGGCTCGTACCGCACCGTCCGGCTCGCCCCGCAGCGCGGCTCCATCGCCCGGGTGCTGGCCAAGGACTCGCCGCTGCGCCGGATGGACTGGATCATGATCCTCGCAGCGCTGGCGCTCTCCCTGGGCAGCTCACTGCTCGTCTGGTCCGCCACCCGCGGCCGCGACAACCTCACCCACGGCGACCCGCAGTACTTCCTCTACCGGCACCTCACCAACGCCCTGGTCGGGGTGGTGCTCGGCGCGCTGACCGTCGGGATAGGGACACGCCGGCTGCGCACCGCGGTGCCCTTCGTCTACGTCGGCGTGCTGCTGCTGCTCGGGGTCACCCTGACCCCGTTCGGCTCCACCATCAACGGCCAGCACTCCTGGATCCAGTTCGGCGGCGGCTTCTCGCTGCAGCCGGCCGAGTTCGCCAAGCTCTCCATCGTGATGGGCATGGCCGTGGTGCTGTCCGCCCGGGTCGACGCCGGCGAACGGGAGTTCCCCTCCTCGCGCAGCGTCGTGCAGGCGCTGGTGATGGCCGCCCTGCCGATGGGCGTCATCATGCTGATGCCGGACCTCGGCTCGGTCATGGTCATGGGCGTCGTCATCATGGGCGTCCTGCTCGCCTCCGGCGCCGCCCGCCGCTGGGTGTTCGGCCTGATCGGCGCCGGCACCGTCGGCGCGGTGGTGATCTGGAAACTCGGCGTGCTCAGCAAGTACCAGATCGACCGCTTCGCCGCCTTCGCCAACCCCTCGCTCGACCCGGCCGGCGTCGGTTACAACACCGCGCAGGCCCGCATCGCCATCGGCTCCGGCGGCCTCACCGGCATGGGCCTGTTCCACGGCTTCCAGACCACCGGCCAGTTCGTCCCCGAGCAGCAGACCGACTTCGTGTTCAGCGTGGCCGGCGAGGAACTCGGCTTCGTCGGCGGCATCGGCCTGATCGCCCTGCTCGGCGTCATCCTCTGGCGCGCCTGCAAGATCGCCCGCCAGGCCACCGACCTCTACGGCACCGTCCTCGCCGCCGGCGTCATCACCTGGCTCGCCTTCCAGGCCTTCGAGAACATCGGCATGAACCTCGGCATCATGCCGGTCGCCGGCATCCCGCTGCCCTTCGTCTCCTACGGCGGATCCTCGATGTTCGCCGTCTGGATCGCCATCGGACTGCTCCAGTCCGTCCGCTCCCAGCGGCCGATAGGGATCTGACCCGCCCGGAACGCGCCCCCTCCCGCCCGGTATCCAGCCCGGTTCTCGCGCGGGAGGGGGGCGCGGTCCGGTCCGGTACGCTTGAGGGTCGTTCCCCTCCACGACCCAAAGGGCTCACCGTATGCCAGTCGAATCGGTCTTCCCACGCCTGGAGGCCCTCCTCCCGCACGTCCAGAAGCCGATCCAGTACGTCGGCGGCGAGCTCAACTCGACCGTCAAGGACTGGGACGCCTGCGACGTCCGCTGGGCCCTGATGTACCCCGACGCCTACGAGGTCGGCCTGCCCAACCAGGGCGTCATGATCCTCTACGAGGTGCTCAACGAGCGCGAGGGCGTGCTCGCCGAGCGCACCTACAGCGTCTGGCCCGACCTCGAAGCGCTGATGCGGGAGCACGACGTCCCGCAGTTCACCGTCGACGCGCACCGCCCGGTCAAGGCCTTCGACCTGTTCGGCCTCTCCTTCTCCACCGAGCTCGGCTACACCAACATGCTGACCGCGCTCGACCTCGCGGGCATCCCGCTGGAGTCCAAGGACCGCGGCCTCGACGACCCGATCGTCCTCGCCGGCGGCCACGCCGCGTTCAACCCCGAGCCGATCGCCGACTTCATCGACTGCGCCGTCATCGGCGACGGCGAGCAGGCCGTGCTCGACATGACCGAGATCGTCCGCGCCTGGAAGGCCGAGGGCCGCCCCGGCGGCCGCGACGAGGTCCTGCTGCGCCTCGCGAAGACCGGCGGCGTCTACGTGCCCCGGTTCTACGACGTCGAGTACCTGCCGGACGGCCGGATCGGCCGCGTCGTGCCCAACCGCGCGGGCGTGCCGTGGCGCGTCTCCAAGCACACCGTCATGGACCTCGACGAGTGGCCCTACCCCAAGCAGCCGCTGGTGCCGCTCGCCGAGACCGTCCACGAGCGGATGTCCGTGGAGATCTTCCGCGGCTGCACCCGCGGCTGCCGCTTCTGCCAGGCCGGCATGATCACGCGCCCCGTGCGGGAGCGAAGCATCACCGGCATCGGCGAGATGGTCGACCGCGGGCTCAAGGCCACCGGCTTCGAGGAGGTCGGCCTGCTCTCGCTGTCCAGCGCCGACCACTCCGAGATCGCCGACGTCACCAAGGGCCTCGCCGACCGCTACGCCGAGGACAAGATCGGCCTGTCGCTGCCCTCCACCCGGGTCGACGCCTTCAACATCGACCTGGCGAACGAGCTCTCCCGCAACGGCCGCCGCTCCGGCCTCACGTTCGCCCCCGAGGGCGGCAGTGAGCGCATCCGCAAGGTGATCAACAAGATGGTGTCCGAGGAGGACCTCATCAACACGGTCGCCACCGCGTACGGCAACGGCTGGCGCCAGGTGAAGCTGTACTTCATG
The DNA here is from genome assembly GCF_040686255.1 of Kitasatospora sp. NPDC085879. Lineage (NCBI taxonomy): Bacteria > Bacillati > Actinomycetota > Actinomycetes > Kitasatosporales > Streptomycetaceae > Kitasatospora > Kitasatospora sp. NPDC085879. The sequence goes on along the minus strand of NZ_JBFBJZ010000015.1, from coordinate 115,252 downwards.
TGCGGCCTGCCCACCGAGACCGACGAGGACGTGCTGCAGATCGGCGAGATGGCGAAGAACGTCATCGCCAAGGGCCGCGAGGTCACCGGCGGCAACGACATCCGCTGCACCGTCTCCATCGGCGGCTTCGTGCCCAAGCCGCACACGCCGTTCCAGTGGGCCCCGCAGCTGAGCGCCGAGGACACCGACGCCCGCCTCACCAAGCTGCGCGACTCCATCCGGCACGACCGCAAGTTCGGCAAGAACATCGGCTTCCGCTACCACGACGGCAAGCCCGGCATCATCGAGGGCCTGCTCTCCCGCGGCGACCGCCGGATCGGCGCCGTCATCCGCGCCGTCTACGACGACGGCGGCCGCTTCGACGGCTGGCGCGAGCACTTCTCCTACGACCGCTGGATGGCCTGCGCCGACAAGGGCCTGGCCGGCACCGGCGTCGACGTCGACTGGTACACCACCCGCGAGCGCGGCTACGAGGAGGTGCTGCCCTGGGACCACCTGGACAGCGGCCTCGACAAGGACTGGCTCTGGGAGGACTGGCAGGACGCCCTCGAAGAGGTCGAGGTCGAGGACTGCCGCTGGACCCCGTGCTTCGATTGCGGCGTCTGTCCTCAGATGGACACGCACATCCAGGTCGGCCCCACCGGCAAGAAGCTCCTGCCGCTGACGGTGGTCAACTCCTAGCACCGCACCGGTACAGTCCGACGGCCCCTCCCGGCACATCCGCCGGGAGGGGCCGTCGCACGACACGAGGGGGACGGATGACCGAGGACCGACCGGCCGAGGGGTGCCTGGTGGCGGCCGTACGGGTGCCGGCGCGGATCTTCGCGCTGCTGGTGGTCGTGCCGCTGCGCTTCCTGTGGGAGCTGCTGCTGGCCGTGGTCCTGCGACCGCTCGGCCGCGTGCTCGGGTGGCTCGCCGTGCAGGTCGGCCGGGTCCTGTACTGGACGGTGGTGTGGCCGCTGGTCCGGCTGTACCGGTACGTGCTCACCCCCTGCGGCCACGCGCTGGCCCGGCTGCTCCGCACTCTCGTGTGGGCCCCGTTGGCCTGGCTCGGCCGGCAGGTGCTGGCCCCCGCGGGGCGGGCGTTCCGGACGGCGCTGGCCTGGCTGGGACGGTACCTGGTGGTCGTTCCGCTCGCAGCCCTGTGGCGGTACGTGCTGGAGCCGTGCGCCCGCGGTCTGTGGTGGCTGCTCACCGTCCTCGCCCGCGGACTGGGCGTGCTGCTGCGCGTCCTGCTGGTGGTGCCGCTGGCGTGGCTGTGGCGGGTGCTGCTGTACCCGGTGCTCCGCGAGGCGGGGCGGGCGATCGGCTGGGCCTGGCGGATCGGCGGGCGGATCTGGGGCTTCCTGGTGGTGCGGCCGTGCCGCTGGGTGCGGCGCGAGGTGTGGTGGCCGGCGAAGGCCGAGATCGCGCGGGTGCTGCGGGAGGTGCGGCGGGCGTTGGTGGGGTGACCCGGTTCGGGCGGCGGGTCCGGGCGCGTACCCTTGTCCTGACAAGCAACCGGACTGTCCCGACACAGCAACCGGCCGTGACGGCCGGACGGGACACCGATCTAAGGACTGAGTAGCCCTGGCACGCCGCACGCCCGACGGTCCGCCGCCCGCGCCGACGGTGCAGCGCATCCGTCTCCGCTACACCAAGCGCGGCCGTCTGCGCTTCACCAGCCACCGGGACTTCCAGCGGGCGTTCGAGCGCGCGCTCCGCCGCTCGGCCGTTCCGATGGCGTACTCCGCCGGCTTCACCCCGCACCCCAAGGTCTCCTACGCCAACGCGGCCCCGACCGGCGTCGCCAGCGAGGCGGAGTACCTGGAGATCGGCCTCGCCGAGCTCCGCGACCCGGAGTCGCTCCGGGCCCAGCTCGACGAGTCGCTGCCCGCCGGCCTGGACATCGTGGACGCCGTCGAGGTCCGCACCGCCAACTTCGTCGAGCGCCTGGAGGCCTCCGAGTGGCAGCTGCGGCTGGCCGGTGTCGACCGGGAGCAGGCGGCCGGTGCGGTCGCCGCGTTCCTGGCCGAGGAGGCCGTCGAGGTGCAGCGGATGACCAAGAACGGCGTGCGCGTGTTCGACGCCCGTGGGGCGGTCGCGGCGTTCGAGGTACTCCCGTCGCAGGTCGGCGATGGTAACGACACTGGCACGGAGCGTGCCGACGATGTTCGTCCGGGCGCAGCCTGTGCGATACTGCGGCTGGTAGTACGACATGCCACACCCGCCGTACGACCCGACGACGTTTTGTCCGGTCTCCGTGCGACGGCCGACCTGGCGCCGCCGGTCCCCGCTGAGGTGACCAGGCTGGCGCAGGGGCCGCTCGACGAGGAGACCGGCACGGTGACCGACCCGCTGGCGCTCGATCGCGCCGCGGCCCCGGCAGGCCGATAGCGGCCGCAGGGCCGCGCGCCTCTGCCGAGCGCCGAGTGGGCAGGGAGCCAGGGCTCACCACCGGGCCGTGGCTCCCCGGTCCCCGCGGCTTCCCAGGGGAGCGAGCGTCGTCGCACGCAGCCGGGCCCCCAAGGGCCCGACCTGGACAACGAGAAGACTGGTCAGACCAGAAGACTTTTCGGTACCCCGCACCGTGCGGGGCGCCGAGCGAGACTACGAGCTCCTGTGCGGCCTCGCGTCCGCACGGCGGCACCGTGGGAGTCGGCGCGCAGTTTCCGCGACCGGCCGTGACCCAGGTGCCCAGCCGTGCCCGGATGCGGAGCCCGGGGGCCTGACGGGAGATCCACCCGCATGCTCGAGAACACCGAACCGCAGTCCGCTGCGGAACCGGCCGACACCCCTGCCGACGGTACCGCCGCGACCCCGCCGCGCCGCCGTCGCCGCGCGGTCTCCCGCCCGGCCGGCGCCCCGCAGGGTGCCGCCGCCGAGGCGGCCGAGACCGTCCTGCCGGCCGAGTCGCAGCCGGCCGGCGCCGAGGAGGTCCCGGCCGAGCCGGTCGCCGCCGAGGCCCCGGCCGCCGAGAAGCCCGTGCGGCCCCGCCGCAGCCGCAAGCGCGTCGAGGCTCCGGCCGGCGCGCCGGAGGCCACCCCGATCGTGGTGACCGGGCCCGAGGCGACCGCCGAGCCCGCCGCGGCCGAGGAGGTCCCGGCCGAGCCGGTCGCCGCCGAGGCCCCGGCCGCCGAGAAGCCCGCCCGTACCCGCCGCACCCGCAAGCGCGCCGAGTCCCCGGCCGGCCCGCCGGTCGCCGAGGAGGCCCCGGCCGAGCCGGTCGCGGCCGAGACTCCGGCCCCCGCGGAGCCGGAGCCCGCCGCGGCCGAGGAGGCCCCCGAGGCCCCGGCCCGCCGTACCCGCCGCCGCCGGGTGGTCGAGCAGGCCCCGGTCGTCGCCGAGGAGCCTGCCGAGCCCGTCGAGGAGGCCGTCGAGCCGGTCGAGGAGGAGGCCGAGGCCGCCGAGGAGCCCGCCGAGGCCCCGGCCGTCGCCGAGCAGCCCGCCGCCCCGGCCGCCGAGCCCGAGCCGGAGCCCTCGCACCGGGTGCGCCGCCGTGCGGTCCGCCCGTCCACCGCGATCTTCCAGGCCCCGGTCTTCCAGGAGCCCGCGCCCTACGTCACGGCGGCCGCGCCCGCGGCCCCGGCCGTGCCCGCCGGCAAGGCGGCCGCTGCCGCCGCGCCCGAGGCGACCGGCGAGGAGGAGGAGTTCGAGTACAGCGGCGTCGGCCGCCGCCGCCGTACCCCCGTCCGGGTGCAGGGCCCGGCCCGGCAGTCAGCCGCCCGGGCGCAGGCACCCGCCCGCGCCGAGGTCGTGCCCGCGGAGAAGGAGCCCGTCGAGGCCCCCGAGGCCGGCCCCGAGCAGGAGGGCGAGTGGGAGGAGGACGGTCGTCCGTCCCGCCGCCGTCGTCGTGGTGGCCGTCGTCGCCGCCGCGGTGAGGCCGAGGAGCCGGAGGCCGTCGAGGCTGCTGCCGAGCAGCCGCAGGCCGAGGACGAGGGCACCGAGGAAGGTGCCGAGGACGAGGAGCCGGAGGAGGACGAGGACGACCTCGCCGCCGGGCTGTCCTCCTCGCGCCGCCGTCGTCGCCGTCGCCGCCGCGGTGGTGAGGGTGCCGCCGAGCAGCCCGAGACCACCGAGGACGGCGTCCGCACGGTGGTGAAGGTGCGCGAGCCGCGCCGCCGCTCCACCGAGCCGTCCTTCGACCCGGACGAGGTGCAGTCCATCAAGGGCTCCACCCGCCTGGAGGCCAAGAAGCAGCGCCGCCGCGAGGGCCGCGAGCTGGGCCGCCGCCGGGTGCCGATCATCACCGAGGCCGAGTTCCTGGCCCGCCGTGAGTCGGTCGAGCGCGTCATGGTGGTGCGCCAGAACGGCGAGCGCACCCAGATCGGCGTCCTCGAGGACGGCGTGCTCGTCGAGCACTACGTCAACAAGGAGCAGGCCACCAGCTACGTCGGCAACGTCTACCTGGGCAAGGTCCAGAACGTGCTGCCGTCGATGGAGGCCGCGTTCGTCGACATCGGCAAGGGCCGCAACGCGGTGCTCTACGCCGGCGAGGTCAACTTCGGCGCGCTGGGCGGCCACGGCGGCCCGCGCCGGATCGAGTCGGTGCTGAAGTCCGGCCAGTCCGTGCTCGTCCAGGTCTCCAAGGACCCGATCGGCCACAAGGGCGCCCGCCTGACCAGCCAGATCTCGCTGCCCGGCCGCTACCTGGTGTACGTGCCCGAGGGCTCGATGACCGGCATCAGCCGCAAGCTGCCGGAGAACGAGCGGGCCCGTCTGAAGCAGATCCTCAAGAAGATCGTCCCGGACGACGCCGGCGTCATCGTGCGCACCGCCGCCGAGGGCGCCAGCGAGGACGAGCTGACCCGGGACGTCCAGCGCCTGCAGCAGCAGTGGGAGGACATCCAGAAGAAGGCCGCCACCGGCAACGCCCCGGCGCTGCTCTACGGCGAGCCCGACATGACCGTCCGGGTCGTCCGCGACATCTTCAACGAGGACTTCACCAAGGTCATCGTCGCCGGCGCGGACGCCTGGGGCACCATCCATGACTACGTGTCCAACGTGGCCCCGGACCTCACCGAGCGGCTGCAGAGGTGGACCTCGGACGTGGACGTGTTCGCCACGTACCGGATCGACGAGCAGCTGATGAAGGCGCTGGACCGGAAGGTCTGGCTGCCCAGCGGCGGTTCGCTGGTGATCGACCGCACCGAGGCGATGATCGTGGTCGACGTCAACACCGGCAAGTTCGTTGGCCAGGGCGGCAACCTCGAGGAGACCGTCACCCGCAACAACATCGAGGCGGCCGAGGAGATCGTCCGCCAGCTGCGGCTGCGCGACCTCGGCGGCATCATCGTGATCGACTTCATCGACATGGTGCTGGAGTCCAACCGCGACCTGGTGCTGCGCCGCCTGCTGGAGTGCCTGGGCCGGGACCGCACCAAGCACCAGGTGGCCGAGGTCACCTCGCTGGGCCTGGTGCAGATGACCCGCAAGCGGGTCGGCCAGGGCCTGCTGGAGTCCTTCTCCGAGCCCTGCGTGCACTGCAACGGCCGCGGCGTCATCGTCCACATGGACCAGCCGCACACCCACGGCGGCGGCGGTACCACCCCGGCGGCCGGCGAGGCCGGCAGCGGCAAGCGCCGCCGGCGCGGCAAGGGCGGCGCCCAGGCCGAGCCGCACGCCGAGGCCGCGGTCGCCGTCGAGGCCCCGGAGGACGAGGCCCTTGAGGCCGTCGAGGTCGTCGAGGTGGCGGAGATCGCCGAGGCGCCGGTGGAGGTCGTGGTGGCGGAGGCCGTCGTGGCGCCGCCGGCCGAGGCCGCCGAGCCGGCCGCGGCCCCCGCGGGCCGTCCGCGCCGTCGCGCGGTGCGCAAGGCGACGGCCCCGGCGGGTGCGCCGGCCGAGGCCGAGATCGTCGTGCTGCAGGCGCGGGCCGAGGCCGCCATGGAGGCCGCGCTGTCCGCCGCCGCACAGCAGGCCACCGAGCCCGCCGCGGAGGCCGTCGCGGAGCCGGTGGCCGAGGAGGCCGCGCCGGTCGTCGAGGCCGCCGCCGAGCCGGTGGAGACCGCCGAGGAGGCCGTCGAGGCCGCCGTCGAGCCGGTGGAGACCGCCGCCGAGGAGGAGGCCGCGGAGCCCGCGCCCAAGAAGCGCGCCACCCGCAAGACCGCCGCCAAGAAGACCGTCGCCGCGAAGAAGACCACCGCGGCGAAGAAGACCACCGCCCGCAAGACCGCCACCAAGCGGACGAGCGCGGCGGCCAAGAAGGCCGCGGCCGCCGAAGGTGACGGCGCCGCCGAGTAACGCCCCGCGACCCGGGGCGGCCCCGTGCCGCCCCGGGCCCGGTAGGGCCCGGTTTGCCCCCGAGCAGGCTGGTCCGTATTCTTGACCCTCGGCGTCTTACGCCATGCTCCCGAGCACCTCACCTCCCGGTACCGCACCGCGGCGACGGGGGAGGCTCATGTGTCCGTACCCATGGGCTGGCATCGGTGAGCTTCGACCGAGTACAGAAAGCAGGTACCGCATGTACGCGATCGTTCGCGCCGGCGGCCGCCAGCACAAGGTCGCCGTTGGCGACGTGCTGGAGATTGACCGCATCGACGCCAAGCCGGGTGACTCGGTCGAGCTGTCGACCGTCCTGGTCGTCGACGGTGACGCCGTCACCTCCGACCCGTGGGTGCTCGGCGGCGTCAAGGCTCACGCCGAGGTCGTCGAGGAGACCAAGGGCGACAAGATCGTCATCCTCCGCTACAAGAACAAGACGGGTTACCGCCGTCGTCAGGGTCACCGCCAGAAGTACACCGCGGTGCGCATCACGAGCATCGACTCCGTCAGCAAGTAAGGGGATAGCGAGATGGCACACAAGAAGGGCGCAAGCTCTACCCGGAACGGCCGTGACTCGAACGCCCAGCGCCTCGGCGTGAAGCGCTTCGGCGGCCAGGTCGTCAGCGCCGGCGAGATCATCGTCCGCCAGCGCGGCACCCACTTCCACCCGGGTGCCAACGTCGGCCGTGGCGGCGACGACACCCTGTTCGCGCTGACCGCCGGTGCCGTGCAGTTCGGCAACCGTCGCGGCCGCAAGGTCGTCAACATCGTGGCCGTCGAGGCCTGAGTCTGACCTCACGTCAGGACTCGCCGTGGAGGGTGGGCCGGAATGATCCGGTCCAACCTTCACGCTTTACAGCAGGACAACCTTTTCCGTCGTACTGGAGGCACCCCCATGACCACCTTCGTGGACCGCGTCGAGCTGCACGTCGCCGCGGGTAACGGAGGCCACGGCTGCGCCTCCGTTCACCGAGAGAAGTTCAAGCCGCTCGGCGGGCCCGACGGCGGCAACGGCGGCGAGGGCGGCAGCATCATCCTCACCGTCGACAGCCAGATCACCACCCTGCTCGAGTACCACCACTCGCCGAAGCGCAAGGCCACCAACGGCAAGCCGGGCGCCGGCGGCAACCGCACCGGCGCCGACGGCCAGGACCTCGTCCTGTCGGTGCCGGACGGCACCGTGGTGCTCGACCGGAAGGGCAACGTGCTCGCCGACCTGGTCGGCCACGGCACCAGCTTCGTCGCCGCCGCCGGCGGCCGCGGCGGGCTCGGCAACGCCGCCCTCGCCTCCGCCCGCCGCAAGGCCCCCGGCTTCGCCCTGCTCGGCGAGCCCGGCGAGGCCCGCGACATCGTGATGGAGCTCAAGTCCGTCGCCGACGTGGCCCTGGTGGGGTACCCGAGCGCCGGCAAGTCCTCGCTGATCTCGGTGCTCTCCGCCGCCAAGCCGAAGATCGCGGACTACCCCTTCACCACGCTGATCCCCAACCTCGGCGTGGTCACCGCCGGCTCGACCGTCTACACCATCGCCGACGTGCCGGGCCTGATCCCGGGCGCCAGCCAGGGCAAGGGCCTGGGCCTGGAGTTCCTGCGCCACGTCGAGCGGTGCGAGGTGCTGGTGCACGTCCTCGACTGCGCCACCCTGGAGCCGGGCCGCGACCCGCTCACCGACCTGGAGACCATCGAGGAGGAGCTCGCCCAGTACGGCGGCCTGGAGGACCGGCCGCGCCTGGTCGCGCTCAACAAGGTCGACGTGCCGGACGGCCAGGACATCGCCGACCTCACCCGCGCCTCGCTGGAGGAGCGCGGCTACCGCGTCTTCGAGGTCTCCGCGCTCGCCCACAAGGGCCTGCGCGAGCTGAACTTCGCGCTCGCCCAGATCGTCGCCGAGGCCCGCGCGGCCAAGCCCGTCCAGGAGTCCACCCGGATCGTGCTGCGGCCGCAGGCCGTCGACGACGCGGGCTTCACCATCACCGAGGAGGACGGCGCCTACCGCATCCGCGGCGTCAAGCCGGAGCGGTGGGTCCGCCAGACCGACTTCTCCAACGACGAGGCCGTCGGCTACCTCGCCGACCGGCTCGCCCGCCTCGGCGTCGAGGAGCAGCTCTGGAAGGTCGGCGCCCACGAGGGCGACACGGTCGTCATCGGCCCCGAGGACGACGCCGTCGTCTTCGACTGGGAGCCGACCATGGCCTCCGGCGCCGAGATGCTCGGCCGCCGCGGCGAGGACCACCGCTTCGAGACGCAGCGGCCCGCCGTCGACCGCCGCCGCGACAAGCAGCGCGGCCGGGACGCCGCCGAGGAGGAGTTCCGGGCCTTCGAGGCGCTCTCCTCCGGCCGCCAGGCCATCGAGGGCGACGACGACGAGGACCACTGAGTCCCGGCGTCCGCCAGCTGATATCCCGACGAGCCCGCTGCGCGGATCGCGTAGATTGCGACCGAGCAGCGGGCTCGATGCAGCACGACCGGAGGACACTGATGACGGGTCAGACACTGCGGCAGGACGTCCTCGCCGCGCGACGGATCGTCGTGAAGGTCGGCTCGTCCTCCCTGACCACCGCGTCCGGCGGGCTGGACGCCGACCGGGTCGACGCGCTCGTCGACGCGCTCGCCAAGGTCCGCGCCCGCCCGGACGCCCCCGACGTCGTCCTGGTCTCCTCCGGTGCCATCGCGGCCGGCCTCGCCCCGCTCGGCCTCGCCAAGCGCCCCTCCGACCTGGCCCGCCAGCAGGCCGCCGCCAGCGTCGGCCAGGGCCTGCTGGTCGCCCGCTACACCGCCTCCTTCGCCCGGTACGGCATCCGGGTCGGCCAGGTGCTGCTCACCGCCGAGGACGCCAGCCGCCGCTCGCACTACCGCAACGCCTACCGCACCCTCGACCAGCTGCTCGCGATGGGCGCCATGCCGGTCGTCAACGAGAACGACACCGTCGCCACCGCCGAAATCAGGTTCGGTGACAACGACCGGCTCGCCGCCCTGGTCGCCCACCTCGTCCGCGCCGACCTGCTGCTGCTGCTCTCCGACGTCGACGGCCTGTACGACGGCGACCCGGCCAAGCCCGGCACCAGCCGGATCGAGACCGTGCGCGGCCCGCACGACCTCGACGGCATCGAGATCGGCAGCGCAGGCAAGGCCGGAGTCGGCACCGGCGGCATGGTCACCAAGGTCGAGGCCGCCAGGATCGCCACCGGCGCCGGCATCCCCGTCGTGCTGACCGCCGCCAGCCACGCCGCCGAGGCGCTCGCCGGCCGGCCCACCGGCACGCTCTTCCAGCGCACCGGCAGCCGCTCCGCCGACCGGCTCCTGTGGCTCGAACACGCCTCCACCCCGCGCGGCGCGCTCCACCTCGACGCAGGCGCCGTCGACGCCGTCGTCCTCGGCGGGAAGTCCCTGCTCCCGGCCGGTGTCACCAAGGTCGAGGGCGAGTTCACCGCGGGTGATCCGGTCGACCTTCTTGGTGAAAACGGCCACATCGTCGCCCGCGGACTGGTCAACTTTGATGCGAGGGAGCTGCCCCGGCTGCTCGGCCGCTCCACGCGGGAGCTGGCCCAGGAGCTCGGTGCCGCGTACGAGCGCGAGGTCGTCCACCGCGACGACCTGGTCGTCCTGCGCGGCTGACGGGGCGACCCGGAGCCGGCGACCCGGAGCCGGCGCCCGGGCAGGGGACGTCGCCGAACAGGAGGCCGCCGATGGCAAGCAGGCGCCCGGGAACACTCCCGGGGGAGACGTCCGAGCGGCGGCTCACCAGCATCGCCGGCGGCCGCGCCGCCGGCGGCCCGCCCGGTGAACCCCCGCAGACCGCCCGCGAGTTGCGGCCGCACACCGGTGGCGAGGACGGCACGGAGGAGCAGGGCAGGCTCTGGCACGTCGTCCTGTCGGTGGCCGGCCGGGCCACCCCGATCGCCGAGCTCCGGGCCGGCCTGGAGCAGCTGGCCCACGACCACGCCTTCTTCCTGACCGCCCGCTACGCCGCCGACCACGCCGAGATCCGGTACTGGGAGCAGGCCCGCGACCTGCACGACGCCGCGGCCATCGCACTCCGGCTGTGGGGCGAGCACAAGGCGTCCGCGAACTTACCGCCCTGGGAGATCGTCGGGCTGGAGGTCGTCGACCGCGCCACCTACCACCAGCGGGTGGCGGAGGGCTTCGGCGATCCGCCACCGCACCTCGGCGGTGTGCACCCGTACTGACCGGCCGCGCCGCGGCCCACGTCTCAGCCGCCGAAATGCCGGCCGGGGCGGGGGCCGCGAGTCGCTACCCTTCAGGCATGACCAGCGACCACGCCACCACCGACAGCCCCGTCCTCGCCGTCGCGCGCCGAGCCCGTGAGGCGGCCGCCGCGCTCGCCCCGCTCCCGCGCAGCGCCAAGGACGCCGCGCTGCTGGCGATCGCCGACGCGCTGGTCGCACGGAGTGCCGAGATCACCGCCGCCAACGCCGAGGACGTCGCCCGGGCCCGCGAGGCCGGCACCCCCGAGTCCGTCGTCGACCGGCTCAGCCTCGACGACCGGCGGATCGCCGCGATCGCCTCCGACGTCCGCGACGTGGTCGGCCTGCCCGACCCGGTCGGTGAGGTGGTGCGCGGCTACACCCTGCCCAACGGCCTCGACGTGCGCCAGGTCCGGGTGCCGCTCGGCGTCGTCGGCATCATCTACGAGGCCCGCCCCAACGTCACCGTGGACGCCGCCGCGCTCTGCCTGAAGTCCGGCAACGCCGTCCTGCTGCGCGGCTCCGCCTCGGCCTACCGCTCCAACACCGAGCTGGTCGCGGTGGTCCGCGACGCGGTCGCCTCGGCCGGGCTGCCCGCCGACGCCGTCCAGCTGGTGCCCGGCGAGAGCCGGGACTCGGTGCAGGAGCTGATGCGCGCCCGCGGCCTGGTCGACGTGCTGATCCCGCGCGGCGGCGCCTCGCTGATCCGCACCGTCGTCGAGGGCTCCACCGTGCCGGTGATCGAGACCGGCACCGGAAACTGCCACGTCTACGTCGACGCGCAGGCCGACCTGGCGATGGCCGTCGGCGTGCTGCTCAACTCCAAGGCCCAGCGGGTCAGCGTCTGCAACTCCGCCGAGACCCTGCTCGTCCACCAGGACATCGCGGACGCCTTCCTGCCGCTCGCCCTGGAGGCACTGGCCGGCGCCGGCGTGACGGTGCACGGCGACGACGCGGTGCTGAAGGCCGCCGAGGGCACCGCCGCCACCGCCGTCCCGGCCACCGACGAGGACTGGGAGACCGAGTACCTCTCGTACGACATCGCGGCCGCCGTGGTGCCCTCGCTGGACGCCGCCGTCGAGCACATCCGCCGCTGGTCCTCCGGGCACACCGAGGCGATCGTCACCACCTCGCAGGCCGCGGCCCGCCGCTTCACCCAGCTGGTGGACTCCACCACCGTGGCCGTCAACGCGTCGACGCGGTTCACCGACGGGAGTGAGTTCGGCTTCGGCGCGGAGATCGGCATCTCCACCCAGAAGCTGCACGCCCGCGGCCCGATGGGCCTGCCCGAACTGACCTCCACCAAGTACATCGTCACTGGTGACGGCCATGTTCGGGGCGAGGCGCAGCCGACCGTCGGCTCCTGAGCCGGCCGGCGGGCCCTCCCGGCGAACAGGGCAACTGACGGGAGGCCCAGACAAACCGCCCGCCCGGTAATACGCTGAATCCCGTGGCTGAGGATGTGGGGGGCTCGCCGAACCCCGACGGCGCCGACCACGGTGGTGCGGACGACGAGTTCGCCACCGTGGTGCTCGACGAGGCCTTTGTCCGGTCCGCGGCCGTGCACGAGCCGAGTGCCCTGGAGCGGCAGCTGGCCGCCGCCGAGGCCCGGTTCGAGCCGGAGGCCGCGGGCCCGGCCCGGCCATGGGACCTGACCGCTCCGGAGATGGCCGGCACCGGCGACGTACTGCCGCTGGAGCTGCGCCCGCACCCGCGCGGCCTGGACGACGACCGGCTGTACCCCGACCCGTGGTCCGGCACCGACCGGGCCCGCCGCCGGGCCCGCTGGTCCCGGACGGTCGGCTGGGAGCCACTGCGCCACGACGGGCGCCATGTCGCGCAGCAGCGCTGGCACCGGCCCGTCGCCTGGGTGCTGGCGGTGGTCATGGGGGTGGGCGTGGTGGCCGTCGCGGTGGCCGCGATCTACCGCGGCGCCGGCGGCGCCGGCGAATCGCCGCGGCGTCCGGAGGTGGGCACCAGCAGCACCCCGGGCTCGCCGCCGGCCACGCCGCTGCCCACTGCCGTGGCTCTGCTGAGCGGCTGAGCAGGCCCCGGATGGCGTCGCGCCGGGACGCCGGCCGGAAGTTGCCCGCGGCCGGTCGAACCCTGGCCCTGCCGGTTCTACCCTGGTTCTATGGGTGACCCGCGCGAGCCTCCGGAGGGTGCGCCCGAGGGCGGTTCCGGCAGCGATGACGAGTTCCGGTCCGTCGTCTTCGACGAATCGTTCGTCCGGGCTGCCCGGATCCAGGAGCTGTCGGCGCAGGAGCGGCTCGGCGGCACCTACCGGGCGACCCGCCCGCGGATCGGCCTCGGCCCGTTCGGCACGCTGCCGCGGCAGGCGGTCGCGCTGCTGCTGGTCGTCTTCCTCGCCTTCGCGGCGGCGGTGTACTTCGGCGTCAGTTCGCCGCACCGTCAGACCGCCCCGCCGTCCGGTAACCAGCTGACCACCGGGCTGGTCGCGCTCAGCCCGACCGGGCCGGTCGCCGCGGTCGTCGACCCCGAGCACCCCTTCGCGGCCCTGCCCGCCGGCTACGGCGAGGGGACCATCGGGCTGGCGCTGCCCGCGGGCGCCGCCACCGCCCACTTCACCAGGGCCGACGTCAACCGGGCGCTCTCCGTGGTGCAGCGCTACCTCACCGCATCCGCGCTGTCGCCGGCCACCCTCGTCCAGGGCGACACGGCCGAGGCACGCACCCTCGTCACCCCGGGTGAGCAGGCGCAGTACGACGACAGCGTGAACAGCCCGCAGGACGACCAGCACCACGCCGCCACCGGCTGGCTGGTCCGCTTCGACCCGGGCCAGGTGGCGCTCGCCGACGACGCGGTGCGCACGGCCGGCACCGTCCGGGTCGGGGAGGCGGACAGCGGCACCCTGGAGATCACCACCGACCACACCTTCGTCTACGCGGTGCGGGCGGCCGGCACCTCGGACGGGCCGGTCAGCCTGTTCACCGTCCGCCGGGAGCTGCGGTTCGACTTCGACCGGCTGGACCTGAGCTCGGACCGGATGCGGCTGGTCGACGCGGCGGTGCAGGCCGGGCCGACCGCGTGCGGCACCCGGATGAGCGGCTACCTGCAGCCGCTGCTGGCGGGCAGCACGGCGACCGCCCCGCAGGCCGTCGACCCGGGCGACCGCAGCCGGCCGGCCTGGCAGGTGTGCGGGGTGCTCGGACCGCTGACCGGACCACCCGCCGGGCGGTGAACCGCCCCGGCCGGCCCGGGCACCCCGCCCGGGTCACTCCCGGCCGGCGCCGTCCGAGCCGTTCGCGCCGTCGGGCCCCTCGGAGCCGCCGCTGCGGGCCCCCGCGAAGGTGTCCCGCAGCTTGCCGCCGACCGTGCCGACACCGCCGGCCACGTCCCGCAGCAGGCCCATCAGCGGGTCCTTGCTCTCCTTGACCGACTGCGAGTACGAGTCCGCGGCGGCCTTCCACTGGGCGCCGACCGACGTCTGCGGGTCGTCCCCGCGGCGCGGGTAGGCGCCGGCCAGGATCGAGCGGTACTCGTCGCTCTCCGCCCACTTCTTCAGCTTGGCGACCCGGACCACCGCGAACGGGTGGGTCTGCGGCAGCACCTGCAGCAGCTTGAGCACACCGTCGCGCAGGTCGCCCGCGCGCTCGTACTCCTCGGCCTGCTCCAGGAAGGCGTCGACGTTCATCTCCGCCAGGTCGTGCCCGCCGGCCAGCTTCATCAGGCCGCGCATCGAGGCCTGCAGGTCCTGCCCGGCCAGCAGGCCGGCCCGGTCGCAGGAGAGCTCGGCCTTGCGGAACCACTCCTTGAGCGCGGTGATCACGCCCATGATCGCCAGGTTGCCGAGCGGCAGCCAGGCGATCCGGGCCGCGATGTTGGTGAGGATCAGCAGCATCGTCCGGTACACCGCGTGGCCGGACATCGCGTGGCCGACCTCGTGGCCGATCACGGCCCGCAGCTCCTCCTCGTCCAGCAGCTCCACCAGGCCGCTGGTCACCACGATGATCGGCGTCTCCATGCCGATGCACATGGCGTTGACCGTCGGGTCCTGCGTGACGTACAGGTCCGGAACCTTCTCCAGGTCGAGCACGTAGGCGGCGTCCCGCACCATGGCGTGCAGCTCCGGGAACTGACGCTCCGAGGTCCGCACCGCGGTGGCGAGGAACATCAGCCGGACACTGCGCTCGGACACCAGGCCCGCGAGCTTCTTCAGGACGTCGTCGAAGCCGCTCAGCCTGCGCAGCGCCACCAGCGCCGAACGGTCCGCCGGGTGCTCCCAGGCCCGGGTGGAGATCTCCGGGAAGCGCTGCCGGCGGCGGCTCGGCGTGTTGCCGCCGTCCTTGGAAAGGTCGGTCATCTGTGAGTACCTCCTGGTCGTCGCCGGCACCGGCCCCCGGCCGGCCCCCGCTGCTGATGGCTCCAACGTCCGTGCGTGCGTACTCGTCCCCGGCGGACCACGGTACGCCCCGGGGGCGGTGGCGGGTGTCCGGTACGCCCCGGCTTACGCTGGACGTCCGGAGCGAGATCCGGAGCGAGAGGAGCACCCCCGATGTCCCCTGCCACCCTGGCCGACCTGGCCGGACCGATCTCCAGCGAGAACGGGCCCGGCCTGTTCCTGCGGATCATCGTGATCGGCTCCATCGTGGGCGTGGGCCTGCTGGCCTGGATCCTGGTGCGCGCGGGCCGCGACAACTGACCCGACCTGCGGCCCCCGCGCGCCCGGCACCTATGAGGGGTCAGACGCGGTGGGCCGCCGCGCGGTTGCGCGGGGCCCACCCGTACGATGAGGCCGCGGGCCGTACGGCCCGCACCCCTCGTCCGCCCCCGAGCCGAGAAGGTCCTGCCGACCATGAGCACTGCCGCACTGCCCGCCCTGACCCAGCTCGCCGAGGGCGGCAACCACGAGAGCCTCAACCCGTACCTGACCGGTGGGGCCGCGCTGTTCATCCTGCTGCTGCTGCTCTTCCTGACCACCCGCTTCAACCGCGACCGCTGAGCCGGCCGCGCACCGCGGGGGAGCGCCTGCACAGAAGCTGCGCGCTCCCTCCCGCGGACCTCTCCGGGCGGCTTGCCGCCCGGTGACGCACGTCGCGTAAGGTGTGGCGGCATGGGACAGCAGGCCGAGACCACCGGTGCGCCGCGGACGCGGAAGCGCCTCGGCGTGATGGGCGGCACCTTCGACCCGATCCACCACGGGCACCTCGTCGCCGCCAGTGAGGTGGCGAGCGCCTTCCACCTCGACGAGGTGGTGTTCGTGCCGACCGGGCAGCCGTGGCAGAAGTCCGACCGGCAGGTCACGCCGGCCGAGGACCGCTACCTGATGACGGTCATAGCCACCGCCGAGAACCCGCAGTTCTCGGTCAGCCGGATCGACATCGACCGCGAGGGCCCGACGTACACCGTCGACACCCTGCGCGACCTGCACGCCCTGCACCCCGACGCCGAGCTGTTCTTCATCACCGGCG
The DNA here is from genome assembly GCF_040686255.1 of Kitasatospora sp. NPDC085879. Taxonomy (NCBI): domain Bacteria; kingdom Bacillati; phylum Actinomycetota; class Actinomycetes; order Kitasatosporales; family Streptomycetaceae; genus Kitasatospora; species Kitasatospora sp. NPDC085879. The sequence goes on along the minus strand of NZ_JBFBJZ010000015.1, from coordinate 99,378 downwards.
CCGACGCACTCGCGCAGATCCTCTCCTGGCGCGACTCCGACGAACTCTTCGAGCTCGCCCACTTCATCGGCTGCACCCGCCCGGGCCACACCCTCTCGGACGCCGGCCTCCCGGTCGGCGGGGTCTCCCTGGTCGAGGTGCCGGCGCTGGCCATCTCCTCCACGGACTGCCGCAACCGGGTCGCCAAGGGCGAGCCCGTCTGGTACCTCGTCCCGGACGGCGTGGTCCGATACATCGACAAGCGGGCGCTCTACGCGCCGGCCCAGCCTTGATCCCGGGAGGGACGGCGTGACCGGAACGGCAGACCGCGGCGGGCCGCAGGGCTACCAGCACGACCCGTACGGGCAGGGCTACGACCCCTACGGCCAGCAGGAATGGCCCCAGGAGCAGCCGCAGCAGGACCCGTACCAGCAGGGGTACTACCAGCAGCCGCAGCAGCCCCAGCAGCCGCAGGCCTACCAGCAGGACCCCTACGGCCAGCCGCAGCAGGACCCGTACCAGCAGGGCTACTACCAGGAGCAGCCGCAGCAGGACCCGTACCAGCAGGGGTACTACCAGCAGCCGCAGCAGCCGCAGGGCTGGGACCCGTACGCCGGCCAGGGCGGCCAGCAGGGATGGGTTCAGGACCCGTACCAGCAGGGCGGCGCCCCGCAGCAGACGCCGCAGCAGACCCCGCCGCGGCAGGCCCCCGGGCATCAGCCCTCCCGGCGCCCGCCGGTGCCGCAGCCACCGCTCCAGCAGGTCGCCCCGGCCGTCGGCGCCGCCGCCGCGGCGGGGGCGGCCACGCGGGCCGCGGCGCCCGGCCGGACCGCCGCGCAGCCCGCCGCCCAGCCGCCCGCGCAGCCCTCCGAGCAGGTCGGCGGCAGCCGCCAGGCGCGGCGCCCGGCCCCGGGCGGCGAGGACGCCTTCGCCACCGGCGAGTTCACCTTCGTCGACGAGGAGTCGGAGAGCTCCGAGGACGTCATCGACTGGCTGAAGTTCGCCGAGTCCCGCAGCGAGGTCCGGGCCGAGCGCCGCCGCCGGCTGCGCAACCGGCTGATCGGGCTGGCCGCGACCGTCGCCGTGGTCGGCGCCGGTGTCGGCGGCTACCTGTGGTGGACCGGCCGGAACTCCGCCGGCTCCGCCGCGGCCGCGGCCGGCGGGCGCCAGGTCAACGTCGTCCACCTGCGCGATCTGCAGGGCAAGGTCAGCACCGCGCTGCTGGTCAACGACGCCTCCGGGCACAAGGGCACCGTGCTGCTCATCCCGGACACCCTGCGGCTGCCCGGCGACTCGGCCACCACCACGGTCGCCAAGGGTCTGGACGACGTCGGCTCGTCCGGAACCCGTGAGGGCCTGGCCACCGTCCTCGGCGCCCCGGTCGCCGGCACCTGGCGGCTGGACACCCCGTACCTGACCCTGCTGGTCGCCCAGCTCGGCGGCGTCAAGGTCGACACCAACGTCGAGGTGAAGGCCGCCGACGGCAAGGTGCTCGCCTCCCCGGGCAAGGGCGTCAGCCTCAACGGCCAAGCCGCCGTCGCCTACGCCACGCTCCAGGCGCCCGGCGAGGGACGCGACGCCCAGCTGGCCCGGTTCGGGCAGGTCATGGCGGCCGTGCTGCACGCCATGCCGACCGACCTGGACGAGGCCACCGAGGACGTGCACCGGATGAACGCCGTGCTCGACCCCTCGCTGCCGGAGAAGCCGCTGGCCGGCGTGCTCGCCCAGCTCGCCCAGCAGGCCGACGGCGGGCACCTGAACACCGAGCTGCTCAAGGCCAAGCCGGACGGCACCCTGGACGAGGCCACCGCCGGCCGGCAGGTCAAGGACGTCCTCGGCGGCACGATCAAGAACGCCACCACCAGCGGCAGCACCACCCGGGTCTCGGTGGTCGACGCCTCCGGCCAGGCGAAGGCCGCCGAGTCCGCCTCGGTGCAGATCACCAACACCGGCATGGAGGTCGTGCCGAGCAGCGGCAAGGCCGGCGCCGCCCAGGCGACCAGCGAGATCCGTTACACCGACGACACCCGGGCCGACGCCGCGAAGACCCTGGCCGGCGCGCTCGGGCTGAAGCCGGAGGCCGTGAAGAAGGTCACCGATCCGCAGAACGCCGACCTCGTCGTGGTACTCGGCAAGGACTACAAGGGCCTGCCCGCGCAGTAGCCCGCCCGCTCCCTGCAGGGCCTGTCCGAAGGGCCCCCGGTCAAATCGATCGGGGGCCCTCGGCGTTCGTGAGATCCTGGGGTGGAGAACCGAGTAGCCGAGCCGGAAGAACAACGTGACTGCCACTGACCGGAGCCAGGAACTTATCAACGTCGCCGCACAGGCGGCGGCCGAGAAGCTGGCACACGACATCATCGCCTTCGACGTCAGCGACGTGCTGTCGATCACCGACGCATTCCTCATCGCCTCCGCGGCCAACGACCGCCAGGTACGGGCCATCGCCGAGGAGATCGAGGACAAGCTCCGCGAGGAGCTCGACGTCAAGCCCGTGCGCCGCGAGGGCGAGCGAGAGGGCCGCTGGATCCTCCTCGACTACCTGGACATCGTGGTGCACGTCCAGCACTCCGAGGAGCGCTCCTTCTACTCCCTCGACCGACTCTGGAAGGACTGCCCCGAGCTGCCCCTGCCGGCCGACGCCCTGGCCACCCGCAACCGCCCCGAGGGCGCCCGCACCGACGCCGCCGGCAACGCGGTCGCCGAGGACGAGAGCTGAGCCGCGCCGCGCGGGGACCGCGCATCGTCTTCTGGCGCCACGGCCAGACCTCCTGGAACCTCGAGTCCCGCTTCCAGGGCAGCACCGACATCCCGCTCACCGACCAGGGCATCTTCCAGGCCCAGCGGGCCGCACGGCTGCTCGCCGGGCTCAGGCCCGACCTGCTGGTCTCCTCCGACCTGCAGCGCGCCGCCCGCACGGCCGCCGAGCTGGCCCGGGTGAGCGGCCTGGAGGTGCACCACGAGGAGGGCCTCCGGGAGACGTACGCGGGCGAGTGGCAGGGCCTGACCAACGCCGAGATCCGGGCCCGCTACCCGGAGGAGTACGAGGCCTGGTCACAGGGCCACCCCGTGCGGCGCGGCGGCGGAGAACTCGCGACCGAGGTCGCGGACCGGGCCGTGCCGGTGGTGCTGGCCGCGGTCGAGAAGCTGCCCGAGGACGGCACGCTGGTCGTGGTCTCGCACGGCGGCACCATCCGCACCATGATCGGGCGGCTGCTCGGCATGGAGCCGGTGCTGTGGGAGCGGTTCGGCGGCCTGTCGAACTGCTGCTGGTCCGTGCTGGGCCAGGGCGTGCGCGGCTGGCGACTGCTGGAGCACAACGCCGGCACGCTGCCGCAGCCGGTCATCGGCGATGAGACCTGAGCCCGCTCCGGCAGGCGATTTCGCAGTTCCGGGCCTGACCGGTAGAGTCTTCCTCGTTCGCAGCGAGGAACGCCGACCGAAAGGAAGGCGGGCCACCGGGACTGCGGGGCTATAGCTCAGTTGGTAGAGCGCTTGCATGGCATGCAAGAGGTCTGGGGTTCAATTCCCCATAGCTCCACTCCGCACCAGCGGCCGAAGGCCGTTCGTGTCGCGGGGCTATAGCTCAGTTGGTAGAGCGCTTGCATGGCATGCAAGAGGTCTGGGGTTCAATTCCCCATAGCTCCACAGGATCCCGAGAAGCCACCACTCCGTCCGGAGCGGTGGCTTTCGGCGTTCCGGTGCTCGGTTTCTCTGCGGCTCAGCCCGTTCGGTGCTCGGCTTTCGCGCCGCTCCGCATCTCCGGTGCCCGGCCCGCGGCGTGCGTGCACTCCGCGAAGACGCCGGCCGGCTCGGCGACCATCCGCTCCAGCCGCAGCCGGTCCTCGGGGCCCTCCGGCGTGTAGACCACCAGGTACGCCTCCGGTGCCGCCGGGATGGTCAGGTACGAGGCCTGGAAGTGCATCACGCCCACCCCGGTGTGGCGGAACACCTTGCGGGAGGTCCGCGGCGGCGCCACCTCCTGCCGGGCCCACAGCTCGCGGAACCGGTCGCTGGCCGCCGAGAGGTCCCGCACGTAGCTCTCCCAGGCGGGCTCGCCCACGTGCCGCCCGTACGCGGCCCGCAGCACCCCGACCATCCGGGGCAGCTCCTCCTCCCGGTTGACGAACGGGTTGCAGCAGTCCGGCATGGTGAACGCGCACCACATGCTGTTGCGCGGCTCGCCGGACCCGGCCGGCCCGGTCGCCCGCGGGAAGAGCGCCCGGTACGCGGCGTTGTGGCGCAGCACGTCGAAACGGGTGTTGCAGATCGCCGCGGGCAGCGGGTCGAGCTGGTCGAGGATGGTCTGGGTGGCCCCGTCGAGCTCCGGGTGATCGGTGTCGGCCGGCGACGGCAGCCGTACCCCGGCCAGCCGGAACAGGTGCTCGCGCTCGGCGGCGTCCAACCGCAGTGTCCGGGCCACCGCCTCCAGCACCTGCTCCGAGGCGTTGATCGGGCGGCCCTGCTCCAGCCACGTGTACCAGGTGACCCCCAGCCCGGCGAGCTGCGCCACCTCCTCGCGGCGCAGGCCCGGCGTCCGGCGCCGCAGGCCGGGCGGCAGGCCGACGTCCTCCGGGTGCACCCGGGCGCGACAGGCCCGGAGGAACTTGGCGAGCTCCTCGCGTCGCAGGTCCTTGCGGTGGGGCGCCGCGGCGGTCTCCGAATCCAGCACGGTCATGCCTCCCATGGTCGCCCACCGCGGGCGCCGCCGACAGGTGCTCCCGGTACCAGGATCCGCAGGCTCTAACCACCCGTACCGGGCCGCGCGCACGCTGGCGGCATGACGGACCTACGCACCCCTGCCGCCCCTGTCACCCCCGCCACTGCCGTCTCTCCCGGCTCTCCTGCCGCTTCCGGCTCTCCGGGCTCTCCTGCCGCCCCCGCCAGACCCGGTCTGGTGCTCGGGCTGGTGCTCTCCGGACAGTTCATGGCCCTGCTCGACGTCTCCGTCGTCAATGTGGCCGCCCGAGCGTCCGCACCGACCTGCACGCCTCCGGCGCCGCACTGCAACTGGTCATCGCCGGCTACACCATCGCCTACGCGGTGCTGCTGATCACCGGCTCCCGGCTGGGCGCCCGGTACGGCTACAGCCGGATGTTCCGCCTCGGGCTGGCCGCCTTCACCGCGGCCTCGCTCGCCTGCGGACTGGCGCCCGCCACCGGCTGGCTGATCGGCTTCCGGGTGGCCCAGGGCATCGGTGCGGCGGTGATGGTGCCGCAGGTCATCAGCGTGATCCAGCGGCTGTTCACCGGCGCCGCCCGGGTACGGGCGCTCGGCCTGTACGCGGCGGTGCTGGCGGGCGGCCTGGCGATCGGGCAGGTCGTCGGCGGGCTGCTGGTCAGCGCCGACCTGTTCGGCACCGGGTGGCGGCCGGTCTTCCTGGTGAACGTCCCGCTCGGTCTGCTGCTGCTGGCCGCCTCCCGGCGGTTGCTGCCCGACCTCCCCGGGGACGCCGGCCGCGGCTTCGACCTGCCGGGCCTGGTGACGCTGGCCGCCGCGCTCGGCCTGCTGGTGGTGCCGCTGGTCCTCGGGCACGAGCTCGGCTGGCCCGTGTGGGGCTGGGCGATGCTCGCAGGCAGCGTGCTGATGCTCGCTCTGTTCGCCGCCGTGGAGCGGCGGGTGGCGGTGCGCGGCGGGCAGCCGCTGATCGCCGAACGGGTGCTGCACGCTCCGGGACTGCTGCCGTCCGCCGGTGCGATCTTCCTGATCATGGCCGGGTTCGCCGGCTTCATGTTCGCCTTCGCCCTGCACCAGCAGGCCGGGCTCGGCAGCAGCGCCCTGCGGGCGGGGCTGCTGTCGGTGCCCGTGTCGGTGGGCTTCGGGGCGGCGAGCCTGCTCTGGCAGCGGCTGCACCGGTCGCTGCCGGTGCTCGGCCTGGCCGTGGTGGCACCGGGCTATGTCCTGATCGGCCTGCTGCTGAGCGGGGGAGGGCCGGTCGGTCCGGCCGCGCAGGTGGCGCTCGCCGTGACCGGACTGGCCGCGGGCTGCGCCTACAGCCCGCTTTTCGCCCGGGCGCTCGGCCGGGTCGCCCCGGTGGACGCCGCGGACGCCAGCGGCGTCATGGTGACCGTGCTGCAGCTCGGCCAGGTGATCGGGGTGACCCTGCTGGGGACGGTCTTCCTCGGCGCGGTGTCCTACCCGGCGCCGGCGGACGTGTCCGGTCACGCCCTGCTGGTCACCACCACGGTCATCGGCGGCGGGCTGGTGGTGGCAGCGGGTCTGGCAGGCCTGGCCGGGCGGACCGGGCGCGCGGAATGAGACCGCGGCCCGGGCCGGTTCGTCCGTGACCGTGACCGTGACCGTGTCCGCGCCTGTGCCCGTGGCGTGCTCGTGTGCCCGTCCTGCCCGCGGCCGGTGTGGGCAGGACGGGTCCGGGGTGGCCCTCGTACGGCGCTGAGTGGCGGGGCCTGAGCGGCCGCGCCGGGCCCGGAGGTCGGCCCGGTGCTCGGCCGGGTGCTCGGCCTGGTGGTCAGGCGGTGACGGGCAGGCGGCTCAGCAGTTCCCGGCCGTCCGCGCGGACCGCGGTGGCGAAGGTCAGCTTCAGCTCCCGCTCCTCGCCCGTGATCGAGAGGTGCGTGGTGAGCAGCAGGCCGAACGCGGCCTTGGCGGCCGGGGAGGCGGTGACCGCCTCGCGGGGGAGCGCCATGACCAGCTTGGTGGGCTTGCCGCTGAGCTGGTCGACGTCGAAGAAGAGCAGCCGCCGGTCGGTCAGGGCCAGGTACACCGGGCGCGGGGTGGCGATCGCCGTCACCGTACCGGCCGTCAGGACACCCACCACGGCGGTGGTGGCCAGGCGGCGGGCGGCGGAGACCGTACCCACCTTGGTGAGGGTGGCGAACTCGACCTGCTCGTCGGCGATCAGCAGCGGTGCGGCGGCCTTGAGCAGCTGCTGCCGGCGGCGGTTGTTCATGGTGCTCCTCGGTGTGCGACTGCCCTGATGGCCGGTCATCGGCGGTCAGCCTAGGGAGGTTCCAGCACAAGCGGAGTCATAGATTCCGTAAATTCTTCGTCAAGTGAGCGGTGGCTTGCCCGAATTCGTACGGGTTCGCACCATCGGTTCCGCGGTCCGGCGGTTCGGCCGCCGCCTACGATCGCCGCCCATGAGCACCGAACCGGTCTTCGACCCGGCCGCCGCGCTCCCGGAGCTAGGCGCCGTCCGGTACGCGGCACGGCAGGGCGACTGGCCCGCACTGTGCGCGGCCTTCGCCGACTGCCGGGAGGACCACGGCCTGCTCGTCCTCGCCGACGAGGCCGTCCGGGTGCCGGGCGTCGAACACCTGCTGCGGCAGGTCCTCGCACGCCGGCCCGACGACACCCTCGCCACCGCGCTGCTGGCCGACCGGCTGATCCAGGTCGGCTGGCAGGCCCGCACCACCCGGCGCGCCCAGGACGTCACCCCGGAGGGCTGGCGGGAGTTCCGCGCCCGGCTCAACGAGGCCGAGCAGCTGCTGATCGGCGCCGTCGCCCGCAACCGCGCCGACACGTTGGCCTGGACGCTGCGCATGACGATCTCGCGCGGCATCTCCCTCGGCATCAACGAGACCCGGCGCCGCCACCGCGCGCTGACCCGGGTCGCACCGCACCACTACGCCGGCCAGCGCAGCCTGCTCCAGCAGCTGCTGCCCAAATGGGGCGGCAGCTGGGAGGAGGCCCACACCTTCGCCCGCGACTGCTTCCGCACCGCCCCGCCCGGCAGCATCAACGGCGCCCTGCTGGCCGGGTACCACGTGGAGCGGATGACCTCCTACGACCGGACGGCCCGGAACGCGTACGCCGCCCGCAAGGACGTCCGGCAGGAACTCACCGAGGCCGCCCACGGCTCCGTCCTGCACCCCGACTTCCGCGCCCGCTTCGGCCGGATCACCGCGCACAGCTCCTTCGCCCTGCTCGCCTCCCTCGGCGGCGACCGGGCCGCAGCCCGGGCGCACTTCCAGGCCATGGGCCCGTACGGCAGCACCGAGCCGTGGGAGTGGTTCGACAACGCACCGGAGCGGGCCTTCCGGGAACACCGCGACCACGCACTGAGAGGCTGAGCCGTGATCCACCGCTTCGAGGTCGACGGCGTACCGGCCCTGCACGCACCGCGACCCGGCCGCACGGCCGCCGGCCTGGTGTTCCGGGTCGGCCGCGCCGACGAGACCCTCGCCCGCGCCGGCATCACCCACCTCGTCGAACACCTCGCCCTGCACCGCAGCGGCGTCCAGGTGCACCGCTTCAACGGCGCCACCGGACAACTGCACACCCACTTCCTGCTGGAGGGCGACGACCAGGAGATCCGCGCCTTCCTGCAGAGCGTCTGCGAGTCGCTGACCGCTCTGCCGATGGACCGGCTGGAGACCGAGAAGGCGATCCTGCGCACCGAGGAGGCCGGGCGCGGCACCGGCGCCGCCGAGGCGACCGGCCTGTGGCGGTACGGCGCCCAGGGCCACGGCCTGGTCAGCTACCCCGAGTGGGGCGTGCCCGGCCTCGACCCGCAGACCGTCCAGCAGTGGGCCGACACCTGGTTCACCCGCGAGAACGCCGCCCTCTGGATCGCCGGCGAACGGGTGCCGGACGGCCTGCGGCTACCGCTGCGCCCCGGGCGCCGGATGCCCGCGCCGCAGCCGACCGCCGCCCTGCCCGACACTCCCGCGTACTTCGCCGCCGGGCAGGGACAGGTCCTCTTCGACACCGTGCTGCCCCGCAGCGCCGCCGTCGACCTCTACACCGCCTGCCTGGACCGCGAGTTGTTCCAGGACCTCCGACAGGACGGCGGCCTCTCCTACACCGCCGGCGCCGACCACGGACACCGCGGCGACGGCGTCCTCACCGTCACCGCGCTCGCCGACGCCCTGCCCGAACAGCAGGACGCCGTGCTCGGCGGCTTCGTCGACGTCCTCGCGCGGCTCGCCGTCGCGGGCGTCGCCCCGGACACCCTCGACGCCCTGCGACGCCGCGCCGACTCCGCCATCGCCGCCCCCGACACCGACCCGTCGCGCCTGCCCGGCTGCGCCGCCGACCTGCTGCTCGGCCTGCCGGTCCGCAGCCGGGACGAACTCCGCGCCGAGCTCGCCGCCGTCACCGCCGAGGACGTCCGGACGGTCGCTCAGCAGGCCCTGGGCAACGGTCTGTTGCGCGTGCCCGCCGGGCACCGCGCGGACTGGGCCGGCTATGCGACCGCACCGCTGCACTCCGCCGCAGCCGTCGAGGGCAAACGCCACCGCTCCCGCAAATCGGGCGGACCCGACCTGGTCGTCGGCGCGGGCGGTGTCAGCCTCGTCCACCAGGGACAGGCCGCCACCGTCCGGTACGACGCCTGCGCCGTCCACCTCGCCTGGCCCGACGGCGGACGGCGGCTCATCGGGACCGACGGCATCTGCGTCGAGATCGAACCGGCCTGCTTCGCCGTCGACGCGCACACCCTCGCCACGATCGACGCCGCGGTGCCGCAGCAGGCGTACGTCCGGATGCCTCCGCGGTCGACGCCCGCCCGCACCGCCGGTCGCGCGGGTTCGTGGGGCTCGGTCGGTTCGGGGGGTTCGGCCGGTTCTGGGGGCTCGGTCGGTTCGGCGGGGTTGGCGGGCCCGGCGCGGTCCCGGACCGCGGGGCCCGCCGTCCGCTCGTCCCCGGTGCAGCTCGTCGTCAACATGGTGCTCACGCTCGTCGCCGGAATCTTCCTGCTGTTCGCCCTCGGCGGGGCGCTCGGCGCCGACGACGAGTCGCGCGGCGACCCGGTCTACTGGGCTGTGATCGTCGTCGCAGCCGGCATCGCCGCGGCGCTGCTGCGCAGTGTGTGGCGGCGCAGTCGAGCGCGCGGGCGCTGAGACTCTCCGCGTGCCCGGTGGAGCGTCTCCTGCGTCAGGCCGTGACCGGCCCCGGTGCGGGGCCGGCCGTGTCGGCAGGCCCGGCCGTCGGGGTCGGCCCGGCCGCCCGGCGGTGGGCACCGAAACGGATTAGGGGAGCACCCCGGTGACCGTGTAAAGTGGTGCGTGTCGCCGGGGGAGACCACCGGGGGCCACGGCAAGGGGCTATAGCTCAGTTGGTAGAGCGCTTGCATGGCATGCAAGAGGTCTGGGGTTCAATTCCCCATAGCTCCACAGAAAGTGAAGGGCCGTTCCCTCCGGGGAGCGGCCCTTCGGCGTTCCCCGGCCCGTGCGACCGACTTCACCCGCGGACCCTCCCGGCCCGCTACGGTCGAGACATGGCCGACCTGGTGCGCAAGCGGAACGAAGAGCTCGCCCGGATACTCCACCAGCTCGGGTGGAGCCCCGAGCGGCTCGCCCGCGAGGTGAACGCCGCCCTGCCCGCCGGCCTGGCCATCAGCGCCACCGCTCCCTACAAGTGGCGCGACCGCGGCATGGTGCCCCGCGCCCCGCACGACCAGACCGTCTGCGAGGTGCTCGGCCGCGCCGTCGGCATCGCCGTCACCTACGAGCAGCTCTGGGGCCGCATGGGCAGTGGTCGCGGCGCCAAGATCCTCTCGCCGCGGCTGCTCACCGACCCGTGGACGGCCGACACCGCGCAGACCGCGCTCCGCGAGGCCGGCACCGACGCCGCCCCCGTCCGACTGACCGACCTCTTCCGCGGCGACGAACTCGAACAGGCCGCCCGGCACTGGGCCTCCCCACCGCCCGAGGTCACCGGCGGCGCCGGCGCCCTGCGCATCGCCCCCGAACAGCTCGCCGACCTCCGGCTCTCCTACGAGAGCAAACGCCGCCTGGAACGCGCCTATGGCGGAGGCCTCATCCTCGACCTCGCCAAGGCCGAACTCGCCATGGTGGGCAAGCTCCTGGAACTCGGCGCCTACGACGAGAAACTCGGCCGCGAACTCTACGGCGCAGCCGGCCGGATCGCCCGGCTGGTCGGCTGGGCCAACTACGACATGGGCAACGACGCCGCGGCCCAGCGCGCCTTCGTCGCCGCACTGCGCGCCGCACACATCTCCGGCGACCCGCGACTCGGCGTCGGCGTGGTCGGCTGCCTCGCCGTCCAGGCGACGTACAACTCCGGTGGGCGCGGGCTCGACGCGGTCGCCATGCTCTCCACCGCGCTGCGCGCCGCCGACGAAGTGCTGACCCCCCGTGAACGGGCACTGCAGCTGGGCCGGATCGCCCGCGCGCACGGCCGCAAGGGCGAGCAGATCAGCGCCGAGGCCGTGGCCGAGCGGGCCTTCCAGGCGCTCGCCGGCCAGGAGGAACACACGCAGGACCACGCCCAGGACCATGCCGACCTGGCCGGCATGGTGGGGGAGATGCACCTCTTCCTCGGCGACTTCGAGCGTGCCCGGGCGATGCTCGGCGAAGCGGTCGCCGCACTGCCGGCCGAGCGCGCCCGGACCAGGGCCCTGCTGATGGTCCGACTCGCCGAGGCGCATCGGCGCAGCGGAGAATTCGAGGAGGCCGCCAGGATCGCCGACGAGGCCAGGCAGCTCGCCGCCGGAATGCAGTCGGCGAGGGTTGCGCGGGCGTTGCGCGCCTTCGACACGGCCGTTCGCGAGGAGGTCCCGCTCGCGGGCTGATGGGGTGGACGAGTCGTACCGGTGGGGCTGTACCGGTCGGCCGGGCAGGTCGTCCCAGTGGTTCCGGCGGGCCGACCGGGCGGGGTGCCCTCGGTGGATGCACGGGTGCCTCTGCGAATGCGCGAATGGAATGTGCGGGTGGGATGCGTGGGTGGAATGCGCGGTGGGGGCAACGGGCTGTTGCGGTACCCTGACCCCATGCGAACCGTGCGCCTGCTCCTTAGCCGGCCGCGCTGACCAGGACCGGCGAAGTGCCGGAGTCGGCGTGGCGACCCCTCCTGCGAGGGGTTTTTTGCTTTCCGAGCATGTGCTGTTCCGAGTGTGTGCCGCTGGTTCGCCACTGATGACGACGGAGCCCGAAGGACCATGAGCGAGACGACGACCCCTGCTTCCGGCGCGGCCGAGGCCGCTTCCGAGCCCTTCCGCTACGGTGCCGCGCTGGCGGCCGAGATCGAGTCCCGCTGGCAGGACCTGTGGGAGAAGGAGGGGACGTTCAACGCCCCCAACCCGGTCGGCCCGCTGGCCGAGGGCACGGACGGCGGCGTCGCCGCGAAGCCCCACAGCTTCATCATGGACATGTTCCCGTACCCGTCCGGTGCCGGTCTGCACGTCGGCCACCCGCTGGGGTACATCGCCACCGACGTCTACGCCCGCTTCCAGCGGATGACCGGCCACAACGTGCTGCACACGCTGGGCTACGACGCCTTCGGCCTGCCCGCCGAGCAGCACGCCGTCGCCACCGGCCAGCACCCCCGGATCACCACCGAGGCGGCCATCGGCAACATGCGCCGCCAGCTGCGCCGGCTGGGCCTGGGTCACGACTCGCGGCGTTCCATCGCCACGATCGACCCGGACTACTACCGCTGGACGCAGTGGATCTTCCTGCAGATCTTCAACTCCTGGTACGACGATGCGGCCGGCAAGGCCCGCCCGATCGCCGAGCTGATCGCGCAGTTCGAGTCCGGCGAGCGCGAGGTGCCGGGCGGCCGTGCCTGGTCCGCGCTGTCGTCCGTCGAGCGCGACGAGGTGCTGGGCGAGTACCGGCTGGCCTACGCCAAGGAGGTGCCGGTCAACTGGTGCCCGGGCCTGGGCACCGTGCTGGCCAACGAGGAGGTCACCTCGGACGGCCGCTCCGAGCGCGGCAACTTCCCGGTGTTCAAGTCGAAGCTGCGGCAGTGGATGATGCGGATCACCGCGTACTCCGACCGCCTGATCGCCGACCTGGACGTGCTGGACTGGCCCGAGGCGATCAAGCTGCAGCAGCGCAACTGGATCGGCCGCTCGGAGGGCGCCCGGGTCGACTTCGCCGTCCCCAGTGGCGAGGCCATCACCGTCTTCACCACCCGCCCGGACACCCTGTTCGGTGCCACCTACATGGTGCTGGCGCCCGAGCACGCCCTGGTCGACTCGATCGTCCCGGCCGCCTGGCCCGAGGGCGTGCCCGCGGACTGGACCGGTGGCGCCGCCACCCCCGCCGAGGCCGTCGCGGCCTACCGGGCCGAGGCCGCCGCCAAGTCGGACGTCGAGCGCCAGGTCGACGCCAAGATCAAGACCGGTGTCTTCACCGGCGCCTACGCGACCAACCCGGTCAGCGGCGAGCAGGTCCCGGTCTTCATCGCCGACTACGTCCTGATGGGCTACGGCACCGGCGCGATCATGGCCGTCCCGGCCCACGACCACCGCGACTTCGCCTTCGCCCGCGCCTTCGGCCTGCCGATGCGCTGCGTCGTCCAGCCGACCGACGGCCGCAGCGAGGACCCGCACACCTGGGACGACGCCTTCGACACCTACGACTCGGTGATCGTCAACTCGGCCCACGACGACCTGTCGATGAACGGCCTCAGCGTCGTCGACGCCAAGGCCGCCGTCACCCGCTGGCTGGCCGGCCGCGGCATCGGCGAGGGCACCGTCAACTACCGCCTGCGCGACTGGCTGTTCAGCCGCCAGCGGTACTGGGGCGAGCCCTTCCCGATCGTCTACGACGAGGACGGCGCCATGCACGCGCTGCCCGAGTCGATGCTGCCGGTCGAGGTTCCCGAGGTCGAGGACTACTCGCCGCACACCTACGACCCGGACGATGCCGCCTCCACCCCGAAGACCCCGCTCTCGCGCAACGAGGACTGGGTCGAGGTCGAGCTGGACCTGGGCGACGGCCCGAAGAAGTACCGCCGCGAGACCAACACCATGCCCAACTGGGCCGGTTCCTGCTGGTACGAGCTGCGCTACATCGACCCGGCCAACCCCGACAAGGTCGTCGACCCGGCCAACGAGGCCTACTGGATGGGCCCGACGGCCGACAAGCCGGCCGGTGGCGTCGACCTGTACGTCGGCGGTGCCGAGCACGCGGTGCTGCACCTGCTGTACGCCCGCTTCTGGCACAAGGTGCTGTTCGACCTGGGCCACGTCACCTCCGTCGAGCCGTTCCACAAGCTGTTCAACCAGGGCATGATCACCGCCGACGTGTACCGCGACGCGCGGGGTTTCCCGGTGCCCGCCGCCGAGGTCGAGGAGCGCGACGGCGGCTACGTCTGGCAGGGCGAGCCGGTCAAGCGCGAGGCCGGCAAGATGGGCAAGTCCCTGAAGAACGCCGTCGCCCCCGACGAGATCGCCGACGAGTACGGCGCCGACACCCTGCGCCTGTACGAGATGTCGATGGGCCCGCTGGACGTCTCCCGCCCGTGGGACACCCGCGCCGTCGTCGGCTCGTACCGCTTCCTGCAGCGGCTGTGGCGCAACATCGTCTCCGAGAGCACCGGCGAGCTGGTCGTCACGGACGAGGAGCCGGACGAGGCCACCCTGCGCGCCCTGCACAAGGCGATCGACGGCATTCGCGCCGACATGGCCGGCCTGCGGTTCAACACGGCCGTGGCCAAGGCGATCGAGCTGAACAACTTCCTGGTCAAGCGGGGTTCCACGCCGCGCAGCGTGGCCGAGCAGATCGTCCTGATGGTCGCCCCGCTCGCCCCGCACATCGCCGAGGAGCTGTGGCAGCGCCTGGGCCACGGCGAGTCGCTGGCCTTTGCCGACTACCCGGTCGCCGACCCGGCCTACGTCGTCGACGAGACGGTCACCTGCGTCGTCCAGATCAAGGGCAAGGTCAAGGCCCGCCTGGAGGTCGCGCCGAGCATCTCCGACGCCGAGCTGGAGTCGCTGGCACTGGCCGATCCGGCCGTCGTGGCCGCCCTGGGCGACGCGCCGGTGCGCAAGGTCATCGCGCGTGCGCCGAAGCTGGTGAACATCGTCACCGGCTGACGTCTGCCGCTGCTTCCCGGGCCGGGCTCCCCACGAGGGGCGCCCGGCCCGGGCGTTTTCGGCGTCGGCGCGGTGCCAAGCCGGCGGCGGGCTCGCCGACGGTACGGAGGGGGCTACGGCGCGTCGGTTGCCCGCGGTCGGCCGGTCGGAGAGGCGGCGCAGCGCAGACGGTCGGCGAGGGCGGCTACATGCGCCACCAGCTCGGGCGGCTCGTGCACGGTGAACGGGAACCCCAGCAGGGCCAGGTGGAGAGCCAGGCCGTCCAGCGAGTTGGAGCCCGTGCGCAGGGTGCAAGTCTGTTCGTCGAGCGGCTCGACCACCGCCGAGGTCGGTGTGGTCTTCCGGACGACCTCCTCGGCCGACGCCCGGACGGTGCAGCGGGCCTGGTAGCGGTACTGGCCGACGGAGATCTCCCAGGAGGCCCAGCCGCGGACGTCCTGCTCCGGGGGCTCCCGGGGTACGAACCGTGGCCCGTGCGGCGGGCGCAGCGTGATCCGGTCGACGCGGAAGTTCCGCCAGTCCGCCCGGGCGGTGTCCCAGGCCACCAGGTACCAGCGGGTGCCGGTGTGCACCAGCCGGTGCGGTTCGGCGTCCCGGCGGCTCTCGTCGCCCGCGTGCGTCCGGTAGTCGAAGCGCAGTCGCTCGTGTGCCCGACACGCGGCGGCGATCGCGGTGAGCACGTCGGCCTGTACCTGCGGCCCGTGACCCGGCAGCGCCACAGTCGAGGCGGCCAGCGCATCCACCCGGTGTCGCAGCCTCGACGGCATGACCTGAAGCAGCTTGGCCAGCGCCCGCACGGAGGACTCCTCGATGCCGGACACCGTGCCACCTGCCGCGGTCCGCAGCCCCACGGCCACCGCGACGGCCTCCTCGTCGTCCAGCAGCAGCGGCGGCATCTCCGCCCCCGCGCCGAGCCGGTAGCCGCCCGCCGTGCCCGGTGTCGAGTTCACCGGGTAGCCGAGACCGCGCAGCTTGTCCACGTCCCGCCGCACCGTGCGCACATCCACATCCAGGCGGTCGGCGAGGTCCGCCCCCGACCAGTCGCGGCGGACCTGGAGCAGGGACAGCAGACGCAGCAGGCGGGCGGAGGTCTCCAGCATGCGGCCATCCTGACAGCAGATGCGGACACCTGCCGTCCTCGATGGCGAGTCCGCCACCGGGAACAGCCCCGGAAGACCCCGGACCCGGCCCCTGAGCTCTCCCTGATCTCTGCGGCCGGTACCGCCTCCCGGCTCGGACGGGAGCCCCGCGGACGCTACCGTGGAGATGCCGGGGCGGCCACGCGGGCCGCGTCCGGCGAGCGGGGTCCGTGGGCTCCGCGGAAGGTGGGGTAGGGATGGACGCGATCGGCGTGGTGATCGCCCTGGTGATGCTCTTCCTGGTGACCGCCGGCGTCATGGCCGTCGTCGGCACGGTCAAGGCCGCCAAGGCCGTCGCCGCCAAGGTGGAACGGCACGAGGCCCACGCGCGGCGCACGGTGGAGAACGCGGCGCTGCGCGCCAAGACCTTCACCAAGCCCGGCGCCCAGGGCCAACTCGCGGCCGTCCGCCTGTCGCTGCGCACCTCCCTCGACGCCACCCGGCAGGTGCTGGAGTCCGGCCTGACCGAGGACAGCCAGCTCGCCGAGTCGCTGCAACTGCTGGCCCGGCTCGACGCGCACGCCGCCGAACTCGACCGCGAGATGCGCATCCTCGAACGCGAGCCCGACAGCGTCCGGCTGACCGCGAAACTGCCCGAGCTCCGTGAGCGGGCCGGCCGGATCACCCACTCCGCGGAGACCATGCGCTGGGCCGCCCAGGACCGCATGCGCCGCTTCGCCGACGACGACCTGGCGCGGCTCAGCCGTGAGTGCGAGAACGAGGCCGGGGCACTGCGGCACTGGGACCTGCTGACCGGTGCCGACGGTGCGAGCGACGGCGGCCCCGGTGCCGCCGCAGGCACTACCGCGGCCGGCCCCCGTGCCAACGGTGCCCCTTCGGACAGCCGCTCCGCAGCCACCGCGGGAGCCGCCGCGGCCCGCGCGGATGAGGAGCAGCGCAAGGGCATCGCCAGTGGCAATCGGCTACGCGCCGAGGACGTGCTCGGTCTCGGCGAGCCCCTCAATCGGCTCGCCGACCGGCTGCGCAAGCCGAACACCGGTGGAGCGTAGGGGTCCTGTCGGACCGAGCTGGTCGGCCTGCCGCGTGCGGAGCCGGCCCGCGGCCGTTGTACGGAAGGGATCCGAGTGGCCGGCGCTGTCATCTGCGCCGGTCGCGGAGTAACCTCCGGCTCATGCCCGGCCACCTCGCCCTTGTCACCGATTCCACGGCCTACCTGCCCCAGGACGTCGTCGACCGCCATCGGATCGAGGTGGTCCCGCTCTCCGTCGTGGTCGGCGACGAGGTTCTCACCGAGGGCGTCGAGATCTCGCCCAAGGACGTCGCCGAGGCACTGCGCGCCAAGCGCAGAGTCACCACCTCCCGTCCCAACCCGGAGACCTTCGCCGCCGCGTACCGCGCCGCCGCCGAGGCGGGCGCCACGGGTGTCGTGTCCGTACACATCTCCTCCGAACTCTCGGGTACCTACGAGGCCGCCACACTCGCCGCGGCCGGGGCGGACATCCCGGTCGAGGTGGTGGACAGCCGACTGGTCGGCATGGCCCTCGGCCACTGTGTGCTGACGGCCGCCGAGGCCGCCGAAGCCGGCCTCGGCCTGGTCGAGGCCGCCGCCGAGGCCACCCGCCGATCCGCCCGGACCAGCGGCTTCTTCTACGTGGACACGCTGGAGCACCTGCGCCGCGGTGGCCGCATCGGCGCCGCCCGCGCCCTGCTCGGCTCGGCCCTCGCGGTCAAACCGCTGCTCCACCTCTCCGGCGGTCGGATCGAGCCACTGGAGAAGGTGCGGACTGCGTCCCGAGCGATCGCCCGGCTGGAGGAGATCGCCGTGGAACGCGCAGGCGATGCCGAGGTCGACATCGCCGTCCACCACCTCGCTGCCGAGGACCGTGCGGAGCCGCTGGCCGAGCGCCTCCGCGAGCGGGTGCCCGGACTGCGCGACCTGTACGTGGGTGAGGTCGGCGCCGTCATCGGTGCCCACGTCGGGCCCGGCCTGCTGGCCGTCGTGGTGTCGCCCCGCTGAGTGGAGCATCGCTGGGTGCCGCTCCGCCCAGTGCAGCTCTGCCTGGTGTTGCTCCGCCCGGTACCGCTCCGGATGAGCGCCACCCCGGATGAGGGCCGCCCGCAGATCGAGTGACGGCCCTCGCTGCAGACCCGCCTGTGGTGCGACTCCGCCTCGCAGCGGCTCCGACCCGGCTGACGAACACGCAGCCTGGCGGGTTCCCGGAGGCGTCCCGGCGGTGCTCTTTTCATCCGTGTGAGGGAAGGGAGTTGTCCACACCCCCGAGTTGTCCACAGGTGGGTGACGGAGTGCGGGTGGGGGAGAAGCGGCGTTCGTACCGTCCTCGCATGAAGCACACCACCCGCGGCGCAGCACGGCGCCGAGAGACGACCGAGACGGTTCGGCGGCGGCTGGCCGCCCTGTTCTCCGCAGCGTTGGGCGGTGGCCCGTCGCGTACCCGCCCCCGCACAGCTGCCCGCCCGTCCGGGGGCACCTCGGCCGGCGGTCCGGCCGGTGAATTCACGGGCGCCTCCTCCGGTCCGCCGAACGGGCCGACGGCACCGGCCGGCTCGACCACTGTGAGCGGAATGACCGCCCCCGATGCGCCGGCCCGGGGTGCCGGGGGCGACCGGCCGCGGAACCCGAACCGGTTCATCTCCCGCAGGTCCGGGCCGGACACACCCCAGGGAGCAGGGCGATCGCCCCGCCGTCGCGCGGTGCGCGACGGTCCGTCGATTCCCGCACCGGGCGCAGGGCTGCCGCCGCCGGAGACCTCCTCGCCCTTCGGTACCGCGGCCGACTCCGCCACCGTCCCGCCCGACCTCCCGAAGTCGCCCTCTGCCCGGCGGCTCGCTTTCTCCCTTCCCGCCGGGCTGATGCTCGACCGCAGAGCTGCGCTCGGCCTGGCCGCTCTGCTTCTGCTCGCCGTCGGGTACGCCGTCCAGCACTTCTGGCTGAGCCGCCCCGAACCGGTCGCCGTCCCGACCGTCAGCGGCAGCGCGCCGTCTGCCACCGGAGGCCCGCCCTCCTCCGGGGCAGCCGGGACGACGGCCTCGCCCGGCGCCCCGGCACCCACCGTGGTCGTGGACGTGGCGGGCAAGGTCCAGCACCCTGGCCTGCGCACCCTGCCGACCGGCTCCAGGGTCGCCGACGCCCTGCGTGCCGCCGGCGGCGCACTCCCCGGCACGGACACCGACGCACTCAACCTCGCCCGGGTGCTCAGCGACGGCGAACAGATCCTGGTCGGCGCCCCGCCCGGCCAGGGCGTCGGTGGCGCCACCACCGGCGGCCTCGTCAGCCTCAACCGGGCAACCGCCGAGCAGCTCGACACCCTGCCGGGCGTCGGCCCGACACTCGCCCAGCGGATTCTGCAGTACCGCCAGGCACACGGCCCGTTCCACTCGGTCGACCAGCTCAGGCAGGTTCCGGGCATCGGGCAGCGCAAGTTCGACGACATCAAGGGCCTGCTGACGCTCTGACAGCAGCAGCAGCAGGCAGCAGCAGGCAGCTGGGCTCCGGCCTGCCTCGCTCGGCCAAGCAATGACCGCTCAACACCGAGGAAGGTGTCTGCGATGGCCGTCACCCTCGCCCCCGCAGCCGGACGGCTGGACCGGGCCAGTGCCAGGCCGGACCGGTCGGGTGCCCCGGCCGCCCCCGCCCGCCGTCCTGCCGACCTGCGGCTGCTACTGCCCGCGCTCACTGCCTGGGCGGCAACCTCCGCCGTCCTCGCAGCGGAGCCCCGTCACCACCCGCCGCTCGCCGTCGCCGCAGTGCTCACCGCCGGAGCAGCCCTGCTCCTGCTCCGACGGCGGGCAGCGGCCGGGAGGCGCCGAATCGCCCCGCTGACCGCTGCCGTACTGCTCACCTCGGCGGCGGCCACGCTGACCACCGTCCTGCACACCGCCGACCTCCACCGAGGCCCGATCCCGGACCTCGTCCGACCGGCCCTCACCGTGCAGGCCGCTTCTCCGTCGGCCACGGGCGCAGCCGCGCCCACGTCCCCGACGCGGCCGGCATCGACAGCCACAGCCCCGTCGACGGGTCCCGGTCCACCGACCACCATCACTCCGACCGACCGATCCCCCGAGGCCCTTCGCACCTCGCAGGTCGAACTGTCCGTGGATCTCACCGTCGCCGGCGACCCGACCGCCCACACCGGACGAGTCCACGGCACCGCGCCCGGGCAGGCCATGCTGACCTTCGACGCCGTGGTGAACCGCGTGCGCTTTCCCTCCGACCCCGACCGACCGGCCGTCACCGTGCACACCCCCGTCACGGTCCTCGTCCGCGCCCAGGACATCACCGCCTGGCACGGGCTCGTGCCCTCGGCCAGGGTCACCGCAGACGTCCGCCCCTCCGCCCCGGGCGAGCGCGACCACGACTCGGCGGCGCGCCTGGTCGTCCTCGGCCCACCACACATGCTCGCCGCAGCCGACCGGTCACAGCAGATCGCGGCACGGCTCCGCGCAGGCCTTCGCGATGCCGCCGACCACCTGCCGGCGGACAGCCGAGGACTCCTCCCCGGCCTGGTCGTCGGCGACACCTCCCGGCTCCCCGACGACCTGCGCGACGCCTTCCGCGCCACCGACCTCGGACATCTCACCGCCGTGAGCGGAGGCAACCTCGCCGTCCTCATTGCCGTCCTGCTCGGAGCGCCGCGCCAGGACGGTGACGACGGCCGCCGCCGCGGCGGGCTGGCCGGCCTGCTCGGCCTGTCCGTCCGGACGACAGCCCTCGTCGGCACCGGACTGACCCTCGCCTTCATCACCGTCTGCCGTCCCGAGCCGAGCGTTCTCAGGGCGGCCGCCACCGGCCTCCTCGGCCTGCTCGCCCTCGCCACCGGCCGTCCCCGCCAAGGCGTTCCCGCCCTCGCCGGGGCCGTTCTGCTCCTCGTCCTCCTCGACCCCTACCTGGCCCGCTCCTACGGCTTCCTGCTCTCCACGCTCGCCACCGCCGGGCTGCTCACCCTCGGACCGCGCTGGGCCGACGCACTGCGCCGCCGAGGCTGGCCGTCACCGCTGGCCACCGCACTCGCCGCCACGGCGGCCGCCCAGGCCTGCTGCGCGCCCGTCACCATCCTGCTCGCGCCGCGAGTCAGCCTGGTGGCCGTCCCCTGCAACCTGCTCGCCGAGGCGGCCGTCGCCCCTGCCACCCTGCTCGGCTTCGCGGCACTCGCGGTGGCACCGCTCGCTCCCGCAGCCGCTCGACTTCTGGCCGACCTCGCCGCCCTGCCCACCGGGTGGCTGGCGGCCGTCGCCCGACACGGTGCCGCCCTGCCCGGCGCCCTGCTGGACTGGCCCGCAGGACCGGCCGGAGCGGCACTGCTCGCCGTCACCACCCTGGCCCTGAGCCTGGCCGTGCCCCCACTGCTGGCGGCCCACCGAGCCGCCCATCGCTGGGCCCGGATCGTCACGGCAGTTGCTGCCGTCATGGCGCTTGCCGCGGTACTCCTGCGCCCACCCGCTCTCACCCGAATCGCCACCGGCTGGCCGCCTCCCGGCTGGCGGCTGGCTCTCTGCGACGTCGGGCAGGGAGACATGGCCGTCCTTCCGCTCGCCGCCGACACCGCTGTCGTCGTGGACACAGGGCCGGACCCCGCCATCGCCGACGCCTGCCTCCGCGAGCTGGGAATCACCCGGATCCCCCTACTGATCCTCAGTCACTTCCACGCCGACCACGTCGAAGGTCTGCCCGGGGTCCTGCGTGGACGTGCCGTCGCGGCGCTCCAGGTGACACTGCTCGGCTCACCACCTGGTGAACAGAACCGGGTCCTGCGGTGGGCATCGGCGGCCGGCGTCCCCGTCCAGCAGGCACGCCGAGGCGAACACCGCACCGCGGGGCCCCAGCTCGCCTGGGACGTCCTGTGGCCAGGCGACTCACTCGGACCGGCCACCCCCGGTGCCAACAACGCCAGTGTCGCCCTGCTCGCCACGGTGGGCCCGCCTGGCGACCAGCTCCGGGTCGCGCTGCTGGGCGACCTCGAACCACCTGCGCAGGAGGCCCTGTTGCAACGCGGTCCGCCGGGCCGGGCGGACGTCCTCAAGGTGGCCCACCACGGCTCGGCCAACCAGGACTGGGATCTCACCGGCGCGCTGCACCCGAGGCTCGCCCTGATCTCCTGCGGCCGGGACAACCCCTACGGACACCCTGCCCCGCGCACCGTGGACCGGCTGACCGCACTCGGCGCCACCGTGCTTCGTACCGATCGCGCCGGCGACATCGCCGTCCTCGGCGGCCACCGCCACCTCGAGGTGGCCACCCACCCACACAACCACCGGAGCTGACCAGCGATGCCCGACCACCCCGCCTCCACGATCCGCAGGCTCTCCGACCGCGGACACGGCGCGCCATGCGTACCCACCAGTTCAACCACCGGTCGCCTGCCGCCCGGCCCTGGTCGGCTCACACCCCGCCCGCCGCCGAACCGGCCGTCATCTGACCTCGTCGTGCTGCGTGGCCGTGCCGCCGGTACCAGCGCCGAAGCGCTCCGTCCCGACCACCCGGAGCAGCTCCAGGCAACCGGCTGCGGTGGTGCCGGGGGCTGGGGTGAACAGCAGCAGCCGCTGGTCCTCGGTCGGCGTCAGCAGCGCCTCGCAGTCCAGGCTGATCGGGCCTATCACCGGATGCACCACGCACATCCGGCTGGTGCGGCGCACAGCCACCTCGTGCAGCTCCCACAGCTGGGCGAACTCCTCGCTTGCTGCGGCGATCCGGGCCACCAACGCCCCGGCCGTGGCGTCCCGCGACCGCCGGGCGACTGCGGCGCGCAGGTCGGCCACGTGCACCCGGCTCCAGTGGTCGCGCTCGTCCTCCGGGTAGGCCTGGCGCACCGTCGGATCGGTGAACCAGCGCCAGACCACGTTCCGCTCCTCCTCGCGCAGCGAGCAGACACTGCCGAACAGCGCGGTGGCCATGGCGTTCTGGGCGAGCAGATCGCCGAGGTCGCTGACGATCTGAGCCGGCGTCTCCTTCAACTGGTCCAGCAAGTGAAGCAGCGCCGGGCGGATGTGCTCCCCGGCCTGCCGCCCGGCCGGCGGCCGGTGACCGGCCAGCAGGTGGAGATGGTCGCGCTCGTCCTCCGAGAGCCGCAGCGCGCGGGCGAGTGCGGTGAGCATCTGGACGGACGGTTGCGGGCCACGCGCCTGCTCCAGCCGCGTGTAGTAGTCGGCAGACATACCGGCGAGCTGCACGACCTCCTCGCGGCGCAGACCCGGGGTTCGGCGGCGCGATCCGGCCGGCAGCCCGACATCATGCGGGCTCAGCCGCTCACGCGAACGACGGAGGAAATCGGCGAGCTCACGACGGTCCATCTCCATGATCCCCATCATGCGGCGCCCGGCTGGTGGGTAGCCAGGGTCTGCCGATACCACCCATGCCGACCGGACACCGACCGGACACCCGCACCGCACACCGCACCCGACACGCGCACCCGCACCGTCATGCGGAGGTACCCATCTCAGCGGGCACGTCCCCGGCCCCGCGAGGCTCGGCCCGGTGCATCACGACCTCAGGCGTCGAACGCGGCGGCCGCCGTGCCACCGCGCCGGCTCAGTCCTCCTCGCGCCAGCCATTCTGGGCACCGGCGACGGCATCTAGTTCGGCCAGCACGGCCGGCGTCCAGCCGTCCTCGGGTGCTTCCAGCACCAGCAGCCACTGGGCGTCCTCGGCATCGTCCTCACCGGCGAGCGCGTCCCGGACGAGCTCCGGGTCGTCCAGGTCGGGGAAACGGGCGGCGAAGTCCTCCCGGGCATCCTCGGCGGCATCGCGGTCGGGCAGGACGAGCAGTTGGCGGGCGTGGTTCTCGATCACCGGACCATTCTGCAATTGCCGTCGGCGGCGGACGGTCCGGGGGTGTCGTCGCTCCGTGCGATCCTGGTACGCGATGGCCAGGAAGAGTGCACCCGACGACCTGCTCGCCCCGCTGACCCTCGCGGTCGGCCAGGAGGAGCTGCTGCTCGACCGCGCAGTGGCCGAGGTGGTGGCCGCAGCCAAGGCGGCCGACCCCGACACCGACGTCCGGGACCTCGCGCCGGGCGCCCTGCAGCCGGGCAGCCTCGCCGAGCTGACCACACCCTCGCTCTTCGCCGAGCGCAAGGTGATCGTCGTCAGGGCCGCCCAGGATCTCTCCGCCGACTCGGTGAAGGAGGTCAAGGCGTACCTCGACTCGCCCGTCGAAGAGGTGATCATGATCCTCGTCCACGCGGGCGGTGTGAAGGGCAAGGGCCTGCTGGACGCCGCGAAGAAGGCCGGCGCCCGCGAGGTGCAGTGCGCCAAGCTGACCAAGAGCGGCGACAAACTCGCCTTTGTCCGCAACGAGTTCCGGCAGCTGGGCCGGTCGGCGGGCCAGGAGGCCTGCCAGGCCCTGCTGGACGCGCTCGGCAGCGACCTGCGCGAGCTGGCCGCCGCCTGCAGCCAGCTCACGGCCGACATCGAGGGCACCATCGACGAGGCGGCCGTCGCCCGCTACTACAGCGGCCGCGCCGAGGCCACCGGCTTCGAGGTCGCCGACCTCGCGGTGACCGGCCGCGCGGCGGAGGCACTGGAGCGGCTGCGCTGGGCGCTGGCCGTGGGCCAGCCGCCCACCGGCATCACCTACGCGCTGGCCTCCGGCGTCCGGAGCATCGGCCGGCTGGCCACGGCCGGCCGGAACATGCGCCCCGCCGACCTCGCCCGCGAGCTCGGCATGCCGCCGTGGAAGGTCGATCGGGTCCGCCAGCAGATGCGTGGCTGGACGGGCGACGGCGTGGCCGCCGCCCTGACCGCCGTCGCCGAGGCGGACGCCGCCGTCAAGGGCGGGTCGGACGATCCGGCGTACGCCCTGGAGCGCGCGGTGGTCGCCGTCGCCCGCGCGGCCCGCTCCGGCGCCCGCCCGTACTGACGCACAGCGCGTACAACACCCACGACTACTGGACGGCACGGCGGCCCCGCAGCACAACCGCCCGCCGCAGCAAGGCCGTGCCCGTCGCAGCCGTCAGTGCTCAGCCGCTGAGTGCCCGCAGCAGCGCCCGGCTGTCGACCACGAGCGCCTGCCGGATCTGCTCCCGGTCGGGCGCCGTCGTCTTGCCCTCCTGGAACGAGCCCGACCAGCTCAGGTAGTACGTCAGCCCGCGGTCGCGCACGTACAGCACATGGGTGATGTAGTGCCAGCTGGAGTCCGAGCTGTTCGGGTCGTCCAGGTACCCGAGATAGGCGTCCTGTCCGAGGTCGGGCACCGAGGTGATCTGGTACTTCCGCTGCTGCAGTCCGGACCGCTGCGCCTCGAACTCGGGCTCGGGGTCGACCGCCTTGTGCAGCTGCGCCTCGACGTACAGCGAGATGTAGTCGGTGTCCGCCCCGGTCTTCTTCAGGTACTGGCTGCAGTACATGTCGTCGAGAGCCGGGTGCCGGGTGGCGTAGTGGTACGGCTTGCCGTACTGCGAGGGGTAGAGCTGCTCGAAGGAGCTCAGCTTGGTCGTGGTGCAGATGTCGCTGACCGAGTGGTACGAGCCGGTGCCCGGGGCCTGACGTCCGGTGGCCACCAGCTTGGGCACGGTGAGCACGGCCGCGGCCCACACGGCGGACGCCACCAGGACACCGCCGATGCCCCACAGCAGTCCGCGCCGCGTGCCGCGTCCGCCCGGGTTCCCGGAACCGGGAGCGCCACCGCGGGGCGCGCCACCGCCGGGAGACGCCACACCCGGGCGGGCCATGCCGCTGACACCGGCCGCACCGCCGAGCCCGTAGGGACCGGGGCCGACCGCGTACGTGCCGGGACCGGTGGCGTGGGGGACCCCGGCGTGCGGTGGCGGCGGTGGTGTCGACATCGGAGCCCCCAGTGGCCGTCCGGCGAAGTGGTAGGACCGAACCATACCGGTCAACCGGTCGTGACAGAGAGTCGCGAACCGGCTGCGTAAGGTGTCGAGGGTGGTCGTGCCGGAGCAGCTCCGGCCGGCAGTGGCCGGCAGCGGCCGGCTCCGGCCGAAAACGCGGACTGCCCGTCCGGTGGAGACCGGACGGGCAGTCGGTGAGGTTCCGGTGGACCGGCTCCTCGATGAAGCTTGGTGTACCGCACCCGCGTGGCGAACGCAGGCCGCGTGCGGTACGGAGTCATGCGCCTCGGGGCTCCGGGTAGAGGGCCGGTGCGGTTCCGAGGGGTGCTGGTCGGCGGAGGCGGGTAGAGGGCCGCGATCGCGTCGACCTCCGGGGCGTGCCCGGCGTGCCGTCACCGCGGGAAGCGGTGGGGCGTCCGCGCAAATCAGGCGGCGTTGACCAGCTTGGTGATCGCCGACTTCTTGTTGGCGGCCTGGTTCTTGTGGATGACGCCCTTGCTGGCGGCCTTGTCGAGGGCCTTGGCGGCCTCGCGGGCCAGCGCGGTGGCCTTCTCGTTCTCGCCGGCGGCAGCGGCCTCACGGGCCTTGCGGATGGCGGTCTTCAGCGAGGACTTGACGGCCTTGTTGCGCAGGCGCGCCTTCTCGTTGGTCTTGTTGCGCTTGATCTGGGACTTGATGTTCGCCACGAATGAGCCTCAGTCTGTGTGTAACGGTCTCGACGGTTGCACCACGGCGGCTCCGGACCAGCTGAGAGGGCATGCCGAAACCAGGTGCAGCGCCCCACGCTACCAGGGGCGGTCGGCCGCCCCCAAACCGGACGCCCTGCCGGATCCGGCCCGCGTCGGCCCTCCGACACCCCGCCTGGACGCCCGCCGCGGCTGCCTTGCCTGCCCGCCGCGCCGTTCGGCCGGTCCCGTCGCCGGTGCTAGCCCGCCACCGTGGGCGGTTCGGCCGTGAGCACCGGCTCCCCGTAGTGCTCCACCACGGGGAACGGCTCGTAGAAGTGGTGGAGCAGCTCCCGCCACTGCTGGTACTCGGCGGAGTTGCGGAAGCCCTCGGTGTGGTCGGCCAGGGTCTCCCACTCCACCTGCAGCAGGAAGCGTGAGGTGCTGCCCTCGTCCAGGCATCGCCGCAGCCGGAGCGAGCGGAAGCCGCGCTGGACGGCGATCAGCGGCCGGGCCTCGGTGAAGGCGGCGAGGAAGGCCTCCTCCTCGCCGGGGCGGACGTCGAGCAGTGCACTCTCGAGGATCATGGGCGGCCATCCTTCCCGATCCGCCCGGAAGCCCCCGCCCGGAAGCCCCGCCCGCTGCCCGGAAGCACCACCGGATACCTCACCGGAAGCATCGCCGGAGGTCCCGCCCGGAAGCCACGCCGGAGGCCCCGTCGGGCCGTCGGCCCGGCCCCGACCGGCTCGCCGTCACGGGGGGTCGGGCTCGTGGGAGGATAGGGGGAGCCATTATCGATCGGACGAGACCGTCCGGTCCCCGGGAAGCCGGTCAGCGATGACCTGGACACCCCGGCCCCCGGACCACACGGAGAATCGGACCAAGGTGCCCGCGACCCCCAGCAATGTGCCAGAGCCCAGCCGGACCGACCCGGCGGTGATCCGCAACTTCTGCATCATCGCCCACATCGACCACGGCAAGTCGACGCTCGCCGACCGGATGCTGCAGATCACCGGTGTCGTCGACCCGCGGCAGATGCGTGCCCAGTACCTCGACCGCATGGACATCGAGCGTGAGCGCGGCATCACCATCAAGTCGCAGGCCGTCCGCCTCCCGTGGGCGCCGAGGACCGGCGCGAACGCCGGCACCACGCACATCCTCAACATGATCGACACCCCGGGCCACGTGGACTTCACGTACGAGGTGTCGCGTTCCCTGGCGGCCTGCGAGGGCACCATCCTGGTGGTCGACGCGGCCCAGGGCATCGAGGCGCAGACCCTCGCCAACCTCTACCTGGCGCTGGAGAACGACCTCACGATCATCCCGGTCCTCAACAAGATCGACCTGCCGGCCGCCCAGCCCGAGAAGTACGCGGCCGAGATCGCGCACATCATCGGCTGCGACCCGAACGACGTGCTGAAGGTCAGCGCCAAGACCGGCCTCGGCGTCGAGGACCTGCTGGACCACATCGTCGACAACATCCCGGCCCCGGTCGGCGTCGAGGACGCTCCGGCCCGCGCGATGATCTTCGACTCGGTGTACGACTCCTACCGCGGCGTGGTCACCTACGTCCGTGTCGTCGACGGTCAGCTCACCAAGCGCGAGCGCATCGCGATGATGTCGACCGGCGCCACCCACGAGCTGCTGGAGATCGGCGTCATCTCGCCGGAGCCGAAGGTGTCGGACGGCCTGGGCGTCGGCGAGGTCGGCTACATCATCACCGGTGTGAAGGACGTCCGGCAGTCCAAGGTCGGTGACACGATCACCTCCATGCACAAGGGCGCCACGGAGGCACTGGGCGGCTACAAGGACCCGCGCCCGATGGTGTTCTCCGGCCTCTACCCGCTGGACGGCTCGGACTACCCGCTGCTGCGTGACGCCCTCGACAAGCTGCGCCTGAACGACGCCGCGCTCGTCTACGAGCCCGAGACCTCGGTCGCGCTCGGCTTCGGCTACCGCTGCGGCTTCCTCGGCCTGCTGCACCTGGAGATCATCCGGGAGCGCCTGGAGCGTGAGTTCAACCTCGACCTGATCTCCACCGCTCCCAACGTGATCTACCGTGTGATCATGGAGGACGGCACCGAGCACACCGTCACCAACCCGAGTGAGTTCCCCACCGGCAAGATCGCCGAGGTGTTCGAGCCGGTGGTGCGCGGCACCATCCTGGCGCCCAACGAGTTCGTCGGCGCGATCATGGAGCTCTGCCAGTCCCGCCGCGGCAGCCTGCAGGGCATGGACTACCTCTCCGAGGACCGCGTCGAACTGCGCTACACCCTGCCGCTCGCGGAGATCGTCTTCGACTTCTTCGACCAGCTGAAGTCCAAGACCCGCGGCTACGCCTCGCTCGACTACGAGCCCATCGGCGAGCAGTCCGCGAGCCTGGTCAAGGTCGACATCCTGCTGCACGGCGACGCGGTTGACGCCTTCTCCGCGATCGTCCACAAGGACAAGGCCTACAACTACGGCGTCATGATGGCGGGCAAGCTGCAGAAGCTGATCCCCCGCCAGCAGTTCGAGGTGCCGATCCAGGCCGCCATCGGCTCCCGGGTCATCGCCCGCGAGACCGTCCGCGCCATCCGCAAGGACGTCCTCGCCAAGTGCTACGGCGGTGACATCTCCCGTAAGCGGAAGCTGCTGGAGAAGCAGAAGGAGGGCAAGAAGCGCATGAAGATGGTCGGCCGGGTGGAGGTCCCGCAGGAGGCCTTCATCGCCGCGCTGTCCACCGACGCGGAAGCCCCGAAGGAAAAGAAGTAGCGGCGTCGGCACCGCGGACGGCGGAGGCCGCCACCCGGGTCACCGGGTGGCGGCCTCCGCCGTTCTCCGAAGCGGTGGGCCACTTCAGCGGTGGGTCACTTCAGGTGGGAGAGCTTCTCCGGGTTGACCACCACGTAGGCCTCGGCGATCCGGCCGTCGGCGATGGTGAAGGCGATCACGCCGCCCACCACGCCGGGCGAGGAGTACACCACCAGGCCGAGCTCGCCGTTGACCAGGGCGAAGGCGAACGAGGACTCGGGGGAGACGAACTTCGTGACCAGGCCGACCACCAGCCGGGAGACCCGGTCGGCGCCGACGATCGGCCGGACCCCGGCGCTGACCACGCCGCCGCCGTCCGAGTGCCAGACGACGTCCGGGTCGAGCACCGCCAGCAGGGCCTGGAGGTCGCCGCCGGCGGTCGCCGCCGCGAAGGCGCTCACCGCCTGCCGGTGCTCGGCCGGGTCGACGGTGCCCCGCCGGGTGCCCTCCTTCACCCGCCGGCGGGCCCGCGAGGCGAGCTGCCGGGCGGCCTCCGGGCTGCGCTCCAGGGTGGCCGCGATCTCGTCGAAGCCGACCGCGAAGACGTCGTGCAGCACGAAGGCGGCGCGCTCGGCCGGGCTCAGCTGTTCCATCACGGTGAGCACCGCCATCGACACCGACTCGCCGAGTTCCGCGAGGTCGGCGGGGGAGGCCTCGTCGGAGACCACCGGCTCGGGCAGCCACTCGCCGTAGTACTCCTCGCGCCGCACCCGGGCCGAACCGAGCTGGTCGTAGCAGAGCCGGGTGACCACGGTGGTGAGGAACGCACGGGGCTCGGCCACCACGGCGCGGTCGGCGGCCTGCCAGCGCAGCCACGCCTCCTGCAGTACGTCCTCGGCGTCGGCCACCGAGCCGAGCAGACGGTAGGCGACGGCGCCCAGGTAGCGCCGGTAGGTCTCGAACGGGTCGGCGAGCGCCGTATCGGTGTCGGTCACCCCGCCACGCTAGCGCGATCTTCCCCGCCCGGTGCGGCCGCCCGGGCGGTGCGGCTGCCTCCCCGGTGCGGCCACCCGTGCGGTGCGGCCGTACACCTCCCGAGCCCGCGGACGCCGCGCGCCGCGCGCCGCACGGGGACAGCGGCCGGACATGCGTCGGGGGAGGCCCGGAAGTCCCGGACCTCCCCCGACAACGGTCGGACCGTCGCGGCAGCCGGTCAGTCGACCTCGGCCACCGCCTCGGCGAACTGCGCCTGGTAGAGCCGCGCGTAGGCGCCCTCCGCCTCGATCAGCTGGTCGTGCGAGCCCTGCTCCACGATCGAGCCGTTCTCCATCACGAGGATCACGTCGGCGTCCCGGATGGTGGAGAGCCGGTGCGCGATCACGAAGCTGGTGCGGCCGGTGCGCAGCCGCGCCATCGCCTTCTGGATGAGCACCTCGGTGCGGGTGTCGACCGAGCTGGTCGCCTCGTCCAGGACCAGGATGGACGGCTGGGCGAGGAAGGCCCGGGCGATGGTGATCAGCTGCTTCTCGCCCGTGCTGACGCCGGTGCCCTCGTCGTCGATGACGGTGTCGTAGCCGTCCGGCAGGGTCCGTACGAAGCGGTCGACGTGGGCGGCCTTCGCGGCCTCGACGACTTGCTCGCGGGTGGCGCCGTCGGCGCCGTACGCGATGTTGTCGGCGATGCTGCCGCCGAACAGCCAGGTGTCCTGGAGCACCATGCCGATGCCCGCGCGCAGCTCCTCGCGGGACATCGCGGCGATGTCGACCCCGTCCAGGGTGATCCGGCCACCGCTGACCTCGTAGAACCGCATCAGCAGGTTGACCAGGGTGGTCTTGCCGGCGCCGGTGGGGCCGACGATGGCGACCGTCTGGCCGGGCTCGACCTTCAGCGACAGGCTGTCGATGAGCGGCTTCTCCGGCTCGTAGCGGAACGCGACGTCCTCGAAGGCGACCCGGCCGGCCAGCTCGGCGGGGCGCTCCGGCATGGCCGGCTCCGGGGTCTGCTCGGGGGCGTCGAGCAGTTCGAAGACCCGCTCGGCGGAGGCCACGCCGGACTGCACCAGGTTCGACATCGAGGCGACCTGGGTGAGCGGCTGGCTGAACTGCCGGGAGTACTGGATGAAGGCCTGCACGTCGCCGATGGAGAGCGCGCCACTAGCCACCCGCAGGCCGCCGACGACCGCGACCAGCACGTAGTTGAGGTTGCCGATCAGCATCATCGCCGGCTGGATGATGCCGGAGATGAACTGGGCCCGGTAGCTGGAGTCGTACAGCGCCTCGTTCTCCCGGCGGAAGATCTCCGCGGCCTCCTTCTGGCGGCCGAAGGTCTTCACCAGGGTGTGCCCGGTGTACATCTCCTCGATGTGGGCGTTGAGCGCGCCGGTCGTCCGCCACTGGGCGACGAACTGCGGCTGGGCCCGCTTGCCGACCCGCGCGGCGACGACCACCGACAGCGGGACGGAGATCAGCGCGATCACCGCGAGCAGCGGGGAGATCCAGAACATCATCGCCAGCACGCCGACGATGGTGAGCAGGGAGTTCACCACCTGGCCCGTGGTCTGCTGCATGGACTGGCCGATGTTGTCGATGTCGTTGGTGACCCGGCTGAGCACCTCGCCGCGGGGCTGCCGGTCGAAGTAGCTGAGCGGCAGCCGGGCGATCTTCGACTCGACGTCCTGGCGCAGCCGGTAGACGATCCGCTGGATGGCGGTGGTGGCGAGCCGGCCCTGGACGATGCCGAAGACGGCGGAGACCAGGTAGATCGCCAGCACCCAGAGCAGCACGGTGCCGATGGCGTCGAAGTCCATGCCCTGGCCGGGGGTGAACGGCACGGTGGAGAGTACGTCGGCGACGCCGCCCTTGCCGTCGTGGCGCAGCTGCTGCAGCACCTGCTGCTCGGACATGCCGGCCTGGGTCTGGGAGCCGACCACACCGGCGAAGATCAGGTCGGTGGCATGGCCGAGGACGTACGGGCCGGCGACCGCGCAGCCGATGCTGACGGCGCCGAGGGCGAGCACGCCGTACAGCAGCCGTCGCTCGGGGCGGAACATGCCGAGCATCCGCCGGCCGGAGCCCTTGAAGTCCATGGACTTCTCGGCGCCCTGGCCGCCCATGAACCGGCCGGGGCCGGCCGGGCCGCGGCGGGCGGCGGCCTCCTGCGAGGCGCTGCGCTGGGGCTTCTGGCCGGGGGTGGTCACGCCGCCTCCTGTTCGGTGAGCTGGGAGAGGACGATCTCCCGGTAGGTCGGGTTGTCGGCCATCAGTTCCTGGTGGGTGCCGCTGCCGACGACGGCGCCCTCGTCGAGCACGATGATCCGGTCGGCGTCGCGGATGGTGGAGACCCGCTGGGCGACGATGACGACGGTGGCGTCGGCGGTCTCGGTGGCCAGGGCCCGACGCAGCTTGGCGTCGGTGGCGTAGTCGAGGGCCGAGAAGGAGTCGTCGAAGAGGTAGATCTCCGGCCTGCGGACCAGGGCCCGGGCGATCGCGAGGCGCTGGCGCTGGCCGCCGGAGACGTTGGAGCCGCCCTGGGCGATCGGGGCGTCCAGGCCCTCCGGGAACTTCTCGACGAACTCCTTGGCCTGGGCGGTCGCCAGGGCCTGCCACAGTTCCTCGTCGCTTGCCTCGGGGCGGCCGTAGCGGAGGTTGGAGGCGACGGTTCCGGTGAAGAGGTAGGGCTTCTGCGGGACGACGCCGATGGCCTCGGAGAGCCGGGTCGGGTCGATCTCGCGCACGTCCACGCCGTTGACCAGGACCTGGCCGCCGGTGGCGTCGAAGAGCCGGGGGACGAGGCCGAGCAGGGTCGACTTGCCGGAGCCGGTGGAGCCGATGATCGCGGTGGTCTGGCCGGGCCGGGCGAGGATGTCGATGCCGCGCAGCACCGGGGCCTCGGCGCCGGGGTAGCGGAACTCGACGTCGCGCAGTTCCAGCCGGCCGCGGCCGTCGAGCTCGGTGACCGGGGAGGCGGGGGCCGCGATGGTCGGCTCGGTGGTCAGGACCTCCTGGATGCGCTCGGCGCAGACCTCGGCGCGCGGCACCATCATGAACATGAAGGTGGCCATCATGACGCTCATGAGGATCTGCATGAGGTAGGAGAGGAAGGCGGTCAGGGCGCCGATCTGCATGCTGCCGCTGTCGATCCGGTGGGCGCCGAACCAGAGCACCGCGACGCTGGAGATGTTCACCACGGACATCACGGTGGGGAACATGAAGGCCATCAGGCGGCCGACCCGCAGCGAGACGTCGGCGAGGTCCTGGTTGGCGCCGGCGAAGCGGTCCTGCTCGTGGCCGTCCTTGACGAAGGCCCGGATGACCCGGATGCCGGTGATCTGCTCGCGCAGGATCCGGTTGACGCCGTCGATGCGCACCTGCATCCCGCGGAACTGCGGGCGCAGCCGGCGGACGAGCAGGACGACGACGATGCCGAGCAGCGGGACGACGGCGAGCAGCAGGGCCGAGAGCGGGACGTCCTGGTTGAGCGCCATGACGATGCCGCCGACGCACATGATCGGCGCGGCCACCATGAGGGTGAACGCCATCAGCACCAGCATCTGGACCTGCTGGACGTCGTTGGTGGTGCGGGTGATCAGCGAGGGGGCGCCGAACTGGCCGAGCTCGCGCGAGGAGAAGCTCTGCACCCGGTCGAAGACGGTGGCGCGGATGTCGCGGCCGACCGCCATGGCCGTCCGGGCGCCGAGGAAGACGGCGCAGACGGAGCAGACCGCCTGGGCGAGCGAGACGGCGATCATCACGCCGCCGATCTGCAGGATGTAGCCGGTGTCGCCCTTGATCACGCCCTGATCGATGATGTCGGCGTTCAGCGTGGGCAGGTAGAGGGCACCGATGGTGGAGACGAGCTGGAGCAGGACCAGCAGCAGGATCGTTTGGCGGTAGGGCCCGAGGTGGGCCCGCAACAGTCTGATCAGCACCGTGACACTCTCGTCCTCGACGCGGATGCGCGCATCCTCATTTAGGTCTACTCGCAACTGGGTATTTCGTGCTAGGACCGCCCTGTCGCGGGGGCGGATCCCGTCTGCACTGCAGGTCCGACGGCGTGCCAGCTGCCCTGACCCCCTTACGGAACGGCCGCGCACGCCCTAGGCTGCTGCCTGGTTCTTGTTACTTGCTGGTTAACAAGGCGGGCCGGGCCCGGCCGCCCCCACGGCCGCCCGTCCCTCACCCTCGGCCACCCGCCCCCCGGAGGTCCTCGTTGAGTTCCGTGCAGTCCATGATCGAGCGGCGTCCGCCCTCCGTGGCCCATCTTTTCCTCAGCAGGGTAAAGGCCACGCCCGACGGTGAGGCCTACCGGTACCCCGTGCCGGTCGACGAGCATGCCGCCGACGGCGCGCCCGGGGCCGAGCAGTGGCGCTCGCTGACCTGGGCGCAGACCGCGGAGCGGGTCAGAGCGGTCGCCGCCGGCCTGATGTCGCTCGGTATCGAGTCCGAGGACCGCGTGGCGGTCTCCTCGACCACCCGGGTCGAGTGGATCATCGCCGACCTCGGGAACATGTGCGCCGGTGCTGCCACCACCACGGTGTACCCCAGTACCAATGCGGATGAAACGGCATTCATCCTCGCCAACTCCGCCAGTCGGGCGATGTTCGCCGAGAACGAGAAGCAGCTCGCCAAGGTGGTGGAGCAGCGGGCCCAGCTGCCCGCCCTGGAGACGGTGGTCCTCTTCGACGCCCCCGCCGGGCAGCCGGAGACCGCGGGCCTCACCGTGCTCACCCTGGCGGAGCTGGAGGAGCGCGGTGCCGCGTACCTCGTCGACCACCCCGACGCCGTCGACAAGGCGGTCGACGCGCTGGAGCCCGAGCAGCTCGCCACCCTCATCTACACCTCCGGCACCACCGGCCGCCCCAAGGGCGTGCGCCTGGTGCACGACTGCTGGGCGTACGAGGGCCTGGCCCAGGAGCAGAGCGGTCTGCTGCGCGCGGACGACGTCCAGTTCATGTGGCTGCCGCTGTCGCACGTCTTCGGCAAGACGCTGATCTCCGGCCAGATCGCCACCGGCCACGTGATGGCGGTGGACGGGCGGGTGGACCGCATCATCCACAACCTGCCCGCGATCAGGCCGACCCTGATGGCCTCCGCCCCGCGCATCTTCGAGAAGGTCTACAACGGCATCGCCGGCAGGGCCCGGGCCGAGGGCGGCGCCAAGTACAAGATCTTCCTGTGGGCCGCCAAGGTCGCCCGCGACTACGCCCGCACCACCCAGGCGAACCAGATCGCCACCGGGAAGGCCACCGCGCCGCTCGGCCTGGCCCTGCAGCACAAGCTCGCCGACAAGCTGGTGTACGCCAAGATCCGCGCCGCGTTCGGCGGCCGGATGCGCGGCTCGGTCTCCGGCAGCGCCGCGCTCGCCCCCGAGATCGGCTTCTTCTTCATGGGTGCCGGCGTGCCGATCCTGGAGGGCTACGGCCTGACGGAGACCTCGGCCGGCTCCACCGTCAACCGGGACGGCGCGACGCGGGTCGGCACGGTCGGCCTGCCGCTGCCCGGCACCGAGGTCCGGATCGCCGAGGACGGCGAGATCCTGCTCCGCGGCCCCGGCATCATGCGCGGCTACCACGAGATGCCGGAGCAGACCGCCGAGGTGCTGGAGCCGGACGGCTGGTTCCACACCGGCGACATCGGCGAGCTCGACCAGGACGGCTACCTGCGGATCACCGACCGCAAGAAGGACATGTTCAAGACCTCCGGCGGCAAGTACGTCGCCCCCAGCGAGGTCGAGGGCAAGTTCAAGGCCATCTGCCCGTTCGTCAGCAACATCCTGGTGATCGGAAACCAGCGCAACTTCTGCACCGCGCTGATCGGCCTCGACGAGACCGTCCTCATGCCGTGGGCGGCCGAGCACGGCCTGGCCGGCAAGTCGTACGCCGAGGTGGTCGCCGCCCCGGAGACCAACGAGCTCATCGGGGGCTTCGTCCAGCGCCTCAACGGCGAGCTGCAGCGCTGGCAGACGATCAAGAAGTTCACCCTGCTGCCGCGCGACCTCGACATCGAGCACGGCGAGCTGACCCCGAGCCTCAAGATCAAGCGGCCGGTGGTCGAGCGCGAGTACGCCGACGCCATCACCGAGATGTACGCCGGCTCCAACGAGGCCTGACGCCCGCAGTCCCGTACGGCTCCGGGGCAACCCGAGCCGTACGGGACGATGCCACATGCGATACGGGACAATGGGGGGTATGCCCTCCGCACTCCCCAACGGCGAACCGGTGCCGTCCGACGGCTCGCTGCCCGCGCCCGCCCTGACCGGGCTCGGCACCCGGCCGTTCGGCTTCTACCTGCACGTGCCGTACTGCGCCAGCCGCTGCGGCTACTGCGACTTCAACACCTACACCGCCACCGAGCTGCGCTCCTCGGGCGCGGTCGCCTCGCAGGAGACCTACGCCGACAACGTGATCGCCGAGATCCGGCTCGCCCGGAAGGTCCTCGGCGACACCGACCTGCCCGTACGGACCGTCTTCCTCGGCGGCGGCACCCCCACCCTGCTGCCCGCCCGCGACCTGGTGCGGATGCTCGCCGCACTGCGCGAGGAGTTCGGCCTCGCGCCCGACGCGGAGGTCACCACCGAGGCCAACCCGGAGTCCGTCGGCCCCGCCTACCTGGCCGAGCTCCGCGAGGGCGGCTACAACCGGATCTCCTTCGGCATGCAGAGCGCCCGCCGGCACGTGCTGCAGATCCTCGACCGCCACCACACCCCCGGCCGCCCCGAGGCCTGCGTCGCCGAGGCCCGCGAGGCCGGCTTCGAGCACGTCAACCTCGACCTGATCTACGGCACCCCCGGCGAGTCCGACGACGACTGGCGGGCCTCCCTCGACGCCGCGATCGGCGCCCGCCCCGACCACGTCTCCGCCTACTCCCTGATCGTCGAGGAGGGCACCCGGCTCGCCGCCCGCGTCCGCCGCGGCGAACTCCCGATGATCGACGACGACGTGCACGCCGACCGCTACCTCATCGCCGACGACGCCCTCTCCGCGGCCGGCTACGCCTGGTACGAGGTCTCGAACTGGGCCACCACGCCCGAGGCGCGCTGCCGCCACAACGAGCTCTACTGGACGGGCGCCGACTGGTGGGGCGCCGGCCCGGGCGCACACAGCCACGTCGGCGGCGTCCGCTGGTGGAACGCCAAGCACCCCGCCGCCTACGCGCAGGCCCTCGCCGAGGGCCGCACCCCGGCGCTCGGCCGGGAGGTGCTCGCCGCGGAGGACCGCCGGGTCGAGCGCATCCTGCTGGAGCTCCGGCTGGTCGACGGCTGCCCGCTCGACCTGCTCACCGAGGACGGCCGCAAGGCCGCACTGCGCGCCCTGGAGGAGGGCCTGCTCGACCCCGCCGCGCACGCCGACGGCCGCGCCGCCCTCACCCTGCGCGGACGCCTCCTGGCCGACGCGGTCGTCCGCGACCTGGTGGACTGAGCCCCGGGGTCAGTCGACCGCCGTCACGAAGTCGATCAGCTCCTCGACCCGGCCCAGCAGGGCCGGGTCGACGTCCCGGTAGGAGCGCACCGAGCCGAGGATGCGGCGCCAGGCCGAGGGCGGGTCCACCGGCCAGCCCAGCCGGCGGCAGACGCCCTCCTTCCAGACCTCGCCGCGCGGCACCTCGGGCCACGCCGCGATGCCCACCGAGGCCGGCTTCACCGCCTGCCACACGTCGATGTACGGGTGGCCCACCACCAGCACCGAGTCGCCGGAGACCCGCTCCGCGATCCGGTGCTCCTTGGTGCCCGGCAGCAGGTGGTCGACCAGCACCCCGAGCCGGCGCCCCGGGCCCGGCGCGAACTCCGCGACGACGGCCGGCAGGTCGTCCACGCCCTCCAGGTACTCCACGACCACGCCCTCGACCCGCAGGTCGTCGCCCCAGACCCGCTCGACGAGCTCCGCGTCGTGCCGCCCCTCCACGTAGATCCGCGACTCCCGGGCCACCCGGGCCCGGGCGCCCGGCACCGCGACCGAGCCGGAGGCGGTCAGCCGCGGCCCGGCGGCGGGGGCCGCCGCCGCGGGACGGACCAGCGTCACCACCCGCCCCTCCAGCAGGAAGCCGCGCGGCACCAGCGGGAACACCCGGTGCTTGCCGAACCGGTCCTCCAGGGTGACGGTCGGCCCCTCCGCGGTCTTCTCACAGCGCACCACCGCCCCGCAGAAGCCGGTCGCCGCCTCCTCCACCACGAGGTCCCGCTCGGCCGGCACCTCGGGGGCCGGCTGCTGCCGCTTCCACGGCGGGGTCAGATCGGGGCCGTACTGCCTGCTGCGCATGGACGGGAGTCTACGAGCCCGACACCCGGTCATCGCCCGTCCGGCGTACGGCGTGCCGAACCCCCGCCCGCGCCCCCGCGCAGCCCGCACGCCCTACAGCCCGGGCGCACCCCAGACCGGGAACCACCGCGACAGGTCCGACTCCAGCCGCAGGTCGTCCCCGAGCATCGCCTTCACCTGGAGCTCCAGCGGGCTGTTCCGCTTCTCGCCGCCGCCCGGCATCGGCGCGAACGGATAGAAGGTGCCCCGCTTGTAGAGGTAGACCAGCGCCAGCGAGCGCCCCTCGGTGTCCTTGAAGCCGACCAGCGAGCAGAGCAGCTGCGGGCCGAAGCCGTTCGCCTCCAGCTCGCTGTTGACCGCGTGCAGGTCGTTCACCAGGTCCGGCAGCTCCTCGGGGGTGTGCCGGGCGAGCAGCCAGGAGTAGCCGTAGTCGTCCCGGGACGCCTCCACTGGGACGCCGCCGCGGTCGGTGTCCGCGTCCAGCAGCGCCCGGACCTGCTGCTTGACCTCCTCGAAGGCCCCGCCCTCGACCGCGGCGAAGCAGACCGAGCCCAGCCCCGTCGGCAAGAACCCGGCCGCCGCCTGAAGCGTCAGCGCGGCCGACGGAATGCCGAACAGCTGGTCCAGATCCGGCTTCACCGGCTTGCTCCGGCCCAGCAGCGCGTCCAGGAATCCCATGTGCGGTCCTCTCCCGGCCGGTCAGCGGCCGAGCTCGGCGGAGATCCGCGCCAGCTGCTCCAGCCGCTTCTCCAGCGAGGGGTGGGTGGAGAGGAGCTGGCTCGCGGCCTCCCGCGCGTTCAGCGCCGGCGCGAAGTAGAAGGCGTTGTACGGCTGCGCCTTGCGCAGGTCCTCGGTCGGGATGGCGGAGATCTGCCCCGTCACCTTGGTCAGCGCCGAGGCCAGCGCGCTCGGCCGGCCGGTCAGCTGGGCCGCCGAGCGGTCCGCCGCCAGCTCCCGGTAGCGCGACAGCATCCGGGTGAGCAGGAAGCTCAGCGCGTACACCACCATGCTGACCAGCGGCACGATCACCAGTGCGATCGCCGTGTTCGGGTCGCTGCTGTTGCGGTTGTTGCCCAGGAACCCGCCGTACAGGGCGATCCGGGTCATCACGCCGGCCAGCACGCCGAGGAAGCCAGCCACCGTCATGACCGCCACGTCCCGGTGCGCGACGTGCGACAGCTCGTGCGCCAGGACGCCCTCCAGCTCCTCCGGCTCCAGCCGGCGCAGCAGTCCGGTGGTCACGCACACCACGGCCTTCTCCGGCTTGCGGCCGGTGGCGAAGGCGTTCGGCATGTCGTTCCGCGCCACCGCCACCCGTGGCTTCGGCATGTCGGCCAGCGCGCACAGCCGGTCGATCGTGCCGTGCAGCTGCGGGTACTCCTCCGGCGATGCCGGACGGGCGCCCATCGCCTTCTCGGTGATCTTGTCACTGAACCAGAACTGCGCGACGAACAGCCCGCCCGACACCAGCAGGATCAGCGGCCAGGCGCCGCGCAGCAGGACGATCAGCAGCCCGGTGAACCCCACGTAGACCAGGCCGATCAGGAACATCGTCGTGACCATCCGGCCGGTCAGGCCGCGGTCCGGTGCGAAGCGGGAGTGCTGCCGTGTCGACGACATCGCTGCTCCTTCGGTAGCTCGCTCGCTTTCGATGCTGCCACTCGCCGACGCACGGGGCACCGCCCGCGGCCCGGAGATCGGTCGAGGATCACGTGGGAGGCCCGTTCCTGCCGTCGGGGGTGGGCCTTACACTGGCAGGTACGGTTCTGGCACTCTGCCTTCCAGAGTGCCAAGGAACGAATCGGTCACCAGGTCCAACGGGCGAAGACGGAGGTGCGTGCCCCGTGGTCAACGAGCGCAGGGACGAGCGTCTCATCGACACGCGTGCCGGCGTCCGCCCGCTCGACGAGCGCCGGCTCGCCGTGCTGCGCGCGATCGTCCAGGACTACGTGGGCACCGAGGAGCCGGTCGGCTCCAAGGCCCTCGTCGAGCGGCACAACCTCGGCGTCTCCCCGGCGACGGTCCGCAACGACATGGCCGCGCTGGAGGAGGACGGCTTCATCCACCAGCCGCACACCAGCGCCGGCCGGATCCCCACCGACAAGGGCTACCGGCTGTTCGTCGACCGGCTCGCCGAGGTCAAGCCGATGACCGCCCCCGAGCGCCGTGCGATCCGGCACTTCCTGGAGGGCGCCGTCGACCTCGACGACGTCGTGGCCCGCACCGTCCGGCTGCTCGCCCAGCTCACCCGGCAGGTCGCCGTGGTGCAGTACCCCTCGCTGACCCGCTCCACCGTGCGGCACGTCGAACTCGTCGCGCTGGCACCCACGAAGGTGATGCTCGTCCTGATCACCAACACCGGACGGGTGGAGCAGCGCATCGTCGACTGCCCCGGCACGGTCGGCGAGACCGTCCTGGCCGACCTGCGCGCCAAGCTCAACAGCATGGCCGCCGGCCGCCGGCTGCCCGACGTCCCCGTGGTGCTGGAGGACCTGCCGAGCGCCTTCGAGCAGGGCGACCGGCCCACCGTCTCCACCGTGCTCGCCACCCTCTTCGAGACCCTCGCCGAGCAGAACGAGGAGCGCATCATGCTGGCCGGTACGGCCAACCTGACCCGCTTCGGCCACGACTTCCCGCTGACCATCCAGCCGGTGCTGGAGGCACTGGAGGAACAGGTCGTGCTGCTGCGCCTGCTGGGTGAGACCGCGGAGTCCGGGATGACGGTCCGGATCGGGCGCGAAAACGACTACGAGGGCCTCAATTCCACGTCCGTCGTCTCCGTCGGTTACGGTTCGGGCGACCAGAGCGTGGCAAAGCTGGGTGTGATCGGTCCGACCCGGATGGATTACCCGGGCACAATGGGGGCGGTGCGAGCGGTGGCACGGTACGTGGGTCAGATCCTGGCCGAGTCGTAACAGCGCGCTGCGCCAGCAGCGCAGCCGGTCGGACGCAAGCACACTTCCAGAAGCGGAACAAGCGGAGCATTTGGTGGCCACGGACTACTACGCGGTACTCGGCGTCCGACGGGATGCGGGGCAGGACGAGATCAAGAAGGCGTTCCGGCGCCTCGCGCGCGAACTGCACCCGGACGTCAACCCGGACCCGAAGACCCAGGAGCGGTTCAAGGAGATCAACGCCGCCTACGAGGTGCTCTCCGACCCCGCCAAGCGGCAGGTCTACGACCTCGGCGGCGACCCGCTCTCGCCGAACGGCGGCGGCGCGGGTGCGGGCGGCTTCGGCGCCGCGGGCTTCGGCTTCTCCGACATCATGGACGCCTTCTTCGGCGCCGCCGGCGGCCAGCGCGGCCCGCGCTCGCGGACCCGCCGCGGCCAGGACGCCATGATCCGCCTGGAGATCACCCTGGAGGAGGCCGCCTTCGGCACCACCAAGGAACTCCAGGTCGACACCGCCGTCACCTGCACCACCTGCTCCGGCGAGGGCGCCGCACCCGGCACCTCCGCGCAGACCTGTGACATGTGCCGCGGCAAGGGCGAGGTCTCCCAGGTCACCCGGTCCTTCCTGGGCCAGGTCATGACCTCCCGCCCCTGCCCGCAGTGCCAGGGCTTCGGCACCGTCGTGCCCACCCCCTGCCCGGAGTGCGCCGGCGACGGCCGCGTCCGCGCCCGCCGCAACCTCACCGTCAAGATCCCCGCCGGTGTCGACAACGGCACCCGCATCCAGCTGGCCGGCGAGGGCGAGGTCGGCCCCGGCGGCGGCCCGGCCGGCGACCTGTACGTCGAGATCGCCGAGACCAGCCACGCGGTCTTCCAGCGCCGCGGCGACGACCTGCACTGCACGGTCACCATCCCGATGACCGCCGCCGCACTCGGCACCCAGGTGCCGCTGCAGACCCTGGACGGGCTGGAGGAGGTCGACATCCGGCCCGGCACCCAGTCCGGACAGTCCATCCCGCTGCATGGCCGCGGCATCACGCACCTGCGGGGCGGCGGCCGGGGCGACCTGATAGTGCATGTCGAGGTGCAGACGCCGGTCAAGCTCGACCCCGAGCAGGAGGACCTGCTGCGGCGGCTCGCCGTGCTGCGCGGCGAGGAGCGTCCGTCCGGCCAGTTCGCACCGGGCCAGCAGGGCCTCTTCTCCCGCCTCAAGGACGCCTTCAACGGGCGCTGAGGCCAGTCGCGGACCATCAGGCGCGTGGGGTGCCCCCACGCGCCCCTGGTCGTTCACCTACCTGTAAGGAAAGCCCTTCATGACTGCGCCGGTGTTCGTCGTCGAGAGTGCGGTGCTGGCCGGGGTCGTGCCGGGTGCGGTGGTGCGGCTGGACGGGCCGGAGGGGCGGCACGCCGTCGCGGTGAAGCGGCTGGAGGTCGGCGAGGCGGTCACGCTGGCCGACGGGCTCGGCCTGGGGGTCGACGGCACGGTCGCCGCCGTGCACGGCAAGGACGCGCTGGACGTCACCGTGGACACCGTCCGCGAGGAACCGGAGCCGGGCCCGCGGATCGTCGTCGTCCAGGCGCTGCCGAAGGGCGACCGCGGCGAACTCGCGGTGGAGACCATGACCGAGGTCGGCGTCGACGTGGTGATCCCGTGGGCGGCCTCCCGCTGCATCACGCAGTGGAAGGGCGACCGCGGGGCCAAGGCGCTCGCCAAGTGGCGGGCCACCGCCCGGGAGGCGGGCAAGCAGTCGCGCCGGCTCCGCTTCCCCGAGGTGCGGGAGCTCGTGACCACCCGTCAGCTCGCGCCGGTGCTCGCCGCCGCGTCCCTCGCCGCCGTGCTGCACGAGGACGGTGCCGTGCCGCTCGCCGCCGCCCCGCTGCCGGAGACCGGCGACATCGTGCTGGTGGTCGGCCCCGAGGGCGGCGTCTCGCCGGAGGAGCTGGCCGCGTTCGCCGAGGCCGGCGCGGCCCCGTACCGGCTCGGCCCGTCGGTGCTGCGCACCTCCACGGCCGGGGTGGCGGCGGGTGCCCTGCTGCTCGGCCGGACCGGCCGCTGGTCCTGAACGGGCCACCCGTGCCGGGTGGTTCGCGCCCGGTTCGTACGCTCAAGAAGAAACCCCCTGCGGTGCGGGCGGCCGGTGCCTAGGGTGCTGGTGTGACCGAACCGCAGAGCACCTCACACGGCGCCTACCTGCGCCACCCCCACCTGCACGGCGACCTCGTCGCCTTCGTTGCCGAGGACGACGTCTGGCTCGCCCCGCTGGACGGCGGCCGGGCCTGGCGGCTGACGGCCGACCGGACGCCGGTCAGCCACCCGCGCTTCTCCCCGGACGGCCGGCACATCGCCTGGACCTCGACCAGGGACGGCGCGCCGGAGATCCATGTCGCCCCCACCGAGGGCGGCCCCTCCCGCAGGCTCACCCACTGGGGCAGCCCCCGTACCGCCCTGCGCGGCTGGACGGCCGACGGCCGGCCGGTCGCCGTGACGACGGCCGGCCAGGCCACCCTGCGCCGCACCTGGGCCTTCGCCGTCCCGCTGGACGGCGGCGAGCCGGCCCGGCTGCCGTACGGGCCGGTCGGCGGGCTGGCGTTCGAGCCGGGCGGCGAGCGCGCCCTGCTGCTGTCGGCGTTCAGCCGGGAGCCCGCGCACTGGAAGCGCTACCGCGGCGGCACCACCGGCAAGCTGTGGATCGGCGAGCGCGACTTCGAGCGCCTGCACACCGGCCTCGGCGGCAACATCGAGTCGCCGCTGTGGGTCGGCGGCCGGATCGCCTTCCTGTCGGACCACGAGGGCACCGGGCAGCTGTACTCCAGCCTCCCCGACGGCTCGGACCTGCGCCGCCACACCGACGGCGGGTTCTACGCCCGC
The DNA here is from genome assembly GCF_040686255.1 of Kitasatospora sp. NPDC085879. Lineage (NCBI taxonomy): Bacteria > Bacillati > Actinomycetota > Actinomycetes > Kitasatosporales > Streptomycetaceae > Kitasatospora > Kitasatospora sp. NPDC085879. The sequence continues at coordinate 55,336 of NZ_JBFBJZ010000015.1, read as the reverse complement.
AACGCCACCACCGACGGCACCCGGGTGGTCTGGCACAGCGGCGGCGACCTGTGGCTGCTGGAGGACCTGGAGGGCGCCGAGCCGCGCCGCCTGGACGTCCTCCTCGCCGGGCCGCGCACCCGCCGCCAGCCGCACCCGGTCTCCGCCGCCGGGCACCTGGACTCCGTCGCCCCGGACCGCACCGGGCGGGCGGGCGCGGTCGTCGTCCGTGGCACCGTGCACTGGCTGACGCACCGTGAGGGCCCGGCCCGCGTCCTGGACGCCGCCCCCGGGGTGCGCGCCCGGCTGGCCCGGGTGGTGCCCGGTACCGACGGCGGCCAGGGTGTCGTCTGGGTCACCGACGCCGAGGGCGACGACGCCCTCGACTTCGCGCCCGCCGTGCTCGGCGCCGATCGCCGCCGGCTGGCCGCCGGCGGGCTCGGCCGGGTGCTGGACCTCGCCGTCTCGCCCGACGGCCGGCAGCTGGCCGTCGCCTCGCACGACGGCCGGGTGCTGCTCGTGGCGCTCTCCGACGGCACCGTGCACGAGCTCGCCCGCAGCGAGAACGGCGAAGTCACCGGCCTCGCGTTCAGCCCGGACTCCAGCTGGCTGGCCTGGTCGAGCCCGGTGCTCGGCGCGTGGTCGCTGCGCCAGATCATGCTGGCCGACCTGACCAGCCGGACGGTCAGCGAGGCCACCCAGCAGCGCTTCGTCGACTACGCGCCGGCCTTCACCGCGGACGGCAAGCACCTGGCCTTCCTGTCGGTGCGCAACTTCGACCCGGTGTACGACTCGCACTCCTTCGACCTGTCCTTCCCGACCGGCTGCCGCCCGTACCTGATCACGCTGGCCGCCGACACCCCGTCACCGTTCGGCCCGCAGCGGGCCGGCCGCCCGGTCGGCGCCGAGGACGAGGACGGCAAGGCCGCCGGCAAGGGCGCCAAGGAGGCCGCGGACGCCCGCGAGGGAGAGGAGTCGGCCCCGTCGACCCGGGTCGACCTTGAGGGCATCGCCGACCGCATCCTGCCCTTCCCGGTCGAGGGCGGCTCCTTCGGCAGCCTGAAGGCCACCAAGGAGGGCGTCGTCTGGACGCGGATGCCGCTGCTCGGCGAGCTCGGCGACACCGCCGCCTCGCTGGAGGACGACCATCCGCGGCCCGTCCTGGAGCGGTTCGACTTCAAGAAGCGCCGCGCCGAGGAGCTCGTGCACGCCCTGGACGGCTTCGCGGTCAGCGGCGACGGCTCCCGGCTCGCCGTGCTGGACGAGTCGCGGCTGCGGATCGTCCCCGCCGACCAGAAGGCCGGCGAGGACGACGAGGTGGACGTCGACCTCGCCCGGGTGCGGGTCACCGTCGACCCGGCCGCCGAGTGGCTCCAGATGTTCGACGAGAACGGCCGCATCATGCGGGACAACTACTGGCGCGCCGACATGAACGGCGTCGACTGGGCCGGGGTCCTCGACCGCTACCGCCCGCTGGTGGACCGCCTCGGAAGCCACGACGACCTGGTCGACCTGCTGTGGGAGACGGTCGGCGAGCTCGGCACCTCGCACGCCTACGTCACCCCGCCCGGCCGCGGCACCGAGGCCGCCCGCCGGCAGGGCCTGCTCGGCGCCGACCTGGTCCGCGACGGCGACGTCTGGCGGGTCGAGCGGATCCTGCCCGGCGAGTCCTCCGACCCGCGGGCCCGCTCGCCGCTGGCCGCCCCCGGCGTGGCCGTCCGGCCCGGCGACGCGGTGCTCGCCGTCGACGGCCGCCCGGTCGACCCGGTCACCGGCCCGGCCCCGCTGCTCGCCGGCACCGCCGGCCAGCCGGTGGAGCTCACCGTCGCCGGCAAGGACGGCGTCCACCGCCACCCGGTGGTGGTGCCGCTCGCCGACGAGGAGGCGCTGCGCTACCACGACTGGGTGGCCGGCCGGCGCGCCGAGGTCCGCGAGCGCTCCGGCGGCCGGCTCGGCTACCTGCACGTGCCGGACATGGTCAGCTCCGGCTGGGCCCAGCTCCACCGCGACCTGCGGGTCGAACTCGCCCGCGAGGGCGTCGTCGTCGACCTGCGGGAGAACCGCGGCGGCCACACCTCCCAGCTGATCGTCGAGAAGCTCAACCGGCGGATCGTCGGCTGGGACCGCGGCCGCGACCTGGCCAACCCGGAGCCGTACCCCGGGGACGCCCCGCGCGGCCCGGTGGTGGCGCTCGCCAACGAGTTCTCCGGCTCCGACGGCGACATCGTCAACGCCGCGATCCAGGCGCTCGGCATCGGCCCGGTCGTCGGCACCCGCACCTGGGGCGGCGTCATCGGCATCGACGGCAAGTACTCCCTGGTGGACGGCACGGCGATCACCCAGCCCAAGTACGCCTTCTGGCTGGAGGGCTACGGCTGGGGCGTGGAGAACCACGGCGTCGACCCGGACGTCGAGGTGGACTGCGCGCCGCAGGACTGGGCGGCCGCCCGCGACCCGCAGCTCGCCGAGGGCGTCCGCCTGGCGCTGGAGGCGCTCGCCGAGCACCCGGCGAAGACCCCGCCGCCGCTGCCCGCGCTGTAGGTCCGGTCGCCGCCGCCCGGCCGGGGCGCGAGCCGTGTGCTCGCGCCCCGCGCCGGGCCGCCCGCCGCGGAGGAGTGCGCAGCTCGGCTAGGCTGCGGACCGTCACGGACGCGCACGCGCAAGGAGACCGCCATGGCCGGAGAGGCCCAGCCCGACTGCCTGTTCTGCAAGATCGTGGCGGGTGAGATCCCGGCGACCGTCGTCCGGGAGACCGAGCGGACGGTCGCCTTCCGGGACATCAACCCGCAGGCGCCGACCCACGTCCTGGTGATCCCGAAGGTCCACTACCCGAACGCCGGCGAGCTCGCCGCCGCGGAGCCGGAGATCACCGCCCAGCTGCTCACCGAGGCGGCCCGGGTGGCCGAGGACGAGAAGATCGACGGCCACGGCTACCGGATGATCTTCAACACCGGGTCCGGCGCCGGCCAGACCGTCTTCCACGCCCACGTGCACGTGCTCGGCGGGGTGCCGCTGCGCGAGGGCCTGGTCTGAGGTGTCCCAGCGCGAACTCGTCGTCCTCGGCACCGCCAGCCAGGTGCCCACGCGGCACCGCAACCACAACGGGTACCTGCTGCGCTGGGACGGCGAGGGCCTGCTCTTCGACCCCGGTGAGGGCACCCAGCGGCAGATGCTGCACGCCGGCGTCTCCGCCACCCAGATCACCCGGATCGCGGTGACGCACTTCCACGGCGACCACTGCCTGGGCCTCGCCGGCGTCGTCCAGCGGATCAACCTGGACCGCGTCCCGCACCCGGTGGACGCCTACTACCCGGCCTCCGGCCAGGTCTTCTTCGACCGGCTGCGGTACGCCTCGGCCTTCCACGAGACCGCCGAGCTGCGGCCCCGGCCGATCCTCGACCCCGGACCGCTGCCGGTGCCCGGCGCCCCCTTCGAGCTGTCCGCCGTCCGGCTCTCCCACCCGGTGGAGTCCTTCGGCTACCGGCTCACCGAGCCCGACAGCCGCCGGATGCTGCCCGAGCGCCTCGCCGCCCTCGGGCTGCGCGGGCCCGCGGTCGGCACCCTCCAGCAGCAGGGCCGGATCGAGGTGGACGGCCGCACCGTCACCCTGGACGAGGTCAGCGAGACCCGGCCCGGGCAGAGCTTCGCCTTCGTGATGGACACCCGGCTGTGCGACGGCGTCGGCGAGCTCGCCGAGGGCGTCGACATGCTGGTCGCCGAGGCCACCTTCGTGGACGCCGACGCGCACCTGGCCTCCGAGCACGGCCACCTCACCGCCGCGCAGGCCGCCGAGGTCGCCGCAGCCGCCGGGGTGCGCACCCTCGTCCTGGCCCACTTCTCGCAGCGCTACCCGGTCCTCGACCAGCACCTCGCCGAGGCCCGCAAGCACTTCGACGGCGAGATCGTGATCGCGGAGGACCTGGCGAGGATCCCGGTGCCCCGCCGGCGGCCGTAGAAGGTGCCCGGCGGCCCCGCCGCCGGGCCCCGGCGCGGTGCGTTTCATCAGGTCGGAAACGGAAAACCATTCGCGTGGTTCCCGGGAGTGGCCCACCATCGAATGCGGCCGCCGCGGGCGGAGCCGCGCCGCCCCTGCCCTCCTGTGGAGGGCGTGTGCGGCGTACCCTGGTGACCTCGGACACCCCGAGCTGCACCCCGAGACGACGGATTGGGATGAGGCAGGCCGCAGGCCGACCCATGAGTGACACACCGCAGACCCGTACCAACGGACAGCCGCGCCGTGAGGCGGCGGCCAGCACCCGGATCGTGATCCCCGAGAAGCACCCGATGGTGACGCTGCTGGGTGCGGCCGACTCGCTCCTGCGAGTGATCGAGCGGGGCTTCCCGCAGACCGACATCCACGTGCGCGGCAACGAGGTGACCGCCACCGGGGTCGGCTCCGAGGTCAGGCTGGTCGAGCAGCTCTTCAACGAGATGATGCTGGTGCTGCGCACCGGCCAACCCCTGACGGAGGACGCCGTGGAGCGCTCCATCGCCATGCTCAGGAGTGCCGCCGAGGACCCGGGCCACCCGGCGCCCTCCGAGGTGTTCACGGCGAACATCCTGTCCAACCGGGGCCGCACGATCCGCCCCAAGACGCTCAACCAGCAGCGCTACGTCGACGCGATCGACAAGCACACGATCGTCTTCGGCCTCGGCCCGGCCGGCACCGGCAAGACCTACCTGGCCATGGCGAAGGCCGTGCAGGCCCTCCAGGCCAAGGAGGTCAACCGGATCATCCTGACCCGGCCGGCCGTCGAGGCGGGGGAGCGGCTGGGCTTCCTGCCCGGCACCCTCTACGAGAAGATCGACCCGTACCTGCGCCCGCTCTACGACGCGCTGCACGACATGATGGACCCGGACTCGATCCCCCGGCTGATGGCCGCCGGCACCATCGAGGTCGCGCCGCTCGCCTACATGCGCGGCCGCACCCTCAACGACGCCTTCATCATCCTCGACGAGGCGCAGAACACCTCGCCCGAGCAGATGAAGATGTTCCTGACCCGGCTCGGCTTCAACTCCCGCGTGGTGGTCACCGGCGACACCAGCCAGATCGACCTGCCCGGCGGCACCCGCAGCGGCCTCAAGGTCGTCCAGGAGATCCTCGTCGACGTGCCCGACATCCACTTCTCGGTGCTGACCAGCACCGACGTGGTGCGGCACAAGCTGGTCGGCCGGATCGTCGACGCCTACGAGCGTTGGGACGCCCGGCAGGAGGCCGACGAGGCCACCACGAACCGCAAACCCGTCCAGCGCCGGGGCGCCCGTGCCCCGCGCCAGTCCCATCGCACCGAAAGCTGAGTCACAAGCCCTCCATGTCGATCGACATCGCCAACGAGTCCGGGTGGGACGTCGACGAGGAAGCCATCCTCGACGTCGCCCGCTACGCCCTCGACAAGATGCGGATCCACCCGCAGTCCGAGCTCTCCGTGATCCTGGTCGACAGCGACGCCATGTCGGAGCTGCACGTCCAGTGGATGGACCTGCCAGGGCCCACCGACGTGATGTCCTTCCCGATGGACGAGCTCCGTCCCGGCAAGGAGGGCGAGGAGCTGCCGCAGGGCCTGCTGGGCGACATCGTGCTCTGCCCCGAGGTCGCCCAGCAGCAGGGCAAGGCCGCCCCCTCCCAGCACTCGATGGACGAGGAGCTGCAGCTGCTCACCGTCCACGGCGTGCTGCACGTCCTCGGCTACGACCACGAGGAGCCGGACGAGGAGCGGGAGATGTTCGGGCTGCAGAAGCGCATCCTGGACGACTGGCGCTCCGGCCGCGGCCTGTCCGGGATCTCCCCGGCGCCGACCACCCACTGAGGGCCGGCCGTCCGTGAGTGGTGATAGTACGAGCTTCCTCGTCGGGGCTCTGCTGCTGGTGGTGGTCGGCTGGCTCGCCGCGTGCGCCGAGGCCGGCATCTCCCGGGTCTCCCGGTTCCGTGCCGAGGAGGCCGTACGGGCGGGACGGAAGGGCTCGGCCCGGCTGCTGACGGTGGCCACCGACCCGATCCGCTACCTCAACCTGGCCACCCTGATCCGGGTGGCCTGCGAGATGGCGGCGGCCGTCCTGGTGACGGTGGTCTTCGTCCGCAACGTCGACAAGACCTGGCAGGCGGTGCTCTCCGCGATCGGCGTGATGGTGCTGGTCTCCTTCGTCGCGGTGGGCGTCTCACCGCGCACCATCGGCCGCCAGCACCCGCTGACCACGGCGACCGCCGCCTCCTTCGTGCTGCTGCCGCTGGCCCGCATCCTCGGGCCGATCCCGCGGCTGCTGATCCTGGTCGGCAACGCACTGACCCCGGGCAAGGGCTACAAGGAGGGCCCGTTCGCCTCCGAGGCCGAGCTGCGCGCCCTCGTCGACCTCGCCGAGAAGGACGACCTGATCGAGGACGAGGAGCGCCGCATGGTGCACTCCGTCTTCGAGCTGGGCGACACCATCGTCCGCGAGGTGATGGTGCCGCGCACCGACCTGGTGATGATCGAGCGGCACAAGACCGTCCGGCAGACGCTCACCCTGGCGCTGCGCTCCGGCTTCTCCCGGATCCCGGTGGTCGGCGACAACGAGGACGACGTGGTCGGCATCGTCTACCTCAAGGACCTGGTGCGCCGCACCCACGTCAACCGGGACGCCGAGTCCGAGCAGGTCGGCACGGTCATGCGGCCGGCCGTCTTCGTCCCGGACTCCAAGCCGGCCGCCGACCTGCTGCGCGAGATGCAGCAGATGCGCTCGCACGTGGCGATCGTGATCGACGAGTACGGCGGCACGGCCGGGCTGGTCACCATCGAGGACATCCTGGAGGAGATCGTCGGCGAGATCACCGACGAGTACGACCGGGAGATCGCCCCGGTCGAGGACCTCGGGGACGGCTCGTACCGGATCACCGCCCGGCTGCTGGTCGAGGACCTCGGCGAGCTGTTCGGCCTGGAGCTGGAGGACGAGGACGTCGAGACGGTCGGCGGCCTGCTCGCCAAGCACCTCGGCCGGGTGCCGATCCCCGGCTCGTCCTGCGACATCCCCGTCCCGGACGAGACGGCCACCGACCTGGTGGCGATCCGGCTCAGCGCGGAGAGCTCGGCCGGCCGCCGCAACCGCATCGACACCGTGGTCGCCGCACCCGTCCGGGCGATCGAGGACCCCGAGGACGAGTTCGCCGACCAGCAGAGCTGACGCACCCGCCGACGGCCGGGCCCCGCACCGGGGCCCGGCCGTCGGCGTCCCCGGGAACACCCGTTCGCGCGAAGACGGGCCGCGCCGCGTTTGCCGCCACGGCCCGGGCGTTTGCACCATGGAGGGTATGACGCACCAACTGCGCGCGGAGTACGGCCCGGCGGGCCGGTCCGGCGAGGTGAGCAGGTGGCACATCGTACGGACCGCCAATCCTGCCGAGGGCATGTGCGGCGCCGAGATCGAACCCGATGCCGAGACCAGGCCGGAAACGGACTGGGGGACGGGACTGCGGACCTGCCAGCAGTGCGGCTCGCTGTACCTGCACGAGATCCCCTACCACCGCGACTACCACGGCCACGGCTGACGTACGGCGGAGGCAGCGATGAAACTGCAAGACGAACTTCCCGTGGACCACAAGCTCGCGCAGGTCTACCGCTGGAGCGCGGGCGTCGGCGGCCTGTTCCTGGTGGTCTTCGGCATCCTCGGCCTCGTCGACCAGGTCGGGTTCTTCGACACCAACGGCAAGGAGACCCTGGGCCTGTCCAGCAACGGCGCCCTCAGCGTGCTGTCGATCGTGGTCGGCGGCATCCTGATCGTCGGCGCGATCATCGGCGGAAACTTCGCCTCCACCCTGAACATGATCGTCGGCGTGGTGTTCATCCTGGCCGGCTTCGTCGGCCTCATCGTGCTCGACAGCAGCGCCAACCGGCTGGCCTTCCAGATCCCCAACGTGGTGTTCAGCTTCGCCTTCGGCTTCGCGGTGGTCACCTTCGGCATGTACGGCAGAGTGAGCAGCCACCTGCCGCAGGACAACCCGTACTGGCGCAAGCGGCACAGCGGCCCGCAGACCGCGCCCGACGGGCCGGCCACCCTCGTCAAGGTGCTCAAGCCGGGCCCGCCCAACCCGATCGGCCACTGACCCCGCACCTCGTCCGGCCGGGACCGCGCCGCGGTCCCGGCCCCGCGCTGCCGACAGCCGTCCACGGAGCGGAATGGGCTTGACGCTCCGTCAGATCCGCGGCAGCGTCGGGTGGTCCACACGCGACCACGAGGGGGACCGGATGAACGAGCGCTCGCTCGGCGGCCTGAGAACCGCACCCGTCGGCTTCGGAGCGATGGTGCTCTCGCCCGGCATGTACGGCGAGACCGACGACGACCGCGGCACCGCCGCACTGCACGCCGCCCTGGACGCCGGCGCCACGATGATCGACACCGCCGACGGCTACGGCGCCGACGGCCACAACGAGGCCCTGGTCGGGCGGGCGGTCGCCGGCCGCCGCGACGAGGTGGTGATCGCCACCAAGTTCGGCTTCCGGATCCCCGAGGGCGCCGAGCCGCACCGCTTCCCGGTCGGCTACGCCTTCGGCGAGCTCGCCGTCAACGCCGAACCGAAGTACGTCCGCGGCTACGCCGAGCAGTCGCTGCGCAACCTCGGCACCGACGTCATCGACCTGTACTACCCGCACTTCCCCGACCCGCAGGTGCCCTTCGAGGACACCGTCGGCGCCGTCGCCGACCTCGTCGCGGCCGGGCTCGTCCGCCACCTCGGGCTCTCCAACGTGACCGCCGCCCAGCTGCGTGCCGCGCACGCCGTCCACCCGGTGGCCGCCGTGCAGACCCAGTGGTCGATGTGGCAGCCGGTCGACCCCGCGCTGCTGGCCGCCGCCCGCGAACTCGGCATCGGCCTGGTCGCCTGGAGCCCGCTCGGCGGCGGCTTCCTCACCGGTACCGTCCAGGGGCTCGGCGAGGACGACTTCCGCCGCCACATCCCGCGCTTCGACGAGGCCAACCTGCGGACCAACAACGACCGCTACGCCCCGCTGCGCGGCATCGCCGCCGACCTCGGCCTCACGCCCGGGCAGCTGGCCCTGGCCTGGCTGCTGCACCAGGACGAGCACGTGGTGCCCATCCCCGGCAGCCGGACCCCGGCCCACATCGCCGAGAACACCGCGGCCGCCGCGGTCACCCTGGACGCCGCCGCGCTGCGGCGCGTCGAGGAGGCGCTCGCGGTCTTCGCCCCGGCCGGCCGCGGCGCCCTGCTCGACGGCGACGGCGGCTCCGGCAGTGGCGCCGAGGGCGGTACCGAGGGCCGGGCCGAGGGCTGAGACGGGCGGTCGCCACCTGGTGGTCCGCCGGGGGCCGGGGCGGGCCGCCCGCCTATGCTCAGGGCTCATGAGTGAGCTCACCGAACTGGACCCCGAGGACAAGAAGATCATCACGCTGGCCCGCTCCGTGCGCGCCCGCAACGGTGTGGCGGAGGGGGCGGCGGTGCGCGACGAGACCGGCCGCACCTACGTGGCCGGCAGCGTGGCCCTGGAGTCGCTGCGGCTCAGCGCGCTGCAGACCGCGGTCGCGATGGCCGTCGCCAGCGGCGCCAAGGGCCTGGAGGCGGCCGCGGTGGTCACCGAGGCCGACACCCCGGCCGAGGCCGACCTCGCCGCCGTCCGCGACCTCGGCGGCGCCGGCACCCCGGTGCTGCTGGCCGGAGTGGACGGGGCGCTGCGCACCCGCGCCGAGGCACGCTGAGACACCCCCGCCGGGCCGGTCCGGGCCGATAGTCTGATGACCGGCTCGGCGGGGGAGCGGGGCCTCCGGACGAAGCCGTCGCGGTGCAGGGGAGGGGACATGGGCGTACTGGCGTTCTTCGCCGGGCTGCTGCTCACCGTCATGGGCTTCGGCCGGTGGCGGGAGACCGGCTCGCCCTACTGGCTGATCGGCTCGCTGGTGCTGCTGGTGATCGTGCTGGTCGGCGCGCTGACCGGCGGCAAGAAGACCGGCTGAGCCGCCGCCCGGGCGCGCGTCGGTTCGGACCCGGGTGATCAGGGAGAATGGTGGCCATGAATGCCCCTTCCTCCCCGTACCGCTCCGGGTTCGCGTGCTTCGTCGGCCGTCCCAACGCGGGCAAGTCGACCCTGACCAACGCCCTGGTCGGGACGAAGGTCGCGATCACCTCCGACCGACCGCAGACCACCCGGCACACCGTGCGCGGCATCGTGCACCGCCCGGACGCGCAGCTCGTCCTGGTCGACACCCCCGGCCTGCACAAGCCCCGCACGCTGCTCGGCGAGCGACTCAACGACCTCGTCCGCAGCACCTGGGCGGAGGTCGACGTGATCGGCTTCTGCCTGCCCGCCGACCAGAAGCTCGGGCCCGGCGACAAGTTCATCGCCAAGGAACTCGCCGAGATCAAGAAGACCCCCAAGGTCGCCATCGTCACTAAGACCGACCTGGTCGACTCAAAGCGGCTCGCCGAGCAGCTGATCGCGATCCACCAGCTCGGCCTCGAACTCGGCATCGAGTGGGCCGAGATCATCCCGGTCTCCGCCGTCGGCGACAACCAGGTCGGCCTGGTCGCCGACCTCATCACCAAGCTGCTCCCGGCGGGCCAGCCGCTCTACCCGGACGGCGACCTGACCGACGAGCCCGAGCAGATCATGGTCGCCGAGCTCATCCGCGAGGCCGCCCTGGAGGGCGTCCGGGACGAGCTGCCGCACTCGCTGGCCGTGGTGGTCGAGGAGATGCTGCCGCGCGAGGGCCGGCCGGCCGACCGCCCGCTGCTCGACATCCACGCCAACGTCTACATCGAGCGGCAGAGCCAGAAGGCGATCGTCATCGGCGCCAAGGGCTCGCGGCTGAAGCACGTCGGCACCACCGCCCGCAAGCACATCGAGGCGCTGCTCGGCACCCCCGTCTACCTCGACCTGCACGTCAAGGTCGCCAAGGACTGGCAGCGGGACCCGAAGCAGCTGCGCAAGCTGGGCTTCTGAGCCCCGCGTTCCACGCCCCGCACGGCCCGTCGGCACCCCGCCGGCGGGCCGTCGCCGTCCCCGTCCCCGGGCGGCGCGGCGGGGTCGGCCGACTCGCGGACCACCGGCCGGACGGCCTCCCGCGCCGGGCGCGACTGTCCTGTGCGTACGGACGGTGTGTGAGTCGTGGAGAACGAGCGCACCGTCCGTTCACACGCCCCGTGTCCGTCCTTCATGTGGCGGAATCCGGTCATCCCCCGGGAGCCGAGACCGTCACTTCCGGCCGATGAGCGCTCCGGAAGGCGAAGAACGGCATGGGACAGCCGAGGTTCCTGATCGTCAGCAGACCCGCCCGAACGGGCGCCGTCGGCGGTGACGCCGTGTGGCGGCTGCTCGGGGCGAACAACCGCCACCTCGGGCAGGGCGGTGAGACCTTCCGCGACATACCCGACTGCCTCGCCGCGATCGAGCGGCTGCGCCTCGGCCTCGACCGCGGCCGGCCCTCGATCTCCCCGGTCGACCACGGCCAGCTCTGGCGCTGGCGGCTCGACCTCGACGGGCTCACCATCGCCTGCTCCACCCGCGCCTACCGCCGGCAGCGCGAGTGCCAGTACAGCCTGGCCCGCTTCGTCGCCGGCGCCCGCGGCGCCGAACCCGCCCTGCACGCCCGCGCCGCGTCCGCCCTCCGCCCGCGCGGCACCGCGTGAACGCCCCCGACACGGCTGCCGCCGCGGCAGCCGCAGCGGGGTCCGACACCCCGCGCACCCTGCACACCGACGCCGGCCTCGCCGACCGCCTCTTCCTCGCCTGGGCCCGCGGCAGCGGCGCCTTCGTCCTGGTGGTGATGCTCTCCGTCGGCGGCTACCTCGCCGTGCGCGCCACCGACGCGCTGCGCACCGCCGGCCTCAGCTTCCTCACCGTCGAGAACTGGAACCCCGACGGTGGCCGCGGCCAGTTCGGCATCGCCGCCGTCCTGCTCGGCACCGTGCTCATCGGCGGCATCGCGGTCACCCTGGCGCTGCCGCTCGCGCTCGGCAGCGCGCTCTACATCAGCGAGTACGCGCCCCGCGGGCTGCGCCGCACCCTGGTCGGCCTGGTCGACCTGATGGCCGCGGTGCCCAGCGTGGTCTACGGCGTGTGGGGCTTCGTGCTGCTGCAGTACAAGCTCGCCGGCACGGCCCGCTGGATCGCCGCCAACCTCGGCTGGATCCCGCTGCTGCGGGTGGACGGCGTCGACCCGGACGACCCGCTCAACCCGCCGCTGATCTACACCGCCTCCAGCCTGATGGCCGGCACCGTCGTGGCCTTCATGATCACGCCGATCATGTGCTCGATCATGCGGGAGGTCTTCGACCAGGCCCCCGCCGCCGAACGGGAGGGCGCCTACGCGCTCGGCTCCACCCGCTGGGGCATGATCCGCACCGTGGTGCTGCCCTTCGGCCGCGGCGGCATCATCGGCGGCACCATGCTCGGCCTCGGCCGCGCCCTCGGCGAGACGATCACCGTCTACCTCATCCTCTCGATGCACTTCGAGATCCAGCCGCACATCCTGCAGAGCGGCGGCAGCGCGGTCGCCCCGCTGATCGCCCTGCGCTACGGCGACTCCAGCGAGTTCTCGGTCTCCGCGCTGATGGCCGCCGGACTCACCCTCTTCCTCCTCACCCTCGCGGTGAACTTCGCTGCGGCCGCCGTGGTCGCCCGCAGCCGATCGGGGGCCGGATCATGACCGCCGACACCGCAGCCGTCCCGGGCCTCGCCGACACCGCCGGCCGCACCGTGCTGCCCGCCGCGCCCACCGGGCCGGAACCCGCCCCGCGCCGGGCCGTCGGCCGCCGCGCCGGCGACCACTGGGCGCTCTGGGGCAGCCTCGCCGGGGCCGTCGCCACCAGCGCCCTGCTCTTCCAGCGCCTCGCCCCGTTCAGCGGCGGCGTCGGCTTCGCCGTCTGCACCTGGCTGGTCTTCCTCGCCCTGTACGCCCTGGTGCTCTCCCGCGAGGAGAACCGGCTCGCCGTCCGCGACCGGCTCGCCTCGGCCGTGGTGCACGGCATCGCCGCGCTCGTCCTCGCCGTCCTCGTCTGGACCGTCGGCTACGTCTTCTGGCACGGCCTCGACGCCCTGCGGCACACCAACTTCTACACCCAGGACCTCTCCACCGCCGGGCCCGCCGACCCGCTGGACCGCGGCGGCGCGCTCCACGCGATCGTCGGCACCCTCACCCAGATCACCCTCTCGCTGGCCATCACCGTCCCGCTCGGCCTCAGCTGCGCGGTCTTCCTCAGCGAGGTGCCGGGACGCTTCGCCCGGCTGGTGCGCACCCTGGTCGAGGCGATGACCGCGCTGCCGTCCATACTCGCCGGGCTGTTCGTCTACGCGGTGCTCGTGGTCACCCTCGACCGGTCCCGCTCCGGCCTCGCCGCGAGCGTCGCGCTCTCGGTGATGATGCTGCCGATCCTGATCCGCGCCGCCGACGTGGTGCTGCGGCTCGTCCCGGCCTCCCTCAAGGAGGCCTCGTACGCCCTGGGCGCGAGCCGCTGGCGCACGGTGTGGACGGTCACCCTGCCGAGCGCCCGCTCGGGCCTCGCCACCGCGATCATCCTCGGCGCGGCCCGCGGCATCGGCGAGACCTCCCCGGTGCTGCTCTGCTCCGGCTACACCAAGAACCTCAACCTCAACCCGTTGCACGGCCCGCAGGCCTCGCTGCCGCTGATGGCCTTCACCCTCGTCAAGTTCCCCTCCCAACTGCACGTGGCCCGCGCGTTCGGGGCGGCCGCCGTCCTGCTCGCCATGGTGCTGCTGCTGTTCGTCGCCGCCCGCGCCCTCGGCGGCCGCGGACCCGGCGAGCTGACGAGGCGCCAGGCCGCCGCGCGGGCCCGCCGCTCCGCCCAGGACGCGGCCCGGATGCGGCCCGCCGGCGCCGCGCCCCTCCCCGAACCCCGAAAGGTCCCCGCGTTGCGCCGAGCTCTCGCCCGCACCCTCACCCTGCTCACCGCGCTCGCGGTGCTGACCGGCTCGCTCTGGCTCGGCGCCGCGCCGCGCGCTGCCGCCGAGGACTACCGCCGGATCGGCGGCGCCGGCTCCACGTGGAGCCAGAACGCCGTCGACTCCTGGATCAGCAACGTCAAGCAGTACGGCATGACGATCGACTTCGACGGCCAGGGCTCCAGCTACGGCCGCAACCAGTTCAAGAACGGTGCCACCGACTTCGCGGTCTCCGAGATCCCGTACGGCCTCACCGACGGCGGCCAGTTCGACGCCCCGCCGCCCGTCCCGTACGCCTACCTGCCGATCGTCGCCGGCGGCACCTCCTTCATGTACAACCTGAAGATCGGCGGCGCCCGGGTCACCAACCTGCGGCTCTCCGGCGAGACCGTCGCCGGGATCTTCACCGGGAAGATCACCCGCTGGAACGACCCCGCCGTCCAGGCCGACAACCCCGGGCTGAAGATGCCCGACATCGCCGTCCGCCCGGTCGTCCGCTCCGACGGCTCCGGCACCACCGCGCAGCTCACCACCTGGCTGAGCAAGCGCCAGCAGCAGGTCTGGGACGACTACTGCCGCTCCACCCCGCGCCGCGCGCCCTGCGGGATGACGTCCTTCTTCCCGCTGAAGAGCGGCTCCACCTGGCAGGCGCTCGGCACCTCGGTCGCCGTCGCCAACGCCGTCGCCAACGAGGCCAACGTCGGCGCCATCACCTACGTCGAGTACTCGTACGCGCTCAACAGCCACTTCCCCGTGGTGAAGCTGCTCAACAAGTCCGGCTACTACGTGGAGCCCAACGGCAGGAACGTCTCGGTCGCGCTCAAGCGGGCCAGGATCAACCCCGGCGACCTCACCCAGCAGCTCGACGACGTCTACGACAGCCCGGACCGCAGCGCCTACCCGCTCTCCAGCTACAGCTACATGATCGTCCACACCGGCGAGACCGCGACGTTCAGCAAGGAGAAGGGCCGCACCCTCGCCGCCTTCGGCTACTACTTCCTCTGCGAGGGCCAGAAGCAGGCCGACGGCCTCGGCTACTCCCCGCTCACCGCGAACCTGGTGCAGTCCGCCTTCGAGCAGTTCGCGAAGGTCCCCGGCAGCGAGCGCCGCGCCTTCAACGCCTCGGCCTGCAGCAACCCCACCTTCGGCGCGAACGGCCGCAACCCGTACGCCGACAGCGCCGACCCGCCGCAGGACTGCGACAAGAAGGGCTCCGCCACCCAGTGCGCGGCCGGCACCGGCGGCGCCCGGCAGACCACCCAGGTCTCCGGCGGCTCCGGCTCCGGCGGCGGGGGCACCGGGGGCGGCGCGGCGGGCGGGGGAGCGAACGGCACCGGCGGCAGCGGCGCGGCAGGCGGCGGCACCGGAGCAGCCGGCCCCGGCGGCAGCGCGGCCGCCGCCGACCCCGCGCTCGGCGGCGGCGGGACCGGCGCGGCCGGCGGCGCCCAGCAGTTCACCGGCGACTCCGTCGCCATCGCCGCCGGCTCCGGCACCGGGCTGCGGCACGCCCTGATGGCCGTGGCCATCGTGCTGTTCTGCGGCGTCGTCGTGCTGCCCCCGCTGGTCGCAGGCCGCCGCGGCCGCGCCGGGCGGGAGGGGAACGGCCGATGAGCACCGCCCGCACCGCCGCCGTCCGCCGCGGCCTGCGCACGTGCGCCGTCCTCGCCCTGGTGCTCGCCACCGCCGCCGGCGCCTCGCTCAGCGCCGACCCCGGGCCCGCGCCCGTCCAGCCGGCCGCGGCCCGCGGCGCCGACCCGCAGATCCCCGTCGACCCCGTCACCGGGGCACCGGTGCCGATCGACGGCACGGCCGCCCCGGCCGCGGCGGGCGGCGCACCCGCAGCCGCCTCCGTCAAGGCCGCCGCACCCGGCCGGGCCCGCCCCGCCGCCGGCGCCGTCTCGCCGCGCGCGACCAACGCGGACCCGGTCACCGTCACCGGCGGCGGCGACTTCGCCGGGCTGGAGGTGACGGTCGGCCAGACCAGCCACCTGGTCAACCAGGTGATCAACGTCAGCTGGAGGGGCGGCCGCCCCACCGAGCCCAGCCCGATGGTCTTCGGCCGCAACTACCTGGAGATCATGCAGTGCTGGGGCGACGAGGCCACCGGCCCCGACCGCACCCAGTGCCAGTACGGCGCCACCAAGGGCGACAGCCGGGGCGGCGCGTTCGTCCCCAGCCGGCAGCTCAACTACGGCCGCACCCTCACCGACCCGGCCGAGACGATCCGGCCCACCCGGGAGAACGAGAACGTCTACGTGCCGTTCCGGCCGGCCACCGGCGACCCCGCCGAGACCGGCGGCACCAGCCAGTGGTTCGACATCCAGTCCACCAACGAGGTGCCCTTCGCCCCGACCCGGGCCGACGGCACCGGCCAGATCTGGTTCGAGGTGCAGACCGGCTCCGAGGCGCCCGGCCTCGGCTGCGGCCAGACCCCCAAGGGGCAGAGCGGCCCGTTCACCGAAGGCCGCCGCTGCTGGCTGGTGATCGTGCCGCGCGGCGACAGGGAGGTCGACGGGCAGCCGCCCAGCGGCCAGTCCGCACAGCTGCAGTCCTCCCCGCTGTCCACCACCAACTGGCAGCACCGCCTGGTCGTCCCGCTGCACTTCGAACCGGTCGGCATCTCCTGCCCGATCGGCAGCCAGGAGCGCCCCACCGCCGGCACCGAACTCGCCGACGAGGTCGTCGCCCGATGGCAGCCGGTGCTCTGCAGCCGCGCCGGAGGCATCTTCAGCTACACCCGGACCACCGACGACCTCGCCCGCGGCCGCCTGCTGCGCGGCGACCCCGGCCTCGCCTTCGTCGGCGCCCCGCTCGCCCCCGCCGACCAGGCCCCCGGCCGCACCCCCGTCTACGCCCCGCTCGCCGTCTCCGGCCTGGTGATCGGCTACGACATCGAGAGCCAGTCCTACTCCCGGACCCCGCCGGAGACCCGGCAGAAGGACGGGCAGCGGATCACCTCCCTCGACCTGACGCCGCGCCTGGTCGCCAAGCTGCTCACCCAGAGCTACCGCTACGCCGTCAACCCGGGCGACCCCGACGTTCCCGAGGGCAACCCCGCCGACCTCACCTCGGACCCCGAATTCCTGGCACTCAACCCGCAGTTCAAGGACCTGTACTTCCCGTCCCGGATCCCCGACCTGCTGCTGCCCTCCGGCGAGGGCGACGGAGCCCTGCAGGTCTGGCGCTGGCTGCTCGCCGACCCCGAGGCCCGCGACTTCCTGGCCGGCAGGCCCGGCACGACCTGGCACGACAGCGTCAACAAGCGCTACCTCGCCGACCGCGTCACCGCGCCCAAGGCCAACTACTCCAAGCTCGACGACTACTGCCTGGCCTTCCCGGACGACGAGACCGGCCGCCCGCCGTGGTGCAACTTCGACTCCCACCCCTTCTCCAACACCATGCGCGAGGGCGCCCGCTCCGCCGCCCGCGGCGACACCCTCGCCAAATCCGTCTGGGACGCCACCACCACACCCGGCACCCTGCGCAAGGCACCGCCGCAGGCCCAGGGCCTGCGCGGCGTGCTCACCCTCACCACCACCGCGCTCGCCGCCCGGTACGGCCTCAACACCGCCCGACTGCGCAACGGCGCGGGCGAGTTCACCGCCCCGACGGACGCCGCGCTGCTCACCGCCGCGGCCGCCGCCATCCCGAGCACCGTCCCCGGCGTGCCGGTCGTCGACCCCGCCGCGAAGACCCGGGGCGCCTACCCGCTCACCGCCATCACCTACGCCGCCACCGTGCCCTCCGCCCTTGACCGGGCGAGCGGCGCCGCCTACGCCTCCCTGCTGCGCTACGCCATGGGCGACGGCCAGAGCCCGGGCGTCGCCGCCGGCCGGCTGCCCGAGGGCTACGCCCAACTGCCGGAGGCCCTGCGCGGCCGGGCCCGGGCCGCCGCCGACCGGATCGAGCGGCAGGCCGGCGTCGCCGACACCGCGGCCGGCCCGGCCAGCCCCGGCGGAACCGGCGGCACGGGCAGCGGCGGCACCGGCGGCTCGACCGCCCGCGGCGGCGGCACGGGCGGCGCCGGCGACCAGGCCCCGGCCCCGGCCGGGCCGGAACCCGCCCGCACCACGACCACCCTCGCCCCGGTCGCGGAGGCCGCGCCGGCCGCCCGTACTGCGAAGACCGCCGTCGGCCCGCTCCGGCACCTGCCGACGGCCGCGCTGGCGGCGGGCCTGCTCGCGGCCCTCGCCGCCGCGGTGGTGCCGCGACTGCTGCGCCGGCGCCGCCCCTGACGGGCTCCCCGGACCGGACTGGTTTCAAGGCCCGCCGGGCTCGTCCTCGGGCCCGCCGGGCCACTCGACCACACCCGCGCCACCGACCCTCCGACGCACGTGCGCCACCGCCCGGCCCCACACCGCCGGCCGGGCACCCACCACGCCGTTTTCCCAGGGGAGATCCCGTGCAGATGTCCAGCAAGCGCAAGCTCGCCAAGTGCGTGACCGTCGTCAGCGGCCTCGGTCTGCTGCTGGCCGCCACCACGAGCACCGCGCAGGCCGACCCGTCCGGCCAGCCCACCTACCGTCCGCTGGCCGGTGTCGGCTCCGACACCACCCAGGGCGTGATGAACGCGCTGGCCAACGCCGTCACCATCGGCGGCCAGAAGGTGATCGCCTCGTACGACGCCGTCGGCTCGGCCACGATCAACACCCAGGCCGCGGCCGCCTGCCAGGGCCTCACCCGGCCGAACGGCTCCGGCGCCGGCCGCACCACGCTGCTCAACGAGCTGAACAAGGGCAACAACTGCCTGCAGTTCTCGCGCTCCTCCAGCCTCAACCTCGCCGCCGCCACGCCCGGCCTGACCTACGTGCCGTTCGCCGTCGACGGTGTCACCTACGCGGTCAGCGCGGGCAGTTCACTGCCGCTCGACCTCTC
Organism: Kitasatospora sp. NPDC085879; assembly: GCF_040686255.1. Lineage (NCBI taxonomy): Bacteria > Bacillati > Actinomycetota > Actinomycetes > Kitasatosporales > Streptomycetaceae > Kitasatospora > Kitasatospora sp. NPDC085879. The sequence goes on along the minus strand of NZ_JBFBJZ010000015.1, from coordinate 36,602 downwards.
CACCGCCGACCTGCACGCCATCTACAGCTGCGACCCGGGCTACGTCGGCACCGGCCCGAACTGGTCGATCCGCCCGCTGCTGCCGCAGGCCGGCTCCGGCACCCGCAGCTTCTGGGAGTCCACCGTCGGCATCACCGAGACCGACGTCGCCGCCGGCAAGTACCCGTGCATCAGCGACACCAAGGGCGGCAAGAAGATCGAGGAGCACGACGGCCGCGTCCTCGACGCCGCCTCGCTGGTGCCGTTCTCCATCGCCCAGTACATCGCGCAGAGCTCCGGCACCCTCGCCGACCTCCGCGGCACCGCCCAGCTCGGCAACATCAACGGCGTGCCCTCGGTGCTGCTCAACACCGGCGCCCCGGCCACCCGCGACGTCTACAACGTCATCCCCAGCAGCAAGGTCGCCACCAGCCCGTGGAGCGACGTGTTCGTCGGCGGCAACGCGCTGATCTGCCAGCAGTCCGCCCTGATCAAGCAGTACGGCTTCGGCACCAACGCCAACTGCGGCGACACCTCCCGCACCACCGGCTGACCCTCCCCCCGCCGCACCCGACCACTGCCAGAAGGGCACATCCCGTGAGCATGTCCCGCATTCCGCGCGCCGTCGCACTCGGCGCGGCCACCGTGCTGGCCGCCGGCGCCGTCACCGTGCTGTCCACCGCCACCGCCTACGCCGACGCCGCCAGCCCCACCATCGGCACCCTGACCCCGAACCCGGCCACCGGCGCCGACGACGAGCTGATGAGCGTCGTCTCCTCCGGCACCTGCCCGGGCGGCACCAACCTGCAGGTCCTGGTCTTCGGCCAGGGCTTCCCGACCGACGGCTACGGCGTCAGCCTCAACCAGGCGCAGTCCGTCTTCCCGCCGGACGCCCAGGGCCGGATGACGGTGCCGCTGAACGACACCATGCGCAGCTTCGCCCAGAAGAACGGCTTCTCCACGCTGAGCGGCCAGTACGACTTCCACCTGCGCTGCCGGGCCAAGGTCGGCACCACCTACTTCGGCGACTTCGTCGGCTCGGTCTGGTTCACCAGCCCCACCGCGTACACCTCGACCGACCCGAACGCCCCGGCGGCGACCGCGACCACCACCACCCTCGCGGTCACCCCGAACGGCTCCGCCACCGCGGGCTCCGCCGTCACCCTGACCGCGACGGTCTCCCCGGCGGCCGGCGGCACCGTGCAGTTCCTGGACGGCGCCACCCCCATCGGCGCGCCCGCCGCGGTGAGCGCCGGCCAGGCCTCCGTCACCGTCAGCACCCTCGCCGTGGGTGCGCACAGCCTGACGGCGGTGTTCACCTCCACCGACAGCCACTACCTGGGCTCCACGTCGGCGGCCACCGCCTACACCATCAGCCCCAAGGGCGCGGCGGCCACCACCACCGCGCTGGCCGTCTCGCCGTCCGGCAGCGCCGCCAAGGGCAGCCCCGTCCAGCTGACCGCCACCGTCGCCCCGGACGCCCCCGGCACGGTGGAGTTCAAGGACAACGGCACCAGCCTCGGCAGCAAGCCGGTCTCCGGCGGCACCGCCGAGCTGACCGTCACCACACTCGCCGAGGGCGACCACTCCATCACCGCCTCGTTCACCCCGACCGACGCCACCGCCTACGCCGCCTCGGCCTCCGCCGCGGTGCCGTTCAGCGTCACCCCGGTGGTCACCCCGCCGAACCCGGGCGGCCCGACCCCGCCCTCCCCGGTCTCCGAGACCGTCACCACCACGCTCGCCCCTGGCGCCCTGGTCATCAGCGTGGCCGGCGGCAACGTCACCCTGCCGCCGCTCGCCCTGAACGCCACCAGCACCCTCTTCACCACCGCGGGCCCGATCCAGACCGTCACCGTCACCGACACCCGGGCCGGTGCGCCCGGCTGGTCGGTCAGCGGCCAGGTCGCCCAGTTCTCCTCCGGTGCGGGCGCCATCAACGCCCAGAACCTCGGCTGGGCCCCCAACCTCGTGTCCAAGGGCGACGGCCTGAAGGTCAGCCTGGGCGGCCAGGTCAACCCGGCCAACGCCGTCGAGGCCAACGACGCCGGCGCGCTCGGCCTGAAGTCCTCGCGCACCCTCGCCACCGCCACCGGTCTCGGCACCGCCAAGCTCGGCGCCGACCTCACCCTGCTCGCCCCGACCTCGACCCAGGCCGGGACGTACCAGGGCGTGCTCACCCTGACCGCGATCTGACGATCCGTCACCAAGGCCGGGCCGCCCTTCCGGGGGCGGCCCGGCCCGCCGCCCCGAACACGCCCTGCCCGAACGCGCTCTGTCCCGAACGCACCCCGCACCCCGAGGATGATGCCGCCGATGCGCCGCTGGCTCCTGCTCCTGGTCCCCGTACTCCTGGCCGTGCTGCCGACCGGCCCGGCCGCACACGCCGCCGACGGCGGCGCCCCCGCCCCCGCCGCGCAGGCGCAGACCTTCGGCATCCAGCCCGCCACCGCCACCGACCCCGACAACCGCGGCTCCTTCTCCTACGCGGCCACGCCCGGCGCGGTCGTCAGGGACCACGTCGCGGTGTGGAACTACGGGGACCGGCCGGTCACCCTGCGGCTCTACCCGGCGGACGCCTTCAACACCGACACCGGCGGCTACGACGTGCTGCCCGAGGGCCGCCCGTCCACCATGGCCGGCGCCTGGATCCGCACCGCCACCGCCTCGCTCACCCTGCCCGCCCGCAGCCGCCAGATCGTCCCGTTCACGGTTGCCGTGCCGGCCGGGGCCACCCCCGGCGACCACGCCGCCGGCATCGTCGCGGCCCTCCGCCAGGAGACCAAGGACGCCAAGGGCAACGCCGTCACCCTCGACCAGCGGGTCGGCGCCCGGGTCCACCTGCGGGTGGCCGGCGCGCTGAAGGCCGAACTCACCGTCGAGGACGTCCACGCCGTGCACCACCCCAGCGCCAACCCGCTGGGTGCCGGGCGCACCACCGTCGACTACACCGTCCGCAACACCGGCAACGTCCGGCTCGGCGGACGCCAGGCCGTCCGGGTCACCAACGTGCTCGGCACCGTCGCCACCGGCACCGCCCCCGCCGACCTGCAGGAGCTGCTGCCCGGCAACGCCGTCCACTACCGGGTCGAGGTCTCCGGCGCCTACCCGACCTTCTGGGGCACCGCCGGTGTCACCGTCGACCCGCTGCCGATCGCCGGCGACAAGGACCCCAATCTGGCCGGCAGCACCCGCAAGCAGCGCTTCGCCAGCATCCCCTGGGCCCTGCTCGCCGTCCTGCTGCCCGCCGGTCTGATCGCCTGGTACCGGTGGCGACGCCGTACCCCGACCACCCCCGCCGCGGACCGGACCGGCTCCGCAGGCCCGGGGAAGGCCGCTGCCCGGGAGGCCGTCGCGGGCACCGCCCTGCTGGCCGTCCTGCTGCTCGCCGGCCAGTTCGGCGCCGCGCCCGCCGCCCGCGCCGCCGACACCGGCACCCTCGCCTTCGACTACGCCACCGGCCACGACGACGACGCGGTCGACGTGCTGACCTCCGGCCGCTGCCCCGACCCGGACACCGCCTACCTGGCGATGCGGATCACCGGCGCCGGCTTCCCCGCCGAGGGTGCCCCGCTCACCGGCACCGTCGCCGCCTCGGTCTACCGGCACGGCACCAACGGCGGCTACGTGCTGCCGATGGGCAACACCCTGCGGGTGGTCGCCAACCGCAGCGGCGCCGGTCCGCTGCACGGCGCCTACACCGTCACCGCCAGCTGCCGCGGCAAGGTCAACCCGGCCTCCCGGCGCGACTTCACCGGCGTCCTCACCTTCACCTCGCCCACCACCTGGCAGGCCGTCACCGTCGCCCCGCAGGGCGCCCTGCACGGCGCCGCCGCCGACCCCGTCCCGGCCGCCGCGCCCGCCGTCGGCACCCCCGCGACCGGCACGGGCAAGGTCGGCACCGCTGCGACAGGCACAGGCAAGGCGGGGGAGACCGGCACCGGCGGCCCCTGGATCGCCGCCGGCGTCGGCACGGCCCTGCTCGCCGGTCTCGCGGCGCTGGCCGCCGTCCGGCTGCGCCGCCGCCCCGGCACCACCGAGGGGGAGAACGCGGCATGAGCACCACCCTCGCCCCGCCCGCCCCGCCGACCTCCCCGGCCCCGGCGGCCGTACCCGCGTCCGACGGCCCCCGCCCCGACCGGCCCCGCCCCGACCGGCCCCGGCTGGTCGGCGCGTGCCTCGCCATCACCGCCGCCCTGTTGCTCGGCCTGCTCCTCGAACTCGGCCCGCTCGGTGCCCTGCGCCACCTGCGCGACCACGAGACCGGCTACGCCGAACTCCGCGAGAGCCTCGCCCTCGGCACCACCCCGATCGGCCAACTCGACCACGACGGACGGCCCGTCGAACCCGGCACCCCCGTCGCCCTGCTGGAGGTGCCGCAGCTCGGCCTGCGCGAGGTCGTCCGCGAGGGCACCGCCGGGGGAGTGCTCGAAGCCGGGCCCGGACACCGCCGCGACACCCCCATGCCCGGCCAGGCCGGCACCAGCGTCCTGCTCGGCCGGCAGGCCGGCTACGGCGGCCCGTTCGCGGCCCTGCGGGAACTGCGCACCGGCGAGACCTTCACCGTCACCACCGGCCAGGGCAAGCACCGCTTCCGGATCATCGACGTCCGGCGGGCCGGCGACCCCGTCCCCGCCGCCGCCAAGGAGGGCGCCGGCCGGCTCGTCCTGGTCACCGGTGACGGCCCCCGCTACGCCCCGGCCGGCACCCTGCTCGTCGACGCCGACCTGGTCACCGCGGTCGAGCCCGCCAACGCCCGGCCGCTCACCGCCGCGGCGCTGCCCGCCGCCGAGCAGGCCATGGGCACCGACAACGCCGCCTGGACACCCCTGGTGCTGTGGGGCGAGGCCCTGCTGCTCGCCGCCGTCGGCCTGTCCACCGCCTGGGCCCGGTGGGGCCGCCGCCAGGCCTGGGCGGTCGGTGTGCCGGTGGTCGCCGCCCTCGCCCTCGCCGTCGCCGACCAGGCCGTTCGGCTGCTGCCCAACCTGCTCTGACCGGGCCCGCTCCCGCCGCACCTCCCGAACGTCCACCCGCACCTCCCGAAAGGGGCGCCCGCGCCATGACCAGCACCGAACCGAACGGGGCCGCCGCCCTGCTGCCCGCCGCGCCCGCCACCGGCGACACCCTCACCGCGATCCCGGTCGCGGCCTCCCAGGCCGGCACCCTGGACGCCCGCGCCATCACCGCCTGGTTCGGCGACCGGCGGGTCCTCGACCGGGTCTCCCTGCTGATGCCCGCCGGCCAGGTCACCGCGCTGATCGGCCCCTCCGGCTGCGGCAAGTCGACCTTCCTGCGCATCCTCAACCGGATGCACGAGCTGATCCCCGGCGCCGCCCTGGCCGGCGAGGTCCTGCTCGACGGCGCCGACGTCTACGCCCCCGACCGCCGGCTCACCGCCGCCCGCCGTGACATCGGCATGGTCTTCCAGAAGCCCAACCCCTTCCCCGCGATGTCCATCTACGACAACGTGGTGGCCGGCCTCAAGCTCACCGGCATCCGCGCCTCCCGCGCCGAGAAGGACCGGCTGGTCGAGGAGTGCCTCACCCGGGCCGGCCTCTGGAAGGAGGTCGCCGACCGGCTCCGCCAGCCCGGCGGCGCGCTCTCCGGCGGCCAGCAGCAGCGCCTGTGCATCGCCCGCTCGCTCGCCGTGCGCCCCAAGGTGCTGCTGATGGACGAGCCCTGCTCCGCCCTCGACCCGACCTCCACCCGGCGCATCGAGCAGACCATCCGGGAACTCGTCGACGAGGTCACCATCGTGATCGTCACCCACAACATGCAGCAGGCCCAGCGGGTCTCGGACCGCTGCGCCTTCTTCCTCGCCGAGCAGGGCACCCCCGGCGCCATCGTCGAACACGGCCCCACCCGCACCATGTTCAGCACCCCGGCCGACAGCCGCACCGAGGACTACGTCAACGGCCGCTTCGGATAGCGAACATGCGGCGGACGGCACATTCCCCCCACCCGTGACAACGCGATGATCATTTGTTTCGTCATCAAATCGTCATGAGAAGGTCAAGGAATTCCATTCTATGATCGCCCGGTGAATCACGAGGTCATCGACGGAGTCCCTGTCCTGTGGGCGGAAGCGCCCGGGCCGCTGGAAGCGGTCCTGATGTTCGGCTGCGGGGTGCGCGACGAAACCATGCGCACCCTCGGGGTGACCCACCTCGTCGAGCACCTGGCCATGAGCACGCTGCCCCGGCTGCGCCACGAGCACAACGCCTCCGTCGACCTGCTCACCACCCAGTTCACCTGCACCGGCCGGCCCGAGCAGGTCACCGCCTTCCTGGCGGCGGTCTGCGAGGCGCTCGACGCGCTGCCGCTGGACCGGATCGAGCAGGAGGCCGGCGTCCTCGCCGCCGAGGGCGGCCAGGTGGCGGACTCCGCGACCGGCGAACTCCTCTCCCACCGCTACGGCGTCCAGGGCCTCGGCCTCGCTGCCTACCGCGGCCCGGGCCCGGACCGCATCCCGGTCGAGGCCGTCCGCGACACCGTCGCCCGCCACTTCCACCGCGGCAACGCCGTCCTCGTCCTCACCGGTCCGCCCCCGGCCGGCCTGCGCCTGCCGCTGGCCGACGGCGAGCGCCCGGACCGCAGCGCCGCGCAGCCCGTCCTGCACACCGGCCCGTCCTGGCGTCAGGAGGACGTGCCCGGCCCCGGCATCGCCCTGCGCGGGGACCTCGACGACCTGGCGCTGCTGCTCGCCTGCAAGATCCTCACCGAACGGCTGCGCGCCACCGTCCGCCACCGGCACGGCCTCGCCTACGAGGTCGGCGGCGACGCCCTGCACGCCGGGCCCGGCCTCGGCGAGCGCACCGTCTGCCTGGACGCCCGCGAGGGCCAGGAGACCAGGGTCGCCGAGCTGCTCTGGGAGGAGGCCTCCCGCCTCGCGGCGGAGGGTCCCACCGAGGCCGAGCTCGCCGAGGAGGTCACCGACCTCCGCGAGCTCTACGAGGACCCGCGCTCGATCGGCCTGGAGATCGGGCAGGCCGCCGGCGCGCTGCTCTTCGACGACGGGTACGAGGACCCGCAGACCCGCCTCGCCGCCCTGGCGAAGGTCACCCCGGGGCAGGCCCGGGAGGCGTTCGCCCGCGCGCTGGAGACGGTGCTGCTCGTGGTGCCCTGCGACGCCGAGGTCGACGTGGCGCTGCCGGACGGCCGCCCGCTGCCCCGGTACTCCTGTTCCGACGACACCGGCCTCCCCGCCGGCGCCACCGTGCTGCGGCCGCCGCTGCTGGCCCGGCTGCGCTCCGGCGAGGCCCGCCGGGCGCGCCTCGCGGTGGACGCCCGAGGGCTGTGGATGCGCGGCTCCGAGGACGACGTGCACCACGTGCCCTTCGCCGAGGTGGTCGCCGTCGAGATGCGCGGCCCGGGCCGCGTGGTGTTCGGCCGGAACACCTGCATGATCCCGGTGGTGCCGGAGCTGTGGGCCGGCATCGGCGAGGTCGTGGACGCGGTCGACGCCGCGGTGCCCGAGCACCTGCGGTACGCGGCCTCCGCCCTCCGGCCGGCCGACTGAGCCCGGCCCGCCCGCCGCACCCTTCCCGCCGCACCCTTCCCGCCGCGCCCGCCCTGCCGTTCCCACCCCGTCCGCAGTTCCCGATGACCGGAGTTCCGCCGTGCCCACCTGTGCCGCCGTCACCGCCGCCGACCCCGCCCGGGTCCGGGCCGCCCTCGGGCGTTCCAAGGCCGGCGGCTACCTCTACCCGGGTGCGGCGGGCGGCACGGCGCTCCTCTTCGACCCGCCGAAGCCGCGGTTCGGCCGGATCTCCCGCCTGCGGCTGCTCCGTCCGGCCCTCGACCTCGCGTTCGAACTCAAGTCCCCGGTCTGGGTGGTGGAGGACGACGGACAGTGCGCCGGGGCCACCGCCTGCTTCGCCGACGGTGACTTCCGCGATCTGGTCTGGGCCGCCGACTGGACGCCGCCCGCGGACCCGGCGGCCCGTGCGGCGAGCCGGGCGGACTGGGACGCGTACTGCGCCAGGATCGCGAAGAAGGCCGGGCTGTCCGAGCCGGCCGCGCTGGCCGAGGTCCGCAACGACCCGGCGCCGGACGGCGGCCGGGCGAGCGGCGAGGAGGTGCTGCGCCGGCTGTGCGCGGTGGTCGGCGCGCCCGACACCGCGGTCGGGCAGTCGCTGTTCTGCCAGGCCGGCCCGCGCGGCCGGGACTTCGTCCGTTTCGAGGCGCGCCGCCGCTGACCGCCGCGGCCGGCGGTCAGGCGCCCTCACGCAGGACGAGGCCCACCAGTTCGCGCTGCGAGTCGGTGAGCTTGGGGTCGGCGCAGTAGACGGTGCGGCCGTCCACGGTGATCTCGTAGTGGAAGCCGTCCGGGACGCCGTACGAGGGGCTGCGCAGACCGCCGGCCATCGCCTCGCGGGCCAGTGCGTGCACGTGCGGTGCGTCCGGGCGCGCGGCGGTGTCCAGCTCGGCGTGCTTGGCGTGGCCGGCGAAGCCGCCGGTCCTGGTGACCTGGATACGCATGGTTGTCAGTGTGCTACGCAGGGGTGGGCTTTGCCGAGGTCTTTCACAGAGTCCACTCGTGCCTCAGGTTGTGCTGATTCCCACCTGTGACCATGCGTCGGCCACCGCGGCCGCCACCCCGCTGACCCGCGGGTAGTGGGAGTTCGCGGTGGCCACGGTGGCGCGGGCGAAGGCGGCGAAGCCGGTGGTGGGGGAGAGCCGGCCGCTGGTGAGGGTGTCGTACCAGATCCGTCCGGCGCCCTCCCAGGCGTGGCCGCCGATCGCGACCGCCGCCAGCTGGAAGGCGCGGTTGGGTATGCCGGAGTTGATGTGCACCCCACCGGAGTCGCCGCGGGTGCGCACGTAGCCGTTCATGTGTCCCGGCTGCGGGTCCTTGCCGAGCCGCTCGTCGTCGTAGGCGGTGCCGGGAGCCTTCATCGAGCGCAGGGCGACGCCGCGCACCCCGGGCGCGAGCAGTCCGGCGCCTATCAGCCAGTCCGCCTCCTCGGCCCGCTGGCCGAGCGCGTACTGCTTCACCAGCGAGCCGAACACGTCGGAGATCGACTCGTTGAGTGCGCCGGGCTGGTCGCGGTACTCCAGGTCGGCGGTGAACTGCGTGACGCCGTGGGTGAGTTCGTGTCCGATGACGTCCAGGCAGACGGTGAAGTCGACGAAGATCTCGCCGTCCCCGTCGCCGAAGACCATCCGGCTGCCGTTCCAGAAGGCGTTGTCGTAGCGGTCGCCGAAGTGGACGGTGGCGTCCAGCGGCAGCCAGGTGTCGTCGATCGAGGCCCGGCCGTACACCTCGCGGAAGAGCGCGAAGGTGGCGCCGAGCCCGTCGTAGGCGCGGTTGGCGGAGTCGTCGGCGACCGGGCCGCCGCCTTCGGTGCGGACGGTGCGGCCGGGCAGGTCCTCGCCGTGTCCGGCGTCGGAGACGGTGCGGACCAGCCGTTCGGTGGTGGGGGCGGCCGCGGCGGGCGGCGCGGCGAGCAGCCGCTGCCGGCGCAGCGCGGCGTCGACGGCCACGGAGCGCCGGGCCGGGGCGTGGCCGAGTTCGGCCAGTCGGTCGAGGATGTGGGGCGGGACGATGGCGCAGCACGGGGACGCGGAAGTCGCAGCCATGTCGCCCAGGGTGACGCATCCATGACGAGTTGTCATCACTCCTGCGGAAAACGAACCGTCTCACTGGGTGGAATCGTGGCGGGCTTCACTTCGTGTGCCCGAGGAGCTGGGTTACGCTGGTGAGCATCATGCGTTACGGGCTGCTTCTTCTTAGCTGCCGCGGCGAGGGCCTGTAGTCCATCGGAGGCCGATTCCCTCGCCGCGGGGAGTCGTGTTGCGCCCTTTTTTCTGGATGCGGCACACCAGTCGGCCGAGTTCGGGTGTCCTAGCCCCGATCAGCCCGCAATCGACATGGAAGCCGAGAGTCACCCATGACCGAGCAGTCGTCCGTCGCCCGCGCGTTCATCGACCGCCCCACCCCGATCACGGCGAACACGGTGCAGCAGAAGCCCTCCGGGATGCCGTTCCACCGCTACGTACCCTTCGGCACCGTCGACCTGCCCGACCGCACCTGGCCGAGCAAGGTGATCACGCAGGCCCCGCGCTGGCTGTCCACCGACCTGCGGGACGGCAACCAGGCCCTGATCGACCCGATGTCCCCCGCCCGCAAGCGCAAGATGTTCGACCTGCTGGTGCGCATGGGCTACAAGGAGATCGAGGTCGGCTTCCCGTCCTCCGGCGCCACCGACTTCAACTTCGTGCGCTCCCTGATCGAGGAGAACGCGATCCCCGAGGACGTCACCATCTCGGTGCTGACCCAGGCCCGCGAGGACCTGATCGAGCGCACCGTGGAGTCGCTGAAGGGCGCCCCCCGGGCCACCGTCCACCTGTACAACGCGACCTCCCCGCTGTTCCGCCGGGTGGTCTTCAAGGGCAGCAAGGACGACATCAAGGCGATCGCCGTGGACGGCACCCGCCTGGTGATGGAGTACGCCGAGAAGATCCTGGGCGACGAGACCGTCCTGGGCTACGAGTACTCGCCGGAGATCTTCATCGACACCGAGCTGGACTTCGCGCTGGAGGTCTGCGAGGCGGTCATGGACGTCTGGCAGCCGGGCGAGGGCCGCGAGATCATCCTGAACCTGCCGACCACCGTCGAGCGGTCCACCCCGAACGTCTACGCCGACAAGATCGAGTGGATGTCGCGGAACCTGTCCCGCCGCGAGTTCGTCTGCCTGTCCACCCACCCCCACAACGACCGCGGCACCGGCGTGGCCTCCGCCGAGCTGGCCGTGATGGCCGGCGCCGACCGCGTCGAGGGCTGCCTGTTCGGCCAGGGCGAGCGCACCGGCAACCTGGACCTGGTCAACGTCGGCATGAACCTGTTCTCGCAGGGCGTCGACCCGATGATCGACTTCTCGGACATCGACGAGATCCGCCGCACCGCCGAGTACTGCAACCAGATGGGCGTCGCCGAGCGCCACCCCTACGCCGGCGACCTGGTGTACACCTCCTTCTCCGGCTCGCACCAGGACGCCATCAAGAAGGGCTTCGACGCCCTGGAGGCCGACGCGGCCGCCGCCGGCGTCCCGGTCGGCGAGTTCACCTGGGGCGTCCCGTACCTGCCGATCGACCCGAAGGACGTCGGCCGCTCCTACGAGGCGGTCATCCGGGTCAACAGCCAGTCCGGCAAGGGCGGCATCGCGTACGTCCTGAAGAACGACCACAAGCTGGACCTGCCGCGCCGGATGCAGATCGAGTTCTCGAAGAACATCCAGTCGAAGACCGACGCCGAGGGCGGCGAGGTCACCCCGGCCGAGATCTGGGCGGTCTTCCAGGACGAGTACCTGCCGACCCCGGAGAACGCGTGGGGCCGCATCACGCTGGACGGCCCGCGCAGCCTGACCACCGAGGACGGCCGCGACGTGCTGCACGCCGAGGCCGTGGTGGACGGTGAGCGCACCGCGCTGACCGGCTCCGGCAACGGCCCGGTCTCCGCCTTCGTCGACGCCCTGGCCGGCATCGGCCTGGACGTCCGCGTCCTGGACTACGCCGAGCACGCGCTGAGCGAGGGCGGCGACGCCCAGGCCGCCGCCTACGTCGAGTGCGCCGTCGACGGCAAGGTGCTGTGGGGCGTCGGCATCGACGGCAACACCGTGCTGGCCTCGCTGAAGGCCCTGGTGAGCGCCGTCAACCGCGCGCAGCGCGGCTGACCCGCCGACGCGTCGTGTACGAGGGGCCGCCCGCCGGGGCGGCCCCTCGCCGCGTTTCCGGGCCGTCCCGCCCCTCCCGGCACGCTGTGTGTCCTGCGCCACATTTTTTCGCCCCGGCACCCGTTCGGGGTGCTGACACGTGCCCGTAACCGTGGCAACATCGACGCACCGGAACCGGGGTCGGTGGGACGATCGGCGGAGTCCGGTCGCGTGACCTGCCCGCAGATGTGCAGGCCGCCTGCCATGTCTGGGGAGTGGCGCCGTGACAGGGTTGTGGGGTGTCCGTCCTCGCTGGCGGACTGACGTCCTCGGTGACTTCTTCTGCCCGGGCTGCGGCGGCGACCGCAACTACCGCCGACAGCACGGCCGGCGGTGGCTGCGGTTGCTCGGCACCCCGGTCCTGCCGCTCGGCCCGGTCATCGGCAGCGTGCAGTGCACCAGCTGCCACGGCCGCTACGGCGTCGAGGCACTGGAGCAGCTGACCAGCGTCCGGCTCGCCGCGATGCTGCGGGACGCCCAGTACACCGTCGCCCTCGCCGTGCTCGCCGCCGGCGGCTCCGGCAGCCGGGCCGGCCGCGACGCCGCCTGCGCGCTGATCCGCCAGGCCGGCTTCGAGGACTGCGGCGAGGCCCAGGTGCTCGCCTCGCTCGCCGCGCTGACCGGCCGCAGCGGCGGCGAACCCCAGGACGTCGACGACACCGCCGCGAGCGGCGCCGGCGGCCTCGCCATCGAACTGCACGCCGCCCTCGAACCGCTCGCCCCGCACCTCGCCCCGGCCGGCCGCGAACGGCTGGTCCTGCAGGGCGCCTGGATCGCCCTCGCCGACGGCGGCTACCTGCCGCAGGAGCGGGCCGCCCTCGCCGCCGTCGGGCGCTGCCTGCGGATCGGCCCCCCGCAGGTCGACGATCTGCTGGAGGCCGCGACTCGCGCCCCCCGCTGACGCCCCGCACGCCGCCCACGCCCCGCTCGCCGCGCAGGCCGCGTGCCGAACCGCCGGCGCACGCACACCCCCCGACCGGGCCCGACTCCCCCCTCCCGGGCCCGCCGTGTCCCGCACCGACAGGGCAATCCCCCCGGCCCCGGTGCGGGCTCACGGCTGCCCGCGGCCCGCTCCGCGAGTGCGCCGAAGGCCGGGCCGGCGTGCGCGAGAATGGGGAGATGCCCATACTGCCCGCCCGGAGAACCGCCGCATGAGCCTGTTCCGCGACGACGGCGTGGTGCTGCGCACCCAGAAGCTCGGCGAGGCCGACCGGATCATCACCCTGCTCACCCGCCAGCACGGCCGGGTCCGCGCCGTCGCCCGCGGCGTGCGCCGCACCAAGTCGAAGTTCGGCGCCCGACTGGAGCCGTTCTCCCACGTCGACGTGCAGTTCTTCAGCCGCGGCAGCGACCTGGTCGGCCGCTCCCTGCCGCTGTGCACCCAGGTCGAGACGATCGCCCCCTACGGCGGCCGGATCGTCGAGGACTACGCCCGCTACACCGCCGGCACCGCCATGCTGGAGACCGCCGAGCGCTTCGCCGAGAACGAGGGCGAGCCGGCCGTCCAGCAGTACCTGCTCCTGGTCGGCGGCCTGCGCACGCTCGCCGCCGGGGACCACCAGCCGCACCTGGTGCTCGACGCCTTCCTGCTGCGCTCGCTCGCGGTCAACGGCTACGGCGCGAGTTTCGACTCGTGCGCCAAGTGCGGGCTGCCCGGTCCCAACCGGTTCTTCTCGCTCCAGGCGGGCGGCGTGCTCTGCGGCGACTGTCGGGTGCCTGGAAGTGCCGTACCCTCCCCTGAGACACTGGTCCTGCTCGGCGCACTGCTGTCCGGGGACTGGCGGACGGCGGACACGTGCGAGCCGCGGTACTGGCGCGAGGGCAGCGGACTGGTGGCCGCCTATCTGCAGTGGCACCTGGAGCGGGGCATCCGCTCGATGAGATACGTGGAGAAATGAGCATGGCAGCACGACGGCTCTTCGGCAGCAAGCAGCGGGTGTACGAGACCCCGGCGCCGCACCCGAGCGGTGCCCGGCCGCCGAAGATCCCGGGCGAGCTGGTGCCGAACCACGTGGCCTGCGTGATGGACGGCAACGGCCGCTGGGCCAAGGAGCGCGGCCTGCCCCGCACCGAGGGCCACAAGGTCGGCGAGGCCGTCGTCCTCGACGTGCTCCGCGGCTGCCTGGAGATCGGCGTCAAGAACCTCTCGCTGTACGCCTTCTCCACCGAGAACTGGAAGCGGTCCCCGGACGAGGTGAAGTTCCTGATGAACTTCAACCGGGACGTCATCCGCCGCCGCCGCGACGAGATGGACGCCCTGGGCATCCGGATCCGCTGGGCCGGCCGCATGCCCAAGATGTGGAAGAGCGTCGTCCAGGAGCTCCAGGTCGCCCAGGAGCAGACCAAGGACAACGACGCCATGACGCTCTACTTCTGCGTCAACTACGGCGGCCGCGCCGAGATCGCCGACGCCGCCCAGGCCATCGCCCGCGACGTCGCCGCCGGCCGGCTCGACCCGAAGAAGGTCAACGAGAAGACCTTCGCCAAGTACCTGTACTACCCGGACATGCCGGACGTCGACCTGTTCCTGCGGCCCAGCGGCGAGCAGCGCACCTCCAACTTCCTCGCCTGGCAGTCCGCCTACGCCGAGTTCGTCTTCCAGGACGTGCTCTGGCCGGACTTCGACCGCCGCGACCTGTGGCGCGCCTGCGAGCAGTACGCCAGGCGCGACCGCCGCTTCGGCGGGGCGATCCCCAACGAGGTGGAGGCCGCCGAGGCCGCTGCTGCCGCCGCCGCCGAGCTGCCCGCCCAGCGCTGATCCGCGGCACACGGACGCACGGCGCACGGCACACACGGAGCGAGGCCCGGGTCGGAGAACCGACCCGGGCCTCGCCGTGTACCTCCTGCGCCGTCAGGCCTTCTGCGCGCAGGTCCCGCAGGTGCCGAAGATCTCCAGGGTGTGCGCGATGTCGCTGAAGCCGTGCTCGGCCGCGACCGCGTTCGCCCAGTGCTCGACCGCCGGGCCCTCCACCTCGACCGTGGCGCCGCAGCTGCGGCACACCAGGTGGTGGTGGTGCCCGCTGCTGCACCGCCGGTACACCGCCTCGCCCTCGGCCGTCCGCAGCACGTCCACCTCGCCGGCCTCGGCAAGTGACTGCAGCGTGCGGTAGACCGTGGTCAGACCCACCGAGTCGCCCCGGTGCTTGAGCATGTCGTGCAGTTCCTGCGCGCTGCGGAAGTCCTCGATCTCGTCCAGCGCCGCCGAGACGGCGGCTCGCTGCCGAGTGGATCGGGCGCGCGGCGTCGGGCCTGCGGTGGTCACCGTGGGTCCTCCTGGGGGTGGGGTGCTGTCGCACCTCATTGTGCCAGCCCCCGGCCCGCGGACGGCTCGCTCTCGCGCCGCTCCTCCGGCCCCGCCGGCGCCGGGCCCGGGCCCGAAGTCGGCGCCGCCTCCGGGCCGGTGGACTGCGCGGGCAGCACCACGTCGCAGACGTCCGGCCCGGCGTCCGGAGCCGCCCGGTGCCGGCGCGCGGCCAGCGGCCCGGCCAGCGCCCCGAGCAGCGCGAAGGCCGCGATCGCCAGCAGCACGATGGCCGGACCGGACGGCACGTCGGCCTGGTACGAACCCGCCACGCCGAGCACCGCCACGGTGATCCCGAGCCCGACCGCCGCCGCCTGGGTCGCCCGGAACGAGCGGGTCACCTGCTGCGCCGCTGCCACCGGGACCACCATCAGCGCGCTGACCAGCAGCAGGCCGACCACCCGCATGGCCACCGTCACGGTGACCGCCGCCATCACGGCGAGCAGCAGGTTCAGCAGCCGGACGGGGATGCCGGTGACCCGGGCGAACTCCTCGTCCTGGCAGATCGCGAAGAGCTGGCGGCGCAGCCCGAAGGTGACGGCCACGACCACCGCGGCGAGCACGGCGATGGTGGCGAGGTCCGACGGGCCCACGGTGAGGATGGAGCCCCACAGGTAGGACTCCAGGTTGCCGCTGCCGGCCTGGGCGCTCACGCTGACCAGCAGCTTTCCGCAGGCCATGCCGCCGTAGAAGAGCATCGCGAGGGCGATGTCGCCACGCTGGTTGCCGCGCGAGCGGACGAGTTCCATCACGACCGCGCCGAGCACGCAGACCAGGACGGCCATCCAGACCGGGCTGGTCTGGAACAGGAAGCCGAGGCCGACACCGGTGAGCGCGACGTGCCCGATGCCGTCGCCCATCAGGGCCTGGCGCCGCTGCACCAGGTAGACGCCGACGGCCGGCGCGGTGATGCCGACCAGCACGGCGGCGACCAGCGCCCGCTGCATGAAGTCGAACTGGAGCATCTCGATCATGCGAGCAGTCCTCGGGGGTGGGTGTGGTCGTCGGCGTGCGGGTGGACGTGGTCGTGGCCGGGCAGCGCGTGCTGGCCGACCCCCCGGGGCGGCGGGCCGTCGTGCGCCACACAGCCGTCCCGCAGCACCACGGCGCGGTCGATCAGCGGCTCCAGCGGCCCGAGTTCGTGCAGCACGAGCAGGACGGCGCAGCCGCGTTCGGCCTCCCGGCGCAGGATGTCGGCGAGCACCTGCTGGCTGGCCACGTCGACCCCGGCCATCGGCTCGTCCATGATCAGCAGATCCGGCTCGCCGACCAGCGCCCGGGCGATCAGCACCCGCTGGTGCTGGCCGCCGGAGAGGCCGGCGACGCCGTCCTCGGCGCGGTCCCGCATGCCGACCGCGGCAAGCGCCCGGTCGACGGCCGCGCGGTCGCGCCGCCGGAAGGGCAGCAGCCGGTGCTGCGGCAGCCGCCCGGTGGAGACCACCTCGCGGACGGTCGCGGGCACGCCGCCGGCGGCGGTGGTGCGCTGCGGCACGTAGCCGATCCGGCGCCAGGCGCGGAACGAGCGGTAGGGGGTGCCGAACAGCTCCAGGCGGCCGCGGTCCAGCGGGACGCCGCCGATCACCGCCTTGACGGTGGTGGACTTGCCGGAGCCGTTGGCGCCGAGCAGGGCCACCACCTCGCCGGGGCGGACGGTGAGGTCGACGCCGCGCAGCACCGGGCGGCCGCCGACCGAGGCCACCGCCTCGCGGAGGCTGACGGCGGGGGGCCGGTCGTCGGCGGTCGCGGTCGCGTCGGCCGCGGCGGGTGCGGTGGTGGCGGGTGCGTCCGGCGCGGCGGCGCGCCCGGGGAGGACTGGGCTCATGGCGTGGTGTCCCGTCAGCTGGTGGCGCCGAGCGCCGCCCGGAGGTTGGTCAGGTTCTGCCGCATCACCGAGAAGTAGTCGCCCTTGCCGTCCTTGATGCCCTCGATCGGGTCGAGGACGGCGGTCTGCAGCTTCAGGTCCTTCGCGACGCTGGTGGCGAGCGCGGGGCTCACCAGGCTCTCGAAGAAGATGGTGGTGACGCCGTGCGCGCGGGCCGCCTGCTGGATCAGGGCGAGCCGCGCCGGGCTGGGCTCGGCCTCCGGGTCGACGCCGTTGATCGCGATCTGCTCCAGGCCGTAGTGGTCGGCGAGGTAGCCGAAGGCGGCGTGGCTGGTGACGAAGGCCTTGGACCGGCTGCCCTTCAGGCCGTCCTGGAACTCCTTGTCCAGGCCGGTGAGACGGGTGACCAGGTCGGCGGTGTTCTTCTCGTAGTCGGCGGCGTGCGCCGGGTCGGCCTGGGCGAACTCGGCGCCGACCGCCTTGGCGACCGCCGCGTACCGGCTCGGGTCGAGCCAGATGTGCGGGTCGCCGGCCGGGCCGCCGTGCTCGTGGCCGTGCTCCTCCTCGCCGCCCTCGTCGAGGTGGTGGTCGACCAGCGGGGACGCCGCGGTGGCGTCGACGACGTGATGGGAGTGGGACTGTGCGACGGCCCGGTCGACCGTCGGCTGCAGGCCCTTCAGGTAGACCACGGCGCCGGCCTTCTGGACGGCGCCGACCTGCTTGGCGGTGAGTTCGAGGTCGTGCGGCTCCACGCCGGCGGCCGTCAGGTCGGTGACCTTCACGTGCTCGCCGCCGATCTGCGACGCGAGGAACTCCATCGGGTAGAAGGACGCGACCACCGACAGTCTGCCGCCGGCGTCCTGCGCACTGCCGGTGCCGCCGCAGGCCGTCAGGGTGAGGGCGGCGGCGAGGGCGGTGGCAGTGAGGGCGGCGGCTCGGGCGGGGCGGCGGGCGCCGCCGGGGAGTCGGGGGAGCGTCATGACAACCATTCTCATCTTATGTGGAAATGATTGTCAACTCACCCGATTGGGTGAGCATCGGCCGCCGCGCGGGTGGAACACCGTGGGCCGCCGGAGTGGCCGCGCGGCAGGTCGGGTGTGCGACTGCCGGGCGGCCGGAGGCCTGCGGTGCCGCCGATACCGAGTTGAACGCGCCGGGCCCGATCCCGGTAACCTGAGGTATTCGGGTGCGTGCAACCAGCCGTGCCCTGACCGTGCCGTCGTACTGAAGAGAGCACTGTGGCCGCCGACAAGATCGACACGATCGTCAGCCTGAGCAAGCGCCGTGGCTTCGTCTACCCCTGCAGCGAGATCTACGGCGGTACCCGCGCCGCCTGGGACTACGGTCCGCTGGGTGTGGAGCTCAAGGAGAACATCAAGCGCCTCTGGTGGCGTTCGATGGTCACCGCTCGCGAGGACGTCGTCGGCATCGACTCCTCGGTGATCCTCGCCCGCGAGGTCTGGGAGGCCTCCGGCCACGTCGCCACCTTCAACGACCCGCTCACCGAGTGCCTCTCCTGTCACAAGCGCTTCCGCGCCGACCACCTGGAGGAGGCGTACGAGGCCAAGCACGGCAAGCTGCCGGCCAACGGCCTCGCCGACATCAACTGCCCGAACTGCGGGAACAAGGGCGCCTTCACGGAGCCCAAGGAGTTCTCGGGCATGCTGAAGACGCACCTCGGCCCGGTCGAGGACGGCTCCGGCCTCGCCTACCTCCGCCCGGAGACCGCGCAGGGCATCTTCACCAACTTCAAGGCCGTCCAGACCACCTCGCGCAAGAAGCCGCCGTTCGGCATCGCCCAGGTCGGCAAGAGCTTCCGCAACGAGATCACCCCCGGCAACTTCATCTTCCGCACCCGCGAGTTCGAGCAGATGGAGATGGAGTTCTTCGTCAAGCCGGGCGAGGACGAGAAGTGGCACGAGTACTGGCTCGAGCAGCGCTGGAACTGGTACCGCGACCTCGGCCTGCGCGAGGAGAACATGCGCTTCTTCGACCACCCGAAGGAGAAGCTCTCCCACTACGCCAAGCGCACGGTCGACATCGAGTACCGCTTCAACTTCGGCGGCACCGAGTTCTCCGAGCTGGAGGGCATCGCCAACCGCACGGACTACGACCTCGCCGTGCACAGCGAGCACTCCGGCCAGGACCTCAAGTACTTCGACCAGGAGTCCGGCGAGCGCTACTTCCCGTACGTGATCGAGCCGGCGGCCGGCCTCAACCGCGCGCTGCTCGCCTTCCTGCTCGACGCGTACTTCGAGGACGAGGCCCCCAACGCCAAGGGCCAGATGGAGAAGCGCGTCGGCATGCGCCTCGACCCGCGCCTCGCGCCGGTCAAGGTCGCCGTGCTCCCGCTCTCCCGCAACGCCGACCTCTCGCCGAAGGCCCGCGGCCTCGCCGCCGACCTGCGCACCGCGTGGAACGTCGACTTCGACGACGCCGGCGCCATCGGCAAGCGCTACCGCCGCCAGGACGAGATCGGCACGCCGTTCTGCGTCACCGTCGACTTCGACACCCTCGAGGACAACGCGGTGACCGTCCGCGAGCGCGACACCATGGCCCAGGAGCGCGTCTCCCTCGACCAGGTGAAGTCCTACCTCGGCGCCCGACTGATCGGCTGCTGAGCCACCGACCTCCGGCCCCCGTACCGCGAAGCACCGCGGCACGGGGGCCGTGTCGTTGCCGCCGGTCGGGCCGGTGCCGGTCGGGTCAGCGCCGGCCGCGGGAGCGGGCCGCGGGCGGCTCGGTCGGCAGCCCGGCCGCGCGCAGCGCCGCCAGGACGCCCCGGGAACGGCCCTCCTCCAGCACGACTGCCGCGCCCAGCAGCACCTGGTACAGCTCGCGGTGCGGCAGCAGGGCGCGCCCCAGCTCGGCGAGGTCGCCGGGCGAGCGCAGCCCCGCCGCCTCCCGGACCAGCAGGGCGGCCAACTGCGCGGCCGACGGGTGCGGGCCGGCGGGAAACGCCAACTGCCCGACCGCGGCCGCCACATCGGCGACCGGCCGCCCCGCGGCCTGGCGTAGCAGGTGCCGGACGTCGCCCGCCCGGCCCGCCGCGGCCAAAGCGCCGGCCAGCGCGGCCAGTTCGGCCGGCGGCGCGGACGCCCACTCCCACAGCAGGGTCTGCCCGTCGGCGGCCTGGCCCGCCCGCTCCAGCGCCGCGAGCAGCGCCGGCAGCGCCGATCCGGGCACGGCCCACAGCGCGTGGAAGAGCTCGTTGGCCTCGTCCGCCAGCCCCGTCCTGCGCAGCTCCGCCAGCGTGCCCGCGGCCTGGTCCGGCGAACCGTGCGCGGTGGCGCGGACGAGGTAGCCCGCCGCACCGTACGGGCCCCGCGCGCGCAGCAGACCCGCGAGGGCGGCCACGTCCTGCGGTGCCAGGGTCACCGCGGCCTGCGCGGCGACCGCCGCCGACTCGTGCGCGGCGCCACGGCCGTGCAGGTCGGTGATCCGCGCGGCGAAGGCCGCCAACTCCTCGGCGCTGCGCGGCGGGGGAGCGGGGGCCGCCGGCGCGGCCTCCTCGCCGCCGGCCGGGGCCGGCCGCTCCGCCTCGTCCGCGGCCTCCGGCGCCCGGACACCGCCGAAACGCGCCCCGCGCACCGGCGCCGGCGCGGCGGCGGACGCCGCGGTGTCCGGCCCGGCGGCCTGGAGCGGCTCCTCCTGGAAGGCACCGCCGAAACGGGCGCCGGTGGGACGCCGACGCTTCGCCGGTGCGGCTGCGGGCGCGGGTGCGTCGGGGGGCGCGGGGGCCTGGGCCCGGGGCCGGTTCGGCGCGTCCGCGGGCCGGGTGCCCGCCGTCTGCTGACGCGGGACCGCGTCCTGCTGCCCACCGCCGCCCTGGTCGTACGGCTCGCGGTGGTCGGGTCGGACGGTACCGCCGTTCTGCCGGACGAGGTCCTCCAGCGCGAGGAGCCGCTCGCTCAACTCGAGGCAGCGGGCGCCCAGTCCCTCCCGGAGCGACCGGGCCTGCGCGAGGCGCCGAAGTAGCTCCGGGTCCGGTTGTTGCTGCGGTTGGGCGTAGCCGTGTGTCCGGTCGGGCTCGCTCGCCGCCCGCACCGCCTCGGCGAGCCGTCGCTCGCGCTGCGCCGCGTACTGCCGTGCCCGGAGGAGTTCGTCCAGCTCCGTCCGCAGCATCCGGATGTCCGCCGCCGTGTGCCCCAGCTCCTGCACTGCCATCCTCGTCCGACCAGCCTCTCCGCCCGGGGGCCGCCCAGCCGGCCCCTGGCCCTGACTCCGGGCCATCCTCGCCAAGCCATACGGCGTCGGTGTTACAGGCGTGAGTCCGCTGATTTTCGCCGAATGACGATGCAGGTGGCGGGGGTTGAAGTCGTCGGGGGCAGTCGGCGCACCGCGGGGGCACGCACCCCGGTGCCGGGCGGCGGCGGCCAGGGCCGGTCAGGCGGCGAGCCGGGCCCGGGCCTCCATCAGCGCGAAGCCGAGCAGGTTGAGACCGCGCCACTCGTGCGGCCGGGTGGCGCGCTCGTTGTCGGCCGCCAGACCGATGCCCCACAGCCGGTCGAGCGGGCTCGCCTCCACCAGGACGCGCTGCGCGGTGCCCAGCAGGTAGGCCCGCAGCGCCTCGTCCTGCCCGAACTTGGCCACATTGCCGGCGACGACCAGCTCGAACCGCTCGGCGGCCCACCGCACCTCGTCGAAGCCGCGGACCAGGCGGCCGAGCTTCTTGGCCTCGCCCGGGGTGGCCGCGGCCAGGATGCGGGCCAGCGTCTCGCCGTCCCCGAACAGCCGGGCCTTGCCGGCCATCATCCAGTGCTCGGCGGAGCGGTAGGCGACACCGTCGACCGTGAACTCCCCGGGCCACCACTGGCTGAGCGACCCCGCGCCGATCCGGCCGTCCGGCTCCGGCCGGTGGCCCCAGAAGAGCAGGTACTTGGGCCGGGCGCCCGCCTCGACCAGGGCGGTCAGCTGCTCACGGGTGCGGGTGTCGGCCGGCAGGAGGGGTTCGGTGGTCGTCATGGCGCCATGTTCCCATCCGCCGCCGACGGCCCGCCCCGGGTTTTCCCGCCGCCCCCGGCCGGGCGCCCGCCGCCCGCGCAGCTGCGGGCGGCTCAGACGACCGAGCGCGGCAGCCGCAGGCTGAGCGCGGCGATGGCCACCGATCCGCCGAACTGCAGGGCGAGCACCAGTGCCAGCGCGTGCGCGAAGCCCATGGTGGGCGCGACGGCGAGGAACAGCGTGCCGAGCGTCGCGACGCCGAGCGCGAGGCTGGACTGCTGGGTGGTCGCCAGGACCCCGCTGCCGACACCCGCCCGCTCGGCCGGCACCTTGGACAGCACCACCCGGAACAGCGGTGTGCCCACCAGGCCCTGGCCGATGCCCGCCAGGGCGACACCCGGGAGCATCCGCAGCGGCGAGAAGTGCGCCCAGTCCGCCAGGACGGTGGCGAGCAGCGTGACCAGACCGATGCCCTGGACCACCGCGCCCGCCGTGATCACCCGGCTGCCGAAGCGGCCCACCAGACGCGGACCGGAGAGCGAGGCCGCGAAGTACCCGGTGGCCATCGGCACCAGGGCCCAGCCGGCGGCGACCGGGCCGAGCCGCAGGCCGTGCTGGAGCAGGATCGCGATGACGAACATGAAGCCGCCGAAGCCGGTGAAGTACGGCAGCGCGATCCCGAGCCCGCGGCGCATCTCGGGGATGCGCAGCAGCGAGAGCGGCACCAGTGGTGTGCCGCCGCGCCGTTCGGCGCGCCGCTCCACGGCCACGAAGGCGGCGGCGAGCAGCGGGAACAGGCCGAGCAGCAGCCAGGTCCACAGCGGCCAGCCGACGGCGCGGCCCTCCATCAGCGGGACGAACAGGGCGAGCAGCGCCGCCGTCAGCAGCGCCGTCCCCGGCAGGTCCACCCCGGCCGCCCGGCTCGCCCGGGTCTCCGGCACGTACCGCACCGCGAGCGCCGCGGTCACCAGGGCGAACGGGACGTTCAGCAGGAAGACGGCGCGCCAGCCGGTGCCGAACAGGTCCGCCGCGACCATCATGCCGCCGAGGACCTGGCCGATGACCACGGAGATGCCGCCGACCGCGCCGTAGATGCCGAGGGCGCGGGCCCGCTGCGCCCCGCCGCTCGCGGCGGTGATGGTGGCCAGCACCTGGGGCAGCAGCAGTGCCGCGGACGCGCCCTGGGCGACCCGCGCCGCCACCAGCGTCCAGGCCGTCGGCGCGAGGCCGCAGGCGAGCGAGGTCACGGCGAACAGCGCCGCGCCGGCGACGAACAGGCGCCGCCGGCCGAGCGCGTCGCCGAGGCGGCCGCCCAGCACCAGCAGCACGGCGAAGGCGATGCCGTACCCGGCGGCGACGAGTTCCAGCACCGCGGGGCCCGCCGCGAGATCGTGGTCGATGGTGGGCAGCGCGACGTTGACGATGAAGAAGTCGAGCATCGGCAGGAAGGCGCCGAGCAGGACGGTGACGAGGCCGGCGACACCCAGGGTGGGGGCGTTCGCGGCACGACCGGCGGGGGAGGTGGTCCGTGGAAGCGTCAGTTGCTGAGTCACGGGACCTACGATCCGCCCAGCCGAACCCTGGTACCAGACACGGTTTATCCAGGTATAACGACTACCTGGCAACAGGATCGGCCGAGAGGCATGCTGGGGAGCATGGCTACCACCGTCTCCTCCGCAGGCCGCCCCGCCCAGGCCGCCCCGGCACCCGCCGCGGCCCGCCGCCAGGAGCTGGCCGCCTTCCTCCGCAGCCGCCGCGAACGCATCTCCCCCGAGCAGGTGGGCCTCCCGGACACCGGCCGCCGCCGCACCCCGGGCCTGCGCCGCGAGGAGGTGGCGCACCTCGCCACCGTGGGCGTCACCTGGTACACGTGGCTGGAGCAGGGGCGGGACATCCAGGTCTCCTCGCAGGTCCTGCAGTCGGTGGCCCGGGCGCTGCTGCTCGACCCGACGGAGCGCGCCCACCTGTTCGTCCTGGCCGGTGCGGAGGATCCGGCACCGGTCGTCGAGTGCGCCACCGTCACCCCGGCCGCGCGGGCGCTGCTCGCCCAGCTGGAGCCCGTGCCGGCCGCGGTGCTGAACAGCCGGTACGACATCCTCGCCTACAACCGGGCGTACACCTGGATCACGGGCGACCTCGACGCGCTCCCGTTCGAGGACCGCAATCTGATGTGGCTGGCCTTCACCGACTCCGCGTTCCGGCGGAGCCTCGTCGACATCGAGGAGGCGGGCCCTGCGATGGTGGCCAGGTTCCGCACCGCCATGGCCGACCACGGCGCCGAGCCGACCTGGAAGACCCTGCTGAACCGGCTGCGCAAGGCCTCGCCGCAGTTCGAGGAGGTGTGGCGGCAGCACGAGGTCGCCGGCCTCGGCAACGGCCTGAAGCGCTTCCTGGTGCCGGACGTCGGCCTGCTGCGCTTCGAGTACACCAATCTCTGGCTCGGCCCGCGGCCCGGCCCGCGGCTGGTCGCCTACACGCCCCAGGACGAGGAGACCCGGGCCGGCCTGGAGCTGCTCGCGGCCCGGTCCCGGACCGCCTGACCCTGCCGACCGGAGTCCGACCGGAGCGCGGCCGGGCGCTCCTCCGGGTGGGGGACAATGGAGAGTCCCGAATCCCGTCTGCCGAGGACTCTGCCCGCATGACCACCACGCCCA
Organism: Kitasatospora sp. NPDC085879; assembly: GCF_040686255.1. Classification (NCBI taxonomy): domain Bacteria; kingdom Bacillati; phylum Actinomycetota; class Actinomycetes; order Kitasatosporales; family Streptomycetaceae; genus Kitasatospora; species Kitasatospora sp. NPDC085879. The sequence continues at coordinate 12,188 of NZ_JBFBJZ010000015.1, read as the reverse complement.
GCACACCCGACACCGTCGGCGCCGCCGAAGCCGCCGGTGCGCCGACCACCGCCGCGGTTGCCGAGTTCACCCCCCTGGACATCGGCCCGATGCGGGTGTGGCCGCCGGTGGTGCTGGCGCCCATGGCCGGGATCACCAACGCGCCGTTCCGCACGCTCTGCCGTGAGCAGAGCGGCGGCAAGGGCCTGTTCGTCTCCGAGATGATCACCACCCGGGCGCTGGTCGAGCGCAACGCCAAGACCATGCAGCTGATCACGTTCGACCCGAGCGAGAAGCCGCGGTCGATCCAGCTGTACGGCGTCGACCCGGTCACCGTCGGCAAGGCCGCCCGGATGATCGCCGACGAGGGCCTCGCCGACCACATCGACCTGAACTTCGGCTGCCCCGTTCCCAAGGTCACCCGCAAGGGCGGCGGCTCGGCCCTCCCGTACAAGCGGAACCTGCTGAGGGACATCCTGCGCGAGGCCGTCTCCAACGCCGGGGACCTGCCGGTCACCATGAAGATGCGCAAGGGCATCGACGACGACCACCTCACCTTCCTGGACGCCGGCCGGATCGGTGCCGAGGAGGGCGTCTCGGCGATCGCGCTGCACGGCCGCACGGCCGCCCAGCACTACGGCGGCACCGCCGACTGGTCGGCGATCGCCCGGCTGCGCGAGTCGGTGCCCGGGCACATCCCGGTGCTCGGCAACGGCGACATCTGGTCGGCCGAGGACGCGCTGCGGATGATGCGCGAGACCGGCTGCGACGGCGTCGTGGTCGGCCGCGGCTGCCTGGGCCGGCCCTGGCTGTTCAAGGACCTGGTCGCGGTCTTCGAGGGCGACGCCGACCACGCCCGCCCGACCTTCGGCGAGGTCTCCCGGGCGATGGTGCGCCACGCGCAGCTGCTCGGCGAGTGGCTCGGCGACGAGGCCCGCGGCGTGATCGACTTCCGCAAGCACGTGGCCTGGTACACCAAGGGCTTCTCGGTCGGCTCGGAGCTGCGCGTGCGACTGGCCAACGCGTCCTCGCTGGCCGAGCTGGCGGAGCTGCTGGAGCAGATCGACCAGGCGCAGCTCTGGCCGGCCGGCGCGGACGGCCCGCGGGGCCGGACGAGCGGCAACAACCGGGTGGTACTGCCGGACGGCTGGTTGGACGATCCGTACGACTGCGCCGTCCCCTCCGTTGACGCCGAATCGGACACATCCGGCGGATGATCTGTACGGCCGGTCGAAAATCTCCTCGACCGGTCATCTGCCGCTACGGCCCAGCCCTCTTGTCCGATCTGGCCAAGAGGGCTCCTTTCTGGCAGATTTCAATCACTCTCCGCAACCGCTTCGACTACACAGAGCTGCTTCGCATGCGATCTTGTGCGCTCGGCAGCTGAGATGCGCTCGTGACGCTTGCCACATAGTCTGAGTGGTTGACGGCCGGTCAGGTCGCCGAAAGGCCTCGACAACGTGAAACGCTTCCCGAAGGGGTCGTCGCGCCGATCGGTGTGCCTGACTGCAGGAAATCAAGCCGGGGCAACAGAGTCGACGATCGGCCATCACTCTCTGTCCGGTTCATGTGATCTTCAGGTTTCGATGTCTTCACTACTTGAACGATAGCTAGCGTCAACCGGACGATTTCGGCAAGACAGGTGAATGCCTACCCGGGCATTAGATCTGCCGGGTCCTGAGTGGGTCCCACGCACGTACGGCCTATCTGCGGCACGAAAGCGCCTTTGAAATGGGTATGTTCTCCGGCGTCAGGGCAACCGTGTGCGAGGAGACCGACCCGTGGCGGCGAAGCAGAAGTTTGTTTACTCCTTCACCGAAGGAAACAAGGACCTCAAGGATCTTCTTGGTGGCAAGGGTGCGAACCTGGCCGAGATGACCAACCTGGGTCTCCCCGTCCCTCCGGGGTTCACCATCACGACCGAGGCCTGCAAGGTCTTCCTGGAGACGGGCAGCGAGCCGGCCTCGCTGCACGAGGAGATCAGCAAGCACCTGGCCGCCCTCGAGGCCGAGATGGGCAAGACGCTCGGGCAGCACGACAATCCGCTGCTCGTGTCCGTCCGTTCGGGCGCGAAATTCTCCATGCCCGGCATGATGGACACCGTTCTGAACATCGGTCTGTCCGACGCCTCGGTGACCGGCCTCGTCGCCCAGTCCGGCAACGAGCGTTTCGCCTGGGACTCCTACCGCCGCCTGGTCCAGATGTTCGGCAAGACCGTGCTGGGCGTGGACGGCGAGCTGTTCGAGGAGGCCCTGGACGAGGCCAAGCACGCCAAGGGCACCACCAACGACCTCGACCTGACCGCCGAGGACCTCAAGGCCCTGGTCGAGACCTTCAAGGGCATCGTCCTGCGCGAGACCGGCCGCGAGTTCCCGCAGGCCCCGCGCGAGCAGCTCGACCTGGCCATCTACGCCGTCTTCCACTCCTGGAACGGCGACCGCGCCCGGCTGTACCGCCGCCAGGAGCGCATCCCGAACGACCTGGGCACCGCGGTCAACGTGTGCACCATGGTCTTCGGCAACCTGGGCGAGGACTCCGGCACCGGTGTCGCCTTCACCCGTGACCCCTCCACGGGCACCCAGGGCGTCTACGGCGACTACCTGCAGAACGCCCAGGGCGAGGACGTCGTCGCCGGCATCCGCAACACCCTGCCGCTGGCCGACCTCGAGCAGCTCGACAAGAAGTCCTACGACGAGCTGATGACCATCATGAACACGCTGGAGACGCACTACCGCGACCTCTGCGACATCGAGTTCACCATCGAGCGCGGCAAGCTCTGGATGCTGCAGACCCGCGTCGGCAAGCGCACCGCCGCGGCGGCCTTCCGCATCGCCGTCCAGCTGGTCGACCAGGGCCTGATCAACCTCGACGAGGCGCTGCACCGGGTCACCGGCGGCCAGCTCGCCCAGCTGATGTTCCCGCGCTTCGCGCCCACCTCCGAGACCAAGCCGGTCGCCTACGGCATCGCCGCCTCGCCGGGTGCCGCGGTCGGCCGGGTGGTCTTCGACTCCTACACCGCCGTCAAGTGGTCCCGCTCCGGCGAGAAGGTCATCCTCGTCCGCCGCGAGACCAACCCGGACGACCTCGAGGGCATGATCGCCGCCGAGGGCATCCTGACCTCGCGCGGCGGCAAGACCTCGCACGCGGCCGTCGTCGCCCGCGGCATGGGCAAGACCTGTGTCTGCGGCGCCGAGGAGCTGGAGGTCGACACCAAGAACCGCAAGTTCACCACCGCCGACGGCCAGGTCGTGCACGAGGGCGACGTCGTCTCCGTCGACGGCGCCAACGGCAAGGTGTACCTGGGCGAGGTCCCGGTGCTGCCGTCGCCGGTCGTCGAGTACTTCGAGGGCACCCTGCACGCGGGCGCCGACGTCCAGGGCGGGCTCGTCCAGGCCGTGCACCGGCTGATGTCGCACGCCGACGTCCGCCGCCGGCTCGCCGTCCGCGCCAACGCCGACAACGCCGAGGACGCGAACCGCGCCCGCCGCTACGGCGCCCAGGGCATCGGCCTGTGCCGGACCGAGCACATGTTCCTCGGTGAGGAGCGCCGCAAGGAGGTCGAGCACCTGATCCTCGCGGACAACGACAAGGACCGCGAGACCGCGCTCTCCAGCCTCCTGCCGCTGCAGAAGGGCGACTTCCTCGAGCTGTTCCAGTCGATGGACGGCCTGCCCGTCACCGTCCGGCTGCTCGACCCGCCGCTGCACGAGTTCCTGCCCGACATCACCGAGCTGTCGGTGCGCGTCGCCCTCGCCGAGGCCCGCAGGGACCCGAACGAGAACGACCTGCGCCTGCTGCAGGCGGTGCACAAGCTGCACGAGCAGAACCCGATGCTCGGCCTGCGCGGCGTCCGCCTCGGCCTGGTCATCCCCGGCCTGTTCGGCATGCAGGTCCGGGCGATCGCCGAGGCCGCGGCCGAGCGCAAGCTGGCCGGCGGCGACCCGCGCCCCGAGGTGATGATCCCGCTGGTCGGCACCGTCCAGGAGCTGGAGCTGGTACGCGACGAGTGCGAGCGGGTGCTCGCCGAGGTCGCGCAGTCCACCGGCGTCCAGCTGGACATCAAGCTCGGCACCATGATCGAGCTGCCGCGCGCCGCGGTGACCGCCGGTCAGATCGCCGAGGCCGCCGAATTCTTCTCCTTCGGCACCAACGACCTCACCCAGACGGTGTGGGGCTTCTCCCGCGACGACGTCGAGGCGAGCTTCTTCACCGCCTACCTGGAGAAGGGCATCTTCGGCGTCAGCCCGTTCGAGACCATCGACCGGGACGGCGTGGGCTCGCTCGTCAAGCACGCCGCGGAGGCCGGCCGGGCCACCCGCCCCGACCTCAAGCTCGGCGTCTGCGGCGAGCACGGCGGCGACCCGGACTCGGTCCACTTCTTCCACGAGGTGGGGCTGGACTACGTGTCCTGCTCTCCCTTCCGCATCCCGGTGGCGCGTCTGGAGGCAGGCCGCGCCGCCATCGAGACGGCGGGCAGCGATTCGCGCTGACACGAAGCAGCGCGGTCCCATCGCTGACCGCACACCCCCTCCGCAGGGGAGGGGCGTTCGACGGAGCTCGGCGCAGGAGAGCCGTCGGACGTAGCAGCCGGGGCGGGAACGGACAATGGGGTCCGTTCCCGCCCCGGCGGCCTTTCCACGTCCGGGTGCGGGCGCGCGGACGACCGCCGGGCGGTCCGCGCCCGATGCTCCGTCTGCGGCCGAACGGGTGAGAGCGGCGCGAAGGTCGGCCCGGCGCGCTCCGCCGAGCGGGCAAGCTGTCCGCCATGACCAGCCGAAACCACGTGATCGTCGCCGTCCTGGTGGTGTGCGCCATCCTTGCCGCGGCCGCCTACGCGCTCGGCGACCGCACCGGTTCGACGAGGAACCCCACCACCGGCGCCACCCCCGGCGGCACCCCGACACCGGCCGGGACGCCCACCGGCACGCCGAGAAGCGGCGCGAGCCCGGTCTGGCTGCCGAGCGACCCGGCGATCGCCGACGTCTGCCGCACCCGGCTCCCCGCGCAGGCGGGCACCACCCTCGGCCTGATCGCCGCGGGCGGTCCCTACCCGTACCGCTCGGACGGGGTCGTGTTCGAGAACCGCGAGGGCCTGCTGCCGCGGCACACCACCGGCTACTACCACGAGTACACCGTCGCCACCCCGGGCTCCGACGACCGCGGCACCCGGCGCATCGTCACCGGCACGTCCGGCGAGCGCTACTGGAGCGCCGACCACTACGCCAGTTTCCGCGAGATCGACCCCCGCTGCTGAGCCCGCGCGGCCGGCGTGCCGCGGCCTCGGCGACCGGAAACACCCTGGCCGGGAGCGTGCCCCGGCTGCCACCATGGTCGTGATGTCCCGACCCACCGACCGCACACCGTCCACCGACCCGTCCGCCGCCTCCTCAACCGACCGCTCAGGCCTCCGGCTCGGCGCCGCATTCGACTCGCTGCAGGGGCTGTCCGTCGGCGACGCCCTCGGCGCCCAGTTCTTCGTCCCCGCCAACCGGCCGCACCTGGACCGGCGACAGGCCCCGCCGGGCCGCTGGCCCTGGACGGACGACACCGAGATGGCCTGCTCCGTCCACGCCGCCCTCGTCGAACGGGGCCGCATCGACACCTTCGACCTCACCCACGCCTTCGCCCGCCGGCACGACTTCGACCGCGGCTACGGGCCCGCCGCGAACCGGATGCTCCGGCTGATCCGCGAGGGCGGCGACGCCCGCCGGCTGGCCGCCGAACTCTTCGACGGGCAGGGCTCGTACGGGAACGGCGCGGCCATGCGGGTCGCGCCGCTCGGCGCCGCGCACGCCGACGACCCGGCCGCGGCCGTCCGCCCGGCGGCGGACACCGCCGTGATCACCCACACCCACCCGCAGGCGGTGGACGGCGCGATCGCGGTCGCCGTCGCCACGGCCCTCGCCGCCCGGGCCCGGATCCAGGACGACCGGCCGGCCCCGGCGGACTTCCTGGCCGAGGTGCGGCGGCTCACCCCGCGCGGCGCGGTGCGCGACGGGCTGGGCGAGGCGATCGGGCTGCTCGGCACGGCGGACCCGCACACCGCCGCCAAGGTCCTCGGCAACGGCAGCCGGGTCAGCGCGGCCGACACCGTCCCGTTCGCGCTGTGGGCCGCCGCCCGGCACCTGGGCGACTACCCGGCCGCGATCTGGGACACCGTCACCGCCGGCGGCGACGTCGACACCACGGCCGCCGTCGTCGGCGGGGTGGTCGCCGCCCGCACCGGCGCCGCCGGCATCCCGGCCGCCTGGCTGGCCGCCCGCGAGGCACTGCCCGCCTGGGCCGCCCCCGCGCCGGGCAGCGTGGCGGACAGCGGACCCGGCCCGGCCGGCCACACGGCCGTCCTGCTGCCCCGACCGGTCGACCTCCCCGAGCTGCACTGGACGGACCGGGACTGGCAGCGCATCAGGACCTCCCGCCGCGACCGGACCGGCGCCCTGCTGACGCACACCGCCGAGGGCGTGCTCCACCTGCGGGACGGCCGCTCCGGCCACGGCGTCCTGGACGTCCGGGTGGAGGCGCTGCCGCGCACCGGCTGGCGGCCGGTCGAGGCGCGGCACGAGGCCCACCCGGCCCGCTCGCCGCACGACCCGGCCGACCTGCTGGCGGCACTCCGCCTGCTCTGAACCGGCTGCTCCGAACCGCCCCTACCAGGTGTCGACGGCGTTCATCCGCCGCAGGCAGGACGGGATCTCCTGGAGGGTCAGCCAGCACTCCCACATCCGGCGGTCGGCGCCGTCGCCCCACGGGTTGCCCAGGCAGATCCGGCCACCCGCCACGTCCACGTCCTTGACGAAGTAGGCGTGGCTGGCGGCCAGCCGGCCGCCGTGCAGGCGCTCGCGGTCGTCGCCACGGCCGTGGGTGCTGGCGGTGAGGGCCTGGCCGCGGGCGCGGCGGTCGGCGAGCTCGTGGCAGAGCCAGGGGTTGGCGAGGTCGATCTCGCCCTCCCGGGAGGGGCGGCCGGTGAGCAGGCCCAGGGCGTCGCTCGGGTGGCCGCCGTCGGCGACGGCCCCGTAGCCGCCGTAGAACCGGGCGGCGGCCTTCTCGTAGTAGCCGGGCCAGGTCTCCGCGTACCGGGCGTCGTCGCTGTGGCCCTTGGCGCCCCACAGCACACCGTGCCCGTAGGGCAGGTCGGGCACCACGGTGATGTCGATCGGCCGGCCCCGGTCGTACAGGGTGCAGGTGACGGTGCCGTTCGCCTCCTGGCGCAGGTGGCGCGGGGCGTGGTGCGGATTGGCCTGGATCACCGCCTGGATGCTGGTCAGCAGCCAGCAGGTGCCGAACCTGCCCTGGTCCATGTCCTGCCAGCTCATCGCCTCGGTCGAGCCGGAGACCCGCTGCCACCGCTCGGTCACGTACGCGCCGTCCACCTGGGCGAACGGGCCCTGCGGCAGCACCCAGCCGTGGTCCCCGCAGCCGCAGTCGGGCTCGTACTCGGGCTGGCTGCAGGGCATCGCGGTGCCGATCAGCATCGCGGCGTACGGGCTGACCGAGCGCAGCAGCCAGCCGAACAGCTCCTGCTGGCGCCGCCAGTCGTACGCCGAGCGGCCCTCGGCGTCCTTGACGTGGGTGAGCGCGTCCCAGCGGTCCAGGCCCGGCGGGCCGAATCGGCGGACGACCAGGTCGAGTTCGGCCGGCGGCAGCGGCATCAGCAGGTTGCCGATGTGGTCGAGCAGGGCACGGGCGCCGTACCGCTGCTCGTCCGAGAAGAGCAGGTCCCAGGCCTGGCGGCCGACCGCGTCGGCGCGGTGCGGGTCCGGCGGCGGGCCGGGCGGCTGCCACGGCAGTTCGACCAGCGGACGGCCGCCGGGCACGTACTGGATGCTGCGCCGGTCGGCCCGGTCGATCAGCCGGTTGGCCGCGTCGACGGTGCCCAGGATCGCCCGGCCGCCCGGGACGAACGGCGCGGCGGCCCCCGCCACCTGGCGCCAGTTGTTGCGGTGGTAGCCCATCCGGTCCCCCTCGTCCGTTCCACCCGACCCACGAGGGTAAGGGGTTCGACCGGGAACCGTTCGCACCGGCCCTGGCCGACGGAGCGTTAACACGACCGGCTGCAGCCCGGACTGGGGCGGCGTCAGCTGCATCGGCGGACGCGGAAACTCGGCTGCGGCGCCGGGCGCCCGGGCCTACGCTGCGCGCATGCCGACACTGCTCTCCGTCAATCTGGCCCGCCCGCGTCCCAACCCGGCGAAGCCGGACACCGGCGGCACCGGGATCGACAAGCGCCCGGTCGAGCACCCCGTGGAGGTGCGCGCCCCGGGGCCGAAGCGGACCGGGCTGCACAGCGGCCTGGTCGGCGACCGGATCTTCGACACCCGCCACCACGGCGGCGACGACCAGGCGGTCTACGCCTACGCCCGGGAGGCCCTCGACCGGTGGGCGGCGGAACTCGGCCGGGAACTGCCCAACGGCAGCTTCGGCGAGAACCTCACCACCGCCGGGCTCGACGTCGACGGGGCGGTCATCGGCGAGCGCTGGCGGATCGGCGGGCAGGTGCTGCTGGAGGTGGCGGTGCCGCGCATCCCGTGCGCGACCTTCGCCCACTGGCTGGACGAGCGGCGCTGGGTGCGCCGGTTCACCGAGGCCGCGCTGCCCGGCGCCTACCTGCGGGTCGTCGAGCCGGGCCCGATCCGCTCGGGCGACCCGGTCACGGTCGAGCACCGGCCCGGGCACGGCGTCACGATCGCCGGCTGCTTCCGCGCCCTGACCGGCGACGCCGCACTGCTGCCCCGGCTGGCGGACATCGCCGAGCTGCCCGGGGACGTCCGCGACCTGGCCCGCCGCCGCACCGCCGCCGACCGCCCGCCCTACGCCCCGGAGCCGGACGCCCCCTAGGAACCACCCTCGCGCCCCTTGAGTACCACCGGGCCGGGGCCGGCCGTCAGGCCGGGATCAGCGGGCCGCCGTGTCTAAGGCACTCCTGGTTGAGAGACGGGTCCGGGGCGCTCGGCGAGGTGGCCGCGGCGATCCGCAGCTCGATGATGTCGCGGACGGCCGGCCACTCCTCGTCCAGGATCGAGTAGAAGGCGGTCGAGCGGACCACCCCGTCGAGGCCGCGCGAGTGGGCCCGCCGGACCCCTTCGCAGGTGGCGCCGAGCCGCTCGATCGCGGCGCGCGAGCGCAGATTGCGGGCGTCCGCGCGGAGCGAGATCCGCTGCACCCGCCACGCCTCGAAGGCGTGGCGCAGCATCAGCAGCTTCGCCTCGGTGTTGACGCCGGTGCCCTGGGCCCACGGGGCCAGCCAGGTGTTGCCGATCTCGGCGGCGTCCGGCACCGCCTCGCGCGGATCGCCGAAGGGCACGCCCGGCACCGGCGGCCACACCAGCGGGCCCTGCCAGTAGTCGAGCTCCAGGAAGCGGGTGGAGCCGACCACCCGGTTGTCGGCGGTGCTCACGGTCGCGAACGGCAGCGACCGGCCCGCGGCCTGGTCGGCGAGGGCACGCCCGATGTACTCCCTGGCCGCTTCGAGGCCGTGCGGGACGGGGGTGAAGGCGTAGGTCGTACGGTCCGCTGCACCTGCCTCGGCCAGTGCCTCCGCGTGGTGCTCGGCGAGAGGCTCCAGCCGCACGGTGCGGCCGATGAGGGTGACGGGAACGGGCACGGAATCCTTCGGTCCTTCGGCGATCGGAGGGTCCCTCGGTCCGGGGTCGCGGCGTCGAGGGTCTGGTCTTTCGCCCCGCTCCGGGGCCTCCGCCGCACCGTCGGCGCACGCCGGTGGGGACCGGTCGGGCGGCGGGGAGCGACGGCCCGGAGGCGGGCAGCGCGGTGCCGGAACGGGAACGGGTCGACGACCCGGACCGGCGGGATGAGCGAGGGGACAGTGTGCGTCCGCGAGATGGCCGAGAGAGAGACGAGAGCACGAAGGGAAGCAGGCGGCCAAGTGAAGGCAAGGTGCGCAGAGGAGGGCTGGCAACACACCTGTTCGGGGCGTGGCCGGCGACGTCACGGACGGCGCGGCGACGACGCGACGGTGCGAGGCAGCGAGAGGACGATACCCGCAAGAAGGCGGTGCGTCACTTCGCGGCGCGAGATCGGGGGCGTGCGCGTGTCGGGGGTACGCCGTGACGGGCGTCCGGGGGCCCTCGGAAAGCCGTCCGGACGCCTTTCACCAGCCCTTTCGGCGCGAAGTGAGAATATTCTGCAAGCGGGGTGGAGACACGCGGCGGCTGCGGGAATTCCCGCGGTCCCGGGCACGCTGGAGTGATCGGACGGGCGTCCGCGCGACGCCCGCCGGGGCGGCGCCGACAGCGGGCGGCCCCAGGACGACGTGACGAGACGGAACGGGGTTGGGTGCGCCGTGCGTGATCCCAAGAAGCTGTACGAGCTGGAGCCGGCGGGTGTCGAGGCGGTCGCCGCGGCGCAGGAGTCCGCGGCCTCGGACGGCGGCGGGCTGGTGCTGCTCTACCACTTCGAGGGGTTCATGGACGCCGGCGAGGCCGGTACCCAGGTCGTCTCGCACCTGCTGGAGCACGGCATGCCGCAGGTCGTCGCCCGGTTCGACCACGACCGCCTGGTGGACTACCGGGCCCGGCGGCCCGCGATGGTCTTCGACCGCGAGCGCTGGACGGACTACGACCCGCCGGAGATCCTCCTCCAGCTGGCGCACGACTCGGTCGGCGCGCCGTTCCTGGTCCTCTCCGGCCCCGAGCCGGACACCGAGTGGGAGCTGTTCGCCGCGGCGGTCCGCGGGCTGATCGAGCGCTTCGACATCCGCCTCGCGGTGGACTTCCACGGCATCCCGATGGGCGTTCCGCACACCCGCCCGGTCGGGCTGACGCCGCACGGCAGCCGGATGGACCTGGCGCCCGGCTACCCCCGCTGGTTCGACCAGGCGCAGGTGCCCGGCAGCGCCCAGGCGCTGTTGGAGTTCCGGCTCGCCGAGGCCGGCCACGACGTGCTCGGGTTCGCCGTCCACGTTCCGCACTACATCGCCCGTTCGGCCTACCCGGCCGCCGCCGTGCAGATCCTGGAGGCCGTGCAGTCCGCGACCGGTCTGGTGCTGCCCGGTACCGAGCTGCGGCTGCGGGTGGACGAGGTGTACGCCGAGATCGAGGAGCAGCTGGAGCAGGGCGACGGCGAGCTCCGCTCGGCCATCCGCGGCATGGAGGGCCAGTACGACGCCGTGGCCGGCGCGGACAGCCGTGAGAGCCTGCTCGCCCAGGCCACCGACCTCCCCTCGGCCGACGAGCTGGGCCGGCGCTTCGAGGAGTTCCTCGCCGAGCACGAGCGCGACACCGAGTGATCCCGGCGCCTCCCGCGGCCTGACCGGCCCGGGCCCGGCACGTGCGGGCGCCCGCACGACACGGCCGGCCCCGGAGCGGGGAGTCCCCGCGGGCGTCCCGTACGTTGGGACGACCAGGAACGAACCCGGGGGGACACATGGTACGACGGCGCGGCGGCAGCGGGGCCGCCCTGGCCGCGCTCCTGCTGCCCGCACTGCTCGCCGCGGCCGGCTGCGGCACGGGCGCCGACACCGGGGCGGCCCCCTCCGCCGCCCCCGCGGTCCGACAGTCCGCGCCGCAGCCGGCGGCGACGCCGGCCGGCCCGTACGTCGCCCTCGGCGACTCCTACACCTCGGGTCTCAAGGTGCCCCCGCAGGGCGGCACCCCGGCGGGCTGCGCCCGCTCCGGGGTGAACTACCCGTCGCTGGTCGCCGAGGGCCTCGGGCTGACCGGCCCGGCGTTCCGGGACGTCAGCTGCAGCGGCGCCCGCACCGGCGACCTGACCGCGCCCCAGCGGACCGCGGACGGCACCAACCCGCCCCAGCTGGACGCCCTGACCGGCACCACCCGGCTGGTGACGGTCGGGATCGGCGGCAACGACGCCGGCTTCATGGACGTGATCACCCGCTGCGCGCGGGAGAGCCTGCGCGCCTCGCCGGCGGCCGACGGCACCGGGGACACGGCGGCCGGTTCGGCCTGCCGGGCCGTGTACGCCGCGGCCGGCGGCGGGCCGGACGAGGTGCAGCGCAAGGTGGCGTCGGCGGGTGCGAAGGTCGGCGACGTGCTCGCCGAGATCCGCCGCCGGGCGCCCTCGGCGCGGGTGTTCGTGGTGGGCTACCCGGCGCTGCTGCCGGCCGACCCGGCGGCCTGCCGGGAGACCCTCGGGGGGGGGGGGGGGGGCGCCCCCCCCGGGGGGGGGGGCCCCCCCCCACCCCCACACGAAAATAATAGAGGGCGGGCGGGGCCCGGCCGCCCGCCCGGGCGCCC
>NZ_JBFBJZ010000014.1:0-157760 GCF_040686255.1 Kitasatospora sp. NPDC085879 | reverse complement strand
ATCGACCACCTGCACGCCGAGTCGCAGGCCTCGGCCGAGAGGATCGACCTGCTGCTGACGGCGCCGCGCACCTGAAACTGGGGTGGCCGGCCGTGCTGCCGGGCGCTTTCCTTCGCCCGGGCGCCGCAGCCCGGTAGAGTCGCGGGTGACGACCGACGCGGGGCCGGTGCGCCCCCGCCGCGCGAGGAGCCCACGTGCTGATCACCCATGACACCGAGTGCGCGTTGAGCATTCTGGTCGAGCTGCTCAACACCGCCCCGGAGGCGTGCGGCTCGGAACAGCTGCCCGACACCGCCGCGCTCGACGCGTTCGTGGTCAAGCAGGAGATCAGCGAGATCGACTCGCTGACCGGCGCCGATCTCGCCGCGGTGCAGCTGCTGCGCGGCCGGCTGCGCGAGGTGTTCTCCGCCGAGTCGACCGAGCAGGCCGCCGAGCTGGTCAACGCCGTGGTCGCGGCCGCCGGCACCACGCCCCGGCTGACCAACCACGACCACCACGGCTGGCACATCCACTACTTCGCCCCGCACGCCGCGATCGGCGACCACCTCGCGGCCGAGCTCGGCATGGCGCTCGCCTTCATCGTGATGGCCGGCGAGCTCGAGCGGCTGCGGCGCTGCGAGGCGCCGGACTGCGAGCGGGTCTTCGTCGACCTCTCCCGCAACCGTTCGCGCCGCTACTGCGACAGCCGCACCTGCGGCAACCGGCTGCACGTCGCCGCCTACCGCGCACGGCAGCGCTCGGCCGAGGCCGTCGCCACGGGCTGACCGGCCCGCCCGCGAGCGGCACCGTCCGGGGGACGGTCCGCCGGGTGGAGGACCGGGTGGAAGACTGAGGGCATGACCGACGCCTCCCTCCCCCGCCTCGAATTCTGGTGCGACCTGCAGTGCCCCGACTGCCGCATCGCCCTGGACGACGTCCGGGCGCTGCGCGCCGGCTACGGCGACGAGCTCCGGATCGAGCTCCGGCACTTCCCGCTGGAGAAGAACAAGCACGCGTACGCGGCCGCCCAGGCCGCCGAGGAGGCGTTCGCGCAGGGCAGCGGCTGGCCGTACGTCGAGGCGCTGCTGGAGCGGACCGCGGAGCTCGGCCGCGACGGCGAGAAGGTACTGCTGGCGGTCGCCACCGAGCTGGGGCTGGACGCCGACGAGATCGACACCGCCCTGATCGACGGGCGGCACACCCTGCTGGTCGACGCGGACCAGGCGGAGGGCCGCGCGATCGGGGTCAGCGGCACCCCGACGTATGTGATCGCCGGGCAGCGGCTGGACGGCGGCAAGAGCCAGGCCGGGCTGCGCGCCCGGATCGTCGAGCTGATCGGGCAGGAGCGGGGCTGAGTCGAGCCGCCGGCGGGTCCCGGAGCGGTCGGCGTCTCCGTCAGAGGAGCTGCTTGCCGAGGACCCGCCGGGTGACCCGGTAGCCGAGCGACGCGTACAGCGCGACGGCGACCGTGTTGCTGCTGAAGACGTTGAGCCCGAGGTCGTGGACGCCGGCGGCGAGGCACTCGCGCTCGGCGGTCAGCATCAGGGCCCGGCCGAGGCCTCGGCCGCGGTGCTCCGCGGCGACCTCCACCACCATCACCCAGGCCAGCGGGCGGCCGTCCGGCAGGACCTCCTGCCGCAGGTTCAGCCAGAGGCTGCCGAGGACGCCGCCCTCGGCGTCGGTGATCCGGCGCAGGACGACGCCCGGGGTGTCCGGGCCCTGCGGCAGGACCTGGCGGTGGTCGGCCTCCGCCCTGGCCACCGCCTGCCGCTCGCTGAGGCCCGAGGAGCGCAGGTCGTGCAGGTAGCCGGCTCTCGCGACCACCAGCCACTCCCGGTAGTCCGCGTCGCCGATCGGACGGACCGTCAGCCCCTCCGGCGGCTCCGGCACCGGTCCGAGCCGCTTGGCCATGTTCTGCATCCGCTCGGTGTAGCCGAGCGACCGCGCCAGGGCGAGCGCGGCCTCCGCCTCCGCGGGGACGGTGACGTCGACCCGTCCGCAGTCCCATCCGCGCAGCACTTCTTCGGCGGCGAGCATGCCGACGGTGCCGCGGCCTCGGCGGCGCCCCTCGGTGACCTCCAGTTCGGCGATGTCGCCCCACCACTGGTCGCCGCGCGGCGTCGCCGTGGTGCGCAGCCCGCCGACCGGGCGGCCGTTGACACAGATCCGCCAGCGGCGGCTGCGGCCGCCGCCGGGCAGCGGCTCCTCGGCGCCGGCGGGGCGCAGGGTGGTGGTCATACCGGCTTCCCTGCCCCGGCGGTGGCGGCGCTACGCCTCGGTGGCGGCTTCCGTCGCCGAGGACCGACGTCGGCCGGGATCAGGGGTCGAGGTCGTCGCCGCTGCGCTCGGCGAACTGGGCCATCGCCTTGAGAGTGATCGGGCCGGGTGCGGGCAGCTCGCGGTCGTCGATCCGGGCCACGCCCTGGACGTCGCGGAGCGTGGAGGTCAGGAAGACCTCCTCGGCCTCGAACAGTGCCTCGAAGGGGAGGTCGGCCTCCTCGGCGCCGCTCCAGTCGACCACCAGCTGCCGGGTGATGCCGGCCAGGCAGCCGGAGTCCAGTCGCGGCGTGAGCAGCCGGCCGCCGAGCACGACGAAGACGTTGGAGCCGGTGCCCTCGCAGAGCCGGCCAGCGGTGTTGGCGAACAGCGCCTCGGAGCCGCCGGCGCGGTGGGCGGCGGCCAGCGCCACCACGTTCTCCGCGTAGGAGGTGGTCTTGAGGCCGGCGACGGCGCTGTGCTCGTTGCGGCGCCACGGCACGGTGACCACCGCGGTGGTGTCGGGTCGGGGCTTGGCGGTGCCGAGGGCGACCACCAGGGTCGGCGTGTCCTCGCCGCGCTCGGAGCCGAGCGGGGAGGTGCCGCCGGTGTAGGTGATGCGCATCCGGCCGAGCGGCATCGGGTTGGCGGCGAGCACGGCGGCGCAGGCCTCGCGGACGGCGTCGTGGTCCGGGTCGGCGAGGCCGAGGCCGCGGGCGGAGCGGGTGAGCCGGTCGAGGTGGCGGGTGAGCGCGAACGCCCGGCCGTCGACGGCCTTGACCGTCTCGAAGACGCCGTCGCCGACGGTGAGGCCGTGGTCCAGGACGGAGACGGCGGCGGTGCCGGCGTCGACGAGGTTGCCGTTGACCCAGATCATCGAGGGCTGCTCCTGGGGTTCTCAGTGGGTGCTGGTGCCCGACGCTATCGCGACCAGGCGGGCGGCCTTGAGCTCGGTCTCGTCCCATTCGCGCTCGGGGTCGGAGCCCCAGGTGATGCCGGCGCCGGTGCCGAACCGCAGCACGGGGGTGCCGCCCGTCCGGTCGATCCAGAAGGTCCGGATGCCGACGGCGAGTTCGGCCTCGCCGCGGTCCGCGTCCACCCAGCCGACGGCGCCGCAGTAGGGGCCGCGGGGGGCGGTCTCGAGGGCGTCGATGATCCGCAGGGCGCTGGACTTGGGCGCGCCGGTGACCGAGCCGGGCGGGAAGGTGGCGGCGAGCAGCTCCGGCCAGCCGGCGCCGTCCCGCAGCCGCCCCTCAACGGTGGAGACCAGGTGGACCAGCCCGGGGTGCTTCTCCACCGCGCAGAGGTCGGGGACGGTGACGGTGCCCGTCTCGCAAACCCGGCCGAGGTCGTTGCGGACCAGGTCGACGATCATCACGTTCTCGGCATGGTCCTTCTCCAGCAGGTCGGCCTCGGTGCGGCCGGTGCCCTTGATCGGGCCGGAGGAGACGGTACGGCCCGAGCGCCGCAGGTAGAGCTCGGGCGAGGCGGTGGCGATCTCCACCCCGTGCTCGGGGAGGCGGATCGTTCCTGCGTACGGGGCGGGGTTGCCGCGCGCGAGCAGGCCGGTGAGCGCGTCGACGTCGGCGCGGGCCGGGTCGGGCAGCGGCCCGGAGAGCACCCGGCAGAGGTTCGCCTGGTAGACCTCGCCGGCCGCGATGTGCTCGCGGATCCGGCGCACCCCCGCGGTGTAGGCGGCCCGGTCGAGCGAGCTGTGCCAGCCGTCGGGCCGCGGGCCGAGCCAGCCGTCGGTGGCCGGCGGGACCGGGTCGGGGCGGACCTCGTCGAAGCGGGCGCAGGTGAGGCGGCCCTCGAAGTCGTACGCGACCGCCCAGAAGCCCCGGCCGTCGAGCACCGCGGGGTCGGAGGAGACCTCGCGCAGCCCGGTGGCGAGACGGCCGCCGAAGCGGGCGATCGGCTGGTCGGGGCTGAGGGGGGCGGTGCGGCCGGACACGGTTCTCCTGCGCGGACTCGGTGCTGCTCCGCGCGGGTGCGGCGCGGGTACGGGGGCTGGCTCGGTGCCTGAAGTGTAGGTCGGCGGGCCGCCCGGACGGCCGGGGGGCGGGCGCCGGGACCTGCGCCGTGGCCCCCGTCGGGGCCCTCCGGAGGCCACCCGGACGGCTGACGGAGCACCACCTTCCGACCACCCCCGCGCCACGCTGCGGGAACGGATTTTTAGCTGGCCCGGGAATCCGCTAGAGTTCAACACGTCGCCGGGACGCGGAACCGAAGAAAAGCGGGGAAGCAGCCGGGAGACAGGCGGACGTGGCTCAGTTGGTAGAGCATCACCTTGCCAAGGTGAGGGTCGCGAGTTCGAATCTCGTCGTCCGCTCGATGGAGAACAGGGTAAGATCGTTCTCCGAAGTTGCCTGGTGGAGTGGCCGAGAGGCGAGGCAACGGCCTGCAAAGCCGTGTACACGGGTTCAAATCCCGTCTCCACCTCCAAGAGGTGCCCCTGGTTCGCCGGGAGCCCTCCCCGCGCGATTAGCTCAGCGGGAGAGCACTACCTTGACACGGTAGGGGTCACTGGTTCAATCCCAGTATCGCGCACTCGAACCCTTCGGGGATCGGCATCCCAGCGCGATTAGCTCAGCGGGAGAGCACTACCTTGACACGGTAGGGGTCACTGGTTCAATCCCAGTATCGCGCACGCAGGCCCGGCAGGGCTTGACACACCCGCGCGATTAGCTCAGCGGGAGAGCACTACCTTGACACGGTAGGGGTCACTGGTTCAATCCCAGTATCGCGCACCGAAGATCGAAGGCCGTGGTCCATGTGGACCGCGGCCTTCGTCGTTGTGCTGCACGGGCGGCGGCGTGCCGGGCACCTCCCGGGGGTGCGGAAAGGCAGGTGCCGGGCACGGACGCCCTCACCGACGTCACGCACCCGGCCCCTGCTCCTGCCGGGGTGGCACCGCTGGGCCCGTCCACGTGTCCTGCGGTGTCGTACCCGGCCGGCGCGAACCCCTCCCCTGGGGTCAGCGCCCGATCAGATCGGCGACGGCCTGGGCCTGTGTCGCCAGTTGTTCCCAGCCGCCGAACAGCGCCAGCAGCAGCACCGCGCACGGCACCGCGATGGCGAGTGCCACCGCGGGATGCCTGTCCCCGGTGGGCGACTGGCCGGTGAAAGGCCGGCGGCGGCGCCCGGTGCCGGTGAACTGCGTGGCCATGATCGTCTGCTCCTGCTCGTCGCCGGGCGCGGCCGCTGGGCGGCCCGCTCGGGGCGGTCGGGTGGTCGGGACGGCGGGCCGGGACCTCGGGGGACGAGTAGCGGCCCGCCGTCGAGATCAACGGTATTCCGGAGGGCCCCCACCGGTCGTCATGCCCGCGCACGGTTCCACCGGCCTCCCGGAGGATGAGGCGGCGCCGTGCCGCGTACTACCGCAGGCGGAGAAGAAACCGATCACATCCCCGAGGCAACCCTGAGGCCCACCCCGAGGGGGCTCTCGGGGAGGGCCGGGAGCCCTGCGGAGGGAGCCGTCGGGCGGACCGTCGGGGAGTCCGTTCGCGCGCGTCGCGCCGTTCCCCGGAGCGGGTGCTCCGGGTACCCGTCGGACGCCGTCCGGCGGAGATCGGACAATCCGACCGCCCCTCGGGGTGTTGCGTGTCAGCACAGCACTGCGGCCAGTCCGTAAGCTGTCCCGGACAGGATCTGACGACGGCCCATTCGACGGGGCCTCACTCCACGGGCTGACGGGGACGGGTATGGCGATGATGCGGCTGAGGCGTGAGGACCCCCGCATCGTCGGACCGTTCCGACTGCACCGGAGGCTCGGCGCGGGCGGCATGGGCGTGGTCTACCTGGGCTCCGACCGGAAGGGACAGCGGGTCGCCCTCAAGCTGATCCGCGACGAGCTGGCCGGGGACGCCGAGTTCCGCACCCGGTTCGCCCGCGAGGTGGCCGCCGCCTCGCGGATCCGCGGCGGCTGCACCGCCCGCGTCGTCGGCTCCGACCTGGAGGCCGACCGCCCGTGGCTGGCGACCGCCTACGTGCCCGGCCCCTCGCTGTACAAGCGGGTCACCGACGAGGGCCGGCTGCCGTGGCCGGAGGCGGCCCGGATCGGCGCGGCGCTCGCCGACGGGCTGGTCAAGGTGCACGAGGCCGGGGTCGTCCACCGCGACCTGAAGCCGTCCAACATCCTGCTCTCCCCGCGCGGCCCGCGGATCATCGACTTCGGCATCGCCTGGTCGCGCGGTGCCTCCACACTGACCCACGTCGGCACCGCGGTCGGCTCGCCCGGCTTCCTCGCACCCGAGCAGGTCCGCGGCGCCGCGGTGACCCCGGCCACCGACGTCTTCGCCTTCGGGGCGACGCTCGCCTTCGCCCTCACCGGGGACTCGCCCTTCGGATCCGGGGCCTCCTCCGAGGTCATGCTCTACCGCGTCGTGCACGAGGAGCCGGATCTGGCGGCCGTACCGCCGGTGCTGGCGCCCTTGATCCGGGCCTGCCTGGCCAAGGAGCCGGGCGAGCGGCCGGCCGCCGCCGCACTGCACGAGCGGCTGACCGAACTCGCCGCGCGGGGCAGCCTGCTCGGCGGGCGGCCGCGCGGCGGGGCGCCGCTGGGGCCGGTCGGCCCGGCCGGTCACGGCGCGGGGACGGGCGCGGTGCAGGACGGCGGCCCCGGCACGGACGAGGCCGGGCAGCCGCGGCAGGCTCCGCACACGCCACGGCCCGGCGCGGGTCGGCATCAAAGTCCGCATCCCGGTCCGCAGTCCGGGCACGGGCACGGGAGCCACGGGCATCCGGGCGGGCAGCGGCCCGTGGTCGGCGGACGGCCCGCGCCGGGCCGACCGCCCCGGCGTGCTCCGGGGCAGCCGCCGCACCCGGCCGGGCCACTGTCGGACGGCCACGACACCGTGCGGGAGCGGCACCGCACGCCGGCCCCGGCACGGCCGCACACCCCGGCACCGGGGCGGCCGCGGGAGCGCCAGCACACGCCCGTCCCCGGGCGGCCCTCGGCGGTCTCCCGGCGGCGGCTGCTGCGGCAGCGGCTGGTGGTCTTCGTCACCGTGACCCTCGGTGTGGCGCTGGCGATCGCGACCGCGCAGGGCTGCGAGAACCGCCGCGACCAGGGGCGCGGCCCCTCCCCCGCGGCCTCCACGCCCGCCCTGTCGCTGGACGGGGTCACCAGCACGGGCTCCGGTGCGCCGGTCGCCGCGCCCGCCGCGGCGACCGGGTTCGCGTCGGCGGCGGGGCCGCTGCCGGCCGTGGACTGGCCGAACCGCTCGTACACCGACCCGGCCGGCGGGCCGGAGATCCGGCTCCGTGACGGGAAGGCCGGCGGCGACGGCGCCCAGATCGCGCTGAGCACCGTGCTGCCCGCCCGCTACCGGGAGGCACCCGCCGCACTGGTGGTGCTGCGGCGGACCGAGGGCTCCGTCCCGGTCGACCTGGTCGAGCTGTTCGCGTTCACCGGCGACGCCCCGGCGCTGGTCTCCTCGCGGGCCTCGGCCGCGGACCCGCAGGCGGCGGCCACCTGGCGGCTGGAGAACGGCGCGCTGCTCCGCGAGGAGAAGGTCTCGCTGACCGGCGCGACCTCCTCCACCCGGTACACCGCCCGCGCCGACGGCGGCCTGGAGGAGGCCTGGCCG
This sequence comes from Kitasatospora sp. NPDC085879, assembly GCF_040686255.1. Taxonomy (NCBI): domain Bacteria; kingdom Bacillati; phylum Actinomycetota; class Actinomycetes; order Kitasatosporales; family Streptomycetaceae; genus Kitasatospora; species Kitasatospora sp. NPDC085879. The sequence continues at coordinate 149,934 of NZ_JBFBJZ010000014.1, read as the reverse complement.
GGCGCCGGGGTGTCGGGCGGCAGCCGCTGACGGCACGGGCCGGACGGGCGGGAGCGGTCGGCCCGGCCGGGGTGTGGCACCGGGGAGACGCGCCTGTGGTGGGACACGTCGTGAGCCCCTTGCGGGAACGCCCTACCGGGCGCGGGTCGTGTAGAAGGCGACGGCGGAGGCGGCGGCGACGTTGAGCGAGTCCACTCCGGCGTCCATCGGGATGCGGACGTGCTCGTCGGCGGCGGCGAGGGTCCGGCGGGCGAGGCCGTCGCCCTCGGTGCCGAAGACCAGGGCGAGGCGCTCGGCGTTGCGGGCGGCCAGCTCGTCCAGGGTGATCGCCTTCTCGCTGAGGCAGAGGGCGGCGACCGTGAAGCCGGCCGAGCGGAGGGTCTCGATGTCCGTCGGCCAGGTCTCCAGGCGGGTCCACGGCACCTGGAAGACCGCGCCCATCGAGACCTTCACGGACCGGCGGTAGTACGGGTCGGCGCAGCGCGGGGTGAGCAGGACCGTGTCCACGCCGAGCGCGGCGGCGTTGCGGAAGGCCGCGCCGATGTTGGCGTGGTCGACGATGTCCTCGAAGACGGCGACCCGGCGGGCCGGACCGAGCAGGTCGGTCAGGGCGGGGAGCGGGCGCCGCTCCATGGCGGCGAGGGCCCCCCGGTGGACGTGGTAGCCGGTGACCTGTTCGGCGAGCGCGGGCTCGACTACGTGGACGGGGGCGTCGGCGGCGGCGGCGACGTCGGACATGACGTCCAGCCACTTGGGGGTGAGGAGCATCGACCGCATCCGGTAGCCGGCGTCGACCGCCCGGCGGATCACCTTCTCGCCCTCGGCGATGAAGAGGCCCTCGGCGGGCTCGCGGCGGCGGCGGAGTTCGACGTCCGTCAGGTCGGTGTAGTCGGCGAGCCGGGGGTCGGCGGGGTCGGTGACAGTGCGGGGTTCGGACACGGGGTCGATCCTGCCGCGTGGGACGGGGCGGGGCCAAACCGGCGGACGCCCCGACCCGGGGGACGGGTCGGGGCGCACCTGGAGCGGAGTCGGGCCGGCCCGGCTCAGTGGGCGAGGACGTTGACCACGTCGCCGATGACGATGACGGCCGGCGGCTTGATGCCCTGGGCCGTGACGGTCTCGCCGACGGTGGCGAGCGTCGCGTCGACGCGGCGCTGGCCGGCGGTGGTGCCCTCCTGGACGACGGCGACCGGGGTGTCGGCGGGGCGGCCGCACTCGACGAGCTTGGCGGCGATCGCACCGATCTTGTCGACGGCCATCAGCAGGACGAGGGTGCCGGTCATCCGGGCGGCGGCGTCCCAGTTGGTGAGGGAGCGCTCGTCCGGGCCGACGTGGCCGGAGATCACGGTGAACTCGTGGGTCATGCCGCGGTGGGTGACCGGGATGCCGGCCGCGGCCGGGACGCTGATCGAGCTGGAGATGCCGGGGACGACGGTGACCGGCAGCCCGGCCTCCACACAGGCGAGGAGCTCCTCGCCGCCGCGGCCGAAGACGTACGGGTCGCCGCCCTTGAGGCGGACCACGAACTTGCCGGCCTTGGCGTGCTCGATCAGGGTCCGGTTGATCGCCTCCTGGGCCATGTAGCGGCCGTAGGGGATCTTGGAGGCGTCGATGACCTCGACGTGCGGCGGGAGTTCGGCGAGCAGCTCGCGCGGGGCGAGGCGGTCGGCGACCACCACGTCGGCGTCGGCGAGCAGACGGCGGCCGCGGACGGTGATCAGGTCCGGGTCGCCGGGGCCGCCGCCGACCAGGGCGACGCCCGGGGTGCGCTCGCGGTACTGGCGGGCGGCGAGCGAGCCGTCCCGCAGGCCGTCGACGATGGCGTTGCGCAGCGCGGCGGAGTGGCGCGGGTCTCCGGTGAGGACGGCGACGGTGGCACCGCCGTCGCGGCCGCTGGCCGGGGTCCAGGCGGTGGCGGCGGAGGCGTCGTCACTGCGGGCGCAGAACACCCGCAGCCGCTCGGCCTCGGCGGAGACCGCGGTGTTGACCTCGGGGTCGTCCGTGGCGACCAGGGCGTACCAGGTGTCGGCGAGGTCGCCGTCGGCGTAGCTGCGCGGGTGCCAGGTGATCTCGCCCGCGTCGGCCATCGCCTGCACGGCCGGGGTGGTGGACGGGGATATCAGGTGGACGTCGGCGCCGGAGGCGATGAGCGCGGGCAGCCGGCGCTGAGCGACCTGGCCACCGCCGACCACGACCACGCGCCGGCCGGCGAGCAGCAGGCCGACCGGGTAGGGGGTGAGGCCCTCGGTGCTGGGGTGGGGTGCGGGCGCGTTCATGGGCGGGGCTCCTGGGTGGCGGAGGTACGGGGACGACGCGGATCCCCGCCCGGACCGGCGCGCCCTCGGGCCGGTACGGGCGGGGCCGGGTGGCTCAGGCCTTCTCGGTGACCCCGGCGGAGTCGAACGTGGCTACATCGTGCATCGCACGCGCGGCGCTCTGCACCAGCGGCAGGGCCAGCAGTGCGCCCGTGCCCTCGCCGAGACGGAGGTCCAGGTCGATCAGCGGCCGCAGACCGAGCTTGGCGAGCGCCGCCTGGTGGCCCGGCTCGGCCGAGCGGTGGCCGGCGATGCAGGCCGCCAGCGACTCCGGGGCGATCGCCTTGGCGACCAGCGCCGCGGAGCCGGCGATGACGCCGTCGAGGATGACCGGGGTGCGCAGCGAGGCGGCACCGAGCATGAAGCCGGCGATGGCGGCGTGCTCCAGGCCTCCGACCGCGGCGAGGACGCCGATCGGGTCGGCCGGGTCCGGCTGGTGCAGCGCGAGGGCCGCGCGGACGACCTCGACCTTGCGGGCGTGCGTGGCGTCGTCGATGCCGGTGCCGCGGCCGGTGACCTCGGCCGGGTCGGTGCCGGTGAAGACGGAGATGAGCGCGGCCGAGGCGGTGGTGTTGGCGATGCCCATGTCGCCGGTGATCAGCACCTTGTTGCCGGCCGCGACCAGGTCGCGGGCCGTCTCGATGCCGACCTCGATCGCCTGGACGGCCTCCTCCCGGGTCATCGCCGGGCCCTGGGTCATGTCGTCCGTGCCGGCCTTGACCTTGCGCGGCAGCAGGCCGGTGGTGCGGCCCTGCTGGATGGCGTCCGGCAGGTCGGCCTTGACGCCGACGTCGACCACGCAGACCTCGGCGCCGACCTGCGCGGCGAAGGCGTTGACCACCGCTCCCCCGGCCAGGAAGTTGGCGACCATCTGGCCGGTGACCTCCTGCGGCCACGGGGTGACGCCCTGGGCGTGCACGCCGTGGTCGCCCGCGAAGATCGCGACGCAGCCCGGCTCCGGGATCGGCGGCGGGCACTTGCGGGCGAGGCCGCTCAGCTGGGCCGCGATGATCTCCAGCACGCCGAGCGAGCCGGCCGGCTTGGTCATCCGCTTCTGGCGGTCCCAGGCGTCGCCGAGGGACTTGGCGTCCAACGGGCGGATGCCGCGCAGGGTGTCGGCGAGCAGGCTGTGCGGCTCCTCGCCGGGCAGCGCCCGGTTGCCGTACTGCTCCTCGTGGACGACCCAGGAGAGCGGGCGCTTCTTCGCCCAGCCCTGCTGCTGCAGCTCGGGCTCGTCCGGGAAGGCGTCGACGTAGCCGACGCACAGGTAGGCGACGACCTCCAGGTGCTCGGGCAGGCCGAGCTCGCGGACCATCTCGTCCTCGTCGAAGAAGCTCACCCAGCCGACGCCGAGGCCCTCGGCGCGGGCGGCCAGCCAGAGGTTCTCGACGGCGAGCGCGGCCGAGTACGGGGCCATCTGCGGCTGGGTGTGCCGGCCGAGGGTGTGCCGGCCGCCGCGGGTGCGGTCGGCGGTGACCACGATGTTCACCGGGGTGTCGAGGATGGCCTCGATCTTGATTTCCTTGAACTGCTTCGCCCGGCCCTTGGGCAGCGAGTCGGCGTAGGCGTCGCGCTGGCGCTGGGCGAGCTCGTGCATCTTGCGCCGGGTCTTGCGCGAGCGGATGACGACGAAGTCCCAGGGCTGCGAGTAGCCGACGCTCGGGGCGGTGTGGGCCGCCTCCAGGACGCGGAGCAGCACCTCGTGCGGGATCGGGTCGGAGCGGAAGCCGTTGCGGATGTCGCGGCGGTCGCGGATGACCTGGTGGACGGCCTCCCGGCCGGCCTCGTCCAGACCGGAGGGGGCCGGCGGGCGCTGCTCCGAGGCGTCGGCCTGCGGCTCGGCCCCGGCCGGCACCTCGACCGCCTGGGCCTGCTTGCCCTGCTCGGGCTGTTCGGCCGGCTCGGCGGCCTGGGGCTGCTGGGCCTGCTCGGGCGCGGGTGCCTCGGTGACGGCCTCCGGGGCCGCCTCCTCGGTCGGGGCAGCGGCGGCGACCGGCTCGGCGACCGGCTCGGCGGCGGGCGCTTCGACGGTGGCGGACGGCTGCTCGGCGACCGTGGGCTCCTCGGCGACAGCCGCGGCCACAGCCACGGCGACCGGCTGGGCGGGCTGCTCGGGCGCGGCGGTCTCGACGGGCTCCGCGGCAGCGACGGGCTGGGGCTGCTCGGCGACGACCGGCTCCACGGCCACGGCCTGGACGGCTTCGGCGGCCGGCTGCTCGGCGGTCTCCACGACGGGCGTGGCCTCGGCCGCAGCGGACTCCACCGGCCCGGCCTGCGGCTCCTCGGCGACCGGAGACTCGGTCACCGCCTGCTCGGTGACGGACTGTTCGGCCGCGGGCTGCTCGGCGACGACCGGCGGCTCGACGGCCTCGGCTGCGACGGCCTCGGGCGCGACGGGCTGGGGCTCCGGCAGGCCGTGCTGCGGGGCCGGGTCGGCGAGGAAGGCGGCGATGCGGCGCGGGGCGCCGCCGGACTGCGCCGGGATCGCGGCCTGCGCACCCTCCGCGGGCTGCGCGGCGGGGACGGGCTCGACCGCAACGGCGACGGCCTGCGGCTCGGTGACGATCTGCTCCGCCACCGGCTGCTCCACCATGATCGGCGCGGCGGCCTCGACCACCGCGGGCTGCGCGGCCACTGCCTCGGGGGCGGCGACCGGCTGAACGGCGATCGGCTCAACGGCGACCTGCTCGACCGCGATCGGCCCGACCGCGATCGGCTCGACGACCGGGGCGGCCACGACGGCGGGCTGCTCCGGCGCCGGCATCGGTGCCGGGACGGTGGCGATCGGCACCCCGTGGGCGGGCGTGCTGCCGGGGACGGGGACGGCTGAGGGGCCGCGGTCGGCCAGCGAGCGGACCGGCACATGGCCGGTCATCAGGGACGGGTCCGGGATCGGCGGACCGGCGTGCAGCGGGCGGCGCACCGGCTGGGCGGGCTGCTCGACGGGCGCGGGGCCGACCGGCGGCACGGCGATCGGCTGCGGCTGCGCGGCCTCCGGCGCGGGCGCGTCCTGAACGGGGGCCGACGGGGTCACGGGCGCCTCCATCACGACGAACTGCGGGTCGACGGACTGCGGGTCGACGAGCCGGGCCTCGGTGGGCTGCAGATCGGTGGGCGTCAGGTCGGGCGGGGTGAGCGGCGGCCAGGAGGGCTCGACCGGCACGCCCGGCGGCTGCTCGGCCGGTGCCTCGGCGGTCGGCAGGGCGCTCTCGTCGACGGTCCGCAGCGCCATGGTGTCCATCACCGGTGCGCCCTGTGCGGCCTCGGCGACGGGTACGGCGGCGACCGGCGCGGCGGCCGCGGGCGGCTCGACGGCGGAGGGCTCGACATGGACGGTTTCGACGGCGCCGTGCACGGCGTCACCCCAGGCGGTCTGTGGGCCGGGCATCAGCAGGAGGTCCTCGTCCTCGTCCAGCTGGTCCGGCTGGTCGAGAAAGGTGAAGGACGGCCGGTGGCCGCCCTGCCAGGTGTCGGTGCCGAGGGGGACGCTGCCGGGCGCGACGGCCTCGATCGGCGCGGTCAGCGGGTCGACACCGACCAGGTGGTCCGGTGCGCCCGCGCCGTGCCCGCTCGGGGGCACGGCTGAGCCATCGCTTGGGAGGTGGCCGCCATCGGTCATGTCCAAAGCTCCTTCCAGGCCGCTTTCGCGTCCTCGGCGACGCGATCGCCGACCGCTGCCGCCCCTGCCCGCCACCCGTCCCGGGTGGCGCGCCATCAGAATTAACGACTAGCCGGGGCATCCGGCACGTCCGCGTCGGGCCCCAGCGCATTCTCCCGGCCCGACGGGTTCCGCGTCGAATGCCCGCGAACCTCACCCCTGGCGATCGCGGCACGTCGCCGGGCACCGTCCGTACCGGATGGACACGGTGCACCGATCGCCGTGCGCAACCAGGACGCCACCCTATCGGTCGGGGCCGACGGGCTCTCGAATCGGTGTCCGGATGCGACGGGGATCACCCGGTGTCCGTCCGGCATACGGACTGTCAGGGGGCCAGCGAGCCCCAGAGCAGGACGGTCTGCTCGCCCGGGCCGAGGGCGAGTCCGCCCGGTCCGTCGGGGAGCGGCGCGAGCGGCGCGGCCTGCAGGAGGATGCCCTCGACGCGGTAGCCGGCGGTGGCCGCCGCCTCCCGGATCTCCTCGGCCTCGGCCAGGGTGTGCGCCACCGCGACCAGGCGCTCGGGGCGACGTGCGAGCACCGCGCGCACCACCTGTGCGCCCCCGTGCTCCACTGCGACCGCGTCGGGCTCCGGCAGGCCCCCGAGCACGTCCGGTCCCGCGCCGTGCACCACGTCCACCTCGACCCCGTACCGGCGGGCGTTGACGCCGATCCGGGCGCAGGCGGCGCCGTCCTCCTCGACCGCGACCACGGCGGCGCCGAAACGGGCGATCTCGACGGCGAGCGCGCCGCTGCCCGCGCCGACCGTCCAGACCAGGTCGCCGGGGACGGGCCCGAGTCTGGCCGCGGCGAGCGCGCGGACGTGCGGGGACAGCGCCCGGTCGCCGTCGGCGGTGCGGGCCTCGGCGTCCGGGCCGGTGTACGCCTCGGTGGGCAGGGCCCAGCCGCGGTCGCCGCCCGGGAAGCCGACCGGGCGGCCGGCCAGCCATCCGGCGGCCTCGTCGCTGCCCGGCGGGGTGCCGCCGATCACCAGGACGACGTTGGGGTCGCGCCAGTCGTGGTCGGGCACCCGGTCGGAGGTGAGGACGGTGACGTCCTCGTCGGGGGTGCCGAGCGCCTCGCAGACCACGAAGGTGCGGTGCACGCCGCGGAGCATCAGGGCGAGTTCGCTGGGGCCGGCGTCGGCGGTGGTGAGGACGGCGACCTTGGGGTGGGCCCGGCAGACGTTGGCGGCGCGGCGCAGCCGTCCGCCGTGGGCGGAGACGACCTGCGCGTCCTCCCAGGGCATGCCGGCCCGGGCGAAGGCCGCGGCGACCGAGGAGACGGCCGGCAGGACCTCGAGTTCGAGCCCGTACTCGGGCCGGCGGAGGGTGCGGACGACGCCGAAGAAGCCGGGGTCGCCCTCGGCGACGACGACGGCGGTGCCGCGGTGTTCGACGATCCGTCGGGCGGCGGACTGCACGCTGCCGAGTGCGATGCGCTCGGCGCCGGCCGGTACCGGCAGTGCGGCGAGTTGGTACGGCGCTCCCGCGACCAGGGTGGCCCCGGCGAGCGCGGTGGCGGCCGTCTCCGTGAGCGGTGTGCCGTCCCACCCGATGACCGTGATCCGGTCAGCCATCTGCGGCTGTTCTCCCTCGCCCGAAATCCGCCCCTGTTGCCGGACGGCGTGACCGCGCGTCCAGGAGCAGAGGCTACCCGGTGGGGCGGTCGGGACGGGCACCGCCGTCCCGGTGACGGGTGGCCGGTGGTGGCCGGTCGGGCGGGCGGGCCGCCGCGTGGCCGGGCGGTCAGTCGTGCAGGACGTAGCGCGGCTCGGCGAGGCCGGCCCGCGGGGCGTTGTGCTCGTCGGGGAGGTCGAGGTCCTCGGGGAGCAGGCTCCAGAGGATCAGGTCGGTGCGCGCGTCGGCGCCGCCGTGGTGGTCCGGCTCCTCGCCGCGGACTATGCCGGCGCTGCGCAGCACGCCCTCACTGATCGCGCCGGTCTTCTGGGCGACCTGCTGGGCGGCGATGTTGCCGGCGGCGGTGCGCATCTCCAGCCGGAGGAAGCCGCGGTCCTCGAAGAGCCACTGGGCGACGCCGAGGACGGCCTCGGGGGCGTAGCCCTCGCCGCGGGCCCAGGCGGCGGTGATGAAGCCGATCTCCGTGGAGCGCAGCCGCCAGTCGGTGCAGCGGAGGTCGACCAGGCCGACCAGGCGCTGGGTGAGGTGTTCGGCGACGGCGAAGACGATGCCGCCGCCCTCGGCGCGGCGGCCGGGGGCGAGGACGCGGATCAGGTGCCGGGCGTGCGCCTCGGTGAACGGCGAGGGGAGGGAGGTCCAGGTGTGCACCTGGTCGTCGGAGGCGAGGGCGGTCAGGCCCGCGGTGTCGCCGTCGTCGAGCGGGCGCAGCAACAGCCGTTCGGTGCTGATGGCCGTCTCGGGGAAGCTCGCTGCCATGCCGTCTCTCCTCGCCGGGTCGTGGACACACCGTACGCCCCGCCTGACTTCGGGCGTGCCAGGGTACCCGCATTCCGGCGACGGCCCGTCAGATCGGGCTGCGACACGGTCGGGGCGGGCGCATACTGCGCGGCCGGGCCCCGGCCGCGGTGTGCGGCGGGGCCCGGTCTCGGGGTGTTCGTCAGGCTCAGAAGGCGGGGATCACCGAGCCGTTGAAGGTGTCCTGGATGTACTTCTCGACCTCGGCGGAGTGCAGCAGCTGGGCGAGCTTCTGGACCCGCGGGTCGTTCTCGCCGCCCTTCTTGACGGCGAGGATGTTGGCGTAGGGGTTGCCCTCGGCCTTCTCCAGGACGATGGCGTCGGTGGCGGGCTTGAGGCCGGAGTCGAGGGCGTAGTTGCCGTTGATGACGGCGGCGTCGAGGTCGCCGAGGGAGCGCGGCAGCTGGGCCGCCTCCAGCTCCTTGAACTTGAGGTTCCTGGGGTTGGTGGCGATGTCCTGGACGGTGGCGGTGGTGCCGGCGCCGGACTTGAGGGTGATGACGTTGTTGTCGGCGAGCAGCTTGAGCGCGCGGCCCTCGTTGGTGGCGTCGTTGGGGACGCCGACCTCGGCGCCGTCCTTGAGCTCGGCGACGGACTTGACCTTCTTGGAGTAGAGGCCGAGGGGTTCCAGGTGGACCGTCCCGACGGAGACGATGTCGGTGCCGTTCTTCTTGTTGAAGTCCTCGAGGTACGGAACGTGCTGGAAGTAGTTGGCGTCGGCCGAGCCGTCCTGGACCGCGGTGTTGGGGGTCACGTAGTCGGTGACCACCTTGACGTCGAGCTTGAGCCCGGCCTTGTCGGCGAGGTTCTTCTTGACGTAGTCGAGGATCTGGGCGTGCGGGGTGGGGCTGGCGACGACGGTCAGCGTCTTGTTCGGGTCGGCGCTCGCCCCGGCGGGCGAGGAGCCGTCGCTGCCGCAGGCGGCGAGGGTGAGGACGACGCCGGCGGTGGCGAGGACGCTGATGGACTTCAGGACGTTACGCACGAAAAGTGCCTTTCTCCGGTGGTGCGGTGGTCGGCGGGCCGTCGGGGACGGCCGCCTGGTGCGGGCCGGGGTGTCCGGCCGCGGTCTGGGTCAGCGGGTGGAGGCGGGTTCCGCCGCCACCTCGCCGGGGAGGTCGACGGCCTCGGGGCGGGATCGCCGGGGCGAGGCGCCGCGGTGGCCGAGCCGGCGGACGAGGACGTCACCGATCAGCTGGATGGCGGTGACGATGACGACGAGCTCGGCGATGATCACCCACATGAAGCCGGTCTCGAAACGCAGGTAGCCGTAGCGGACGGCGAGGTCGCCGAGTCCGCCGCCGCCGACCACGCCGGCCATCGCCGAGTAGCCGATGAGGGCGATGACGGTGGTGGTGGCGGAGGCCACCAGGGCGGGCAGCGACTCGGGCAGCAGGGTCTTGCGGACGATGGTGGCGGTGGAGCCGCCCATCGACTGGACGGCCTCGACCAGGCCGCCGTCAACCTCGCGGACGGCCGTCTCGACGAGCCGGGCGAAGAACGGGATGGCGCCGATGGTGAGCGGCACGGTGGCGGCCTGCCAGCCGATGGTGGTGCCGGCGATCGCCTTGGTGAGGCCCTGCAGCGCGACCATGAGGATGATGAACGGCAGCGAGCGGCCGATGTTGACGATCGCTCCGAGCACCCGGTTGACGGGCACGTGCTGGAGCAGGCCGCCCTTGTCGGTCAGCACCAGCAGGACGCCGAGCGGCAGTCCGAGGAGCACGGTGGCGACCGAGGAGACGCCGACCATCTGGAGCGTCTCCCAGGTGGCGGGCCACAGGAGTTCCTGCATCTGGTCCCAGGTCATGCCGCCGCTCCGTCCGCCGTGACGAGGTCGACCTGCAGGCCCTGCTCGCGCAGGAAGCCGATCGGGACGACGTTGTCCTGGTGGCCGCCGGGCAGTTCGACCCGCATCCGGCCGACCATCCGGCCGGCGATGGTCTCCACCGCGGCGCCGAGGATGTTGATGTCGATCTGGTAGGTGCGGGCGAGCTGGGAGACGAACGGCTGGGCCGGGGTGTCGCCCTGGAAGGTGATCTCGACGACGGTGTGGCCGCTGTGGCCGGAGGCGAACTCGCCGAGCGGGAAGAGGTCGCGGGCGATCCGGGAGCCGCCGTCGGCGAGCAGGTCGGTGAGCACGCCCGACTCGACGATCCGTCCGCCGCGCATCAGGGCGGCCGAGTCGCAGACGGACTTGATGACGTCCATCTCGTGCGTGATGAGCAGGACGGTCAGGCCGAGCTGCTTGTTGAGGTCGCGCAGCAGGGCGAGGATCGACCGGGTGGTCTCCGGGTCGAGGGCGCTCGTGGCCTCGTCGGAGAGCAGCACCTTGGGGTCGCCGGCGAGGGCGCGGGCGATGCCGACGCGCTGCTTCTGGCCGCCGGAGAGCTGGGCGGGGTAGTTGCGGGCCTTGTCGGCGAGGCCGACCAGGTCGAGCAGCTCGGCGGCCTTGCGGCGGCGGGCGGTGCGGTCGAGGCCGATGATCTCCAGCGGCAGTTCGACGTTCTGCTGGACGGTGCGCGAGGAGAGCAGGTTGAAGTGCTGGAAGACCATGCCGATGCGGCGGCGGGCCTCGCGCAGGTCGCGGCCGGCGCGGTTCTCGCCGCCGGGCAGGGCGGTCAGGTCGACGCCGTCCACCGTGACGGTGCCGGCGGTGGGCCGCTCCAGCATGTTCACGCAGCGGATGAGGGTGGACTTGCCGGCGCCGCTGGTGCCGACGACTCCGTAGACCTCGCCCTGGCGGACGTGCAGGTCGACGCCGTCGAGGGCGGTGACCTCTCGGCCGCGTGAGCGGTAGACCTTGGTGAGGCCCTGGGTGGTGATCACGGCTGCTTTCCGTTGGTCGGGGGCGCGGCCTTGTGAGCCGGCGCACCGGGATGCGGTCGGAGGCGTGCGGGGGCACGCCGGAGGGAGGGGTGTCAGTGGTGCCGGACGTCGACCGTGGTCGCCGGGCGGGGAGTGTGCCTGCGGGCGCGGCCCTGACGAGTCGTCAGCGACGTGGTGGCCCGGGGAGCGCCGGACGTCCGGCGCGGGTGCTCGCTTCGGGGCGCGAGGAGGGGGACGAGGGCCCTCAGCAGTGACACATGCGACAGCACATGCGGCTCGCGCCGCCCGGCGCGGTGCCGGTGGGGGTGCATGTCGTGGTCGCAGTCATGGAAGACAGTTAATCAGACCTTCGGACACGATCCCAATAAACAGGATGATCGGTCCGGAATGCGGACACGACCCTTGTGCCGCAAGCCCGACGGCGCCCGTCCCGAGTGGGGAGGGCGCCGTCGGGCGGAGCGAAGGACGTCAGGCGGAGGCCGCCAGCGAGGCCGGGACGGTCTTGCGGAGGGTCACCAGGGAGAGCCGGCCGGAGACCTCGCGGACCGCCGACTGCCGGTAGCCGTGGCGGGCGTACAGCCGGAGGTTGCCGAGGCTGCGGTGGCCGGTGAAGAGCTCGAAGGCGTAGACGGCGCCGGTCTCCTGCAGGCGCTGCTCGACGGCGTCCAGCAGGCGGCCGCCGAGGCCGTGGCGCTGCATCCGCGGGTGCACGACCAGCCGGCCGATCCGGGCGGTGCCGTCGGCCTCCACCCGGCCGCGGACGGTGCCGACCACCTCGTCGCCGAGCCGGGCGACGAGGAACTCCTGCTCGCCGAGCTCGGCCTTCAGGCTCTCCAGGCTCTGGGTGAGTGGTTCCAGGGACCAGTCCCCGTAGAGCTCGGCCTCGTCCTGGTAGCCGAGGTACTGCAGTTTGAGGATCTGTTCCGCGTCGTCCTGCGTCGCCGGCGAGATGATCACACTCATGCCCATGTGCGGGGTCTCCCCATCGTTAGTGCCCGGTGCCTGCCGAGGGTCTGCACCGGTGCCCGGCCTGAGGCCCCGGACGGGGATCGGCCCGGCCGGGGAAGAGGGTCGAACGGTCCCCGGGCGACGGCGTGACGCTGCGGCCGGACCGTGGTCGAGGCCCGGACCCGACGCCAGGAGAGACGTTCGCCAGCGCTCTACCCCGGCGTCGCCGGATCTCAACCTCCCGGATGCCGGACGTGGCGAGCGTCACGTTCCCGACCGTACGCGGTCACTCCCCCGTCCAGTCCCCGCGGCGCGCCGCGAGCAGCGACCGCAGGCAGGCCAGACACCGCGACCGGGTGGGGCCGATGGAGCCGCGCGGGATGCCCGTCCGGGCGGCCAGCGCGGTGTAGCCGAGCTCCGGCGACTCGGCGAGCGAGAGCAGCAGCTCCGGGCAGCGCCCGGACAGCCGCGCCAGGGCCCGGCGGACGGCCCGGGCGAGCTCGGCGGCCAGCAGCTCCTCGTGCGGCCCGCGCCGGGCCACCGCCGGCCGCGGCACCGGAACCTCCGGGACGGCGGCGCCGCGGGCCGCCAGCGCGGACCGGACGGCGCGGCCGCGCAGCCAGCCGCGGCGGTCCCGGGGCAGCCCGGGGCCGGCCGCCCGCTCGACGGCCTGCAGCCAGACCTCCTGCTCCAGGTCCTCGCCGTCCAGCCGGTCCCCGGCCAGCACGGCGAGGAAGGGCACGAGATCGCGGCGCAGCTCGTCGACGGGGAGATCGGCGAGGGGACGGCACTCGGCGGGCGGAGGGGCGTGGGGCGGAGCAGCGTCGGGCGGGGCTTCGGTCACATCGGCCGCAACGAGTGGAGGCGCGCCGGGTCACCCGGCGCGCCCCATCGTCCGAGGGCGGGTCAGCCCCGGAGCCACTCCTGCTGGGCGGCGAGGTCGGCCTTCACCTCGGCCAGCTGGGCGGCGACGGCGCTCGGGGCGGTGCCGCCGCGGCCGCTGCGGGAGGCGATGGCGCCGTGCACGCTGAGCACCGAGCGGACCTCCGGCGTCAGGTGCCCGGAGATGGCGGCGAACTGCTCGTCCGTCAGGTCCCACAGTTCGATGCCCTGCTGCTCGCAGGTCTTGACGCAGGCTCCGGCGACCTCGTGCGCGACCCGGAACGGCACGCCCTGCTTGACCAGCCACTCGGCGATGTCGGTGGCCAGCGAGAAGCCGGCCGGGGCCAGCTCCTCCAGCCGCTCCCGGTGGACGGTCAGGGTGGCCATCATGCCGGTGAAGGCCGGGAGCAGGACCTCCAGCGTGTCGCAGGAGTCGAAGACCGGCTCCTTGTCCTCCTGCAGGTCGCGGTTGTACGCGAGCGGCAGCGCCTTGAGGGTGGCGAGCAGGCCGGTGAGGTTGCCGATGAGGCGGCCGGACTTGCCGCGGGCGAGCTCGGCGATGTCCGGGTTCTTCTTCTGCGGCATGATCGAGGAGCCCGTGGAGAAGGCGTCGTGCAGCGTGATGAAGCCGAACTCCTTGGTGTTCCAGATGATCACCTCCTCGGCGATGCGCGAGAGGTTGATGCCGATCATGGCGGTGACGAAGGCGAACTCGGCGACGAAGTCGCGCGAGGCGGTGCCGTCGATGGAGTTGCCGACCGAGCCGCGCTCGAAGCCGAGGTCGGCGGCGACAGCCTGCGGGTCGAGGCCGAGCGAGGAGCCCGCCAGCGCGCCGGAGCCGTAGGGGGAGACGGCGGTGCGGGTGTCCCACTGGCGCAGCCGCTCGGCGTCCCGGCCGAGGGCCTGCACGTGCGCGAGGACGTGGTGGGCGAAGAGCACCGGCTGGGCGTGCTGAAGGTGGGTGCGGCCCGGCATGGCGGTGTCCGGGTGGGCCTCGGCGAGGCCGACCAGGGCGTGCTGGAGGTCGAGGACCAGCCCGCCGATGGTCTTCGCGTGGTCCCGGAGGTACATCCGGAACAGCGTGGCGATCTGGTCGTTGCGGGACCGGCCGGCCCGCAGCTTGCCGCCGAGGTCGGGGCCGAGGCGCTCCAGCAGGCCGCGCTCGAGGGCGGTGTGCACGTCCTCGTCGGCGATGGTGCCGGTGAAGGCGCCGGACTCGACGTCGGCGAGCAGCCCGTCCAGGCCGGCCAGCATGGCGGCGAGCTCGTCCTCGGTCAGCAGGCCGGCCTTGTGCAGCACGCGGGCGTGCGCCTTGGACCCGGCGATGTCGTAGGGCGCGAGGCGCCAGTCGAAGTGCACCGAGGCGGAGAGCTTGGCCAGCGCCTCGGACGGGCCGTCGGCGAAGCGCGCGCCCCAGAGGCGCAGCTCAGGATTGCTGCTGGCGGCGTTCTGGTCGGCGGTCATCGCGTGGGCTCCTTACACAGGTGATGGGCGTGAGCCCCGGCCGTGGGGAGTGCGGCCGGGGCTCGGGACGTGCTGCGGCTCAGGCGAGGTCGCGGCGGGCGGCGATCTTCGAGGACATGCCGAAGATCTCGATGAAGCCCTTGGACATCGACTGGTCGAAGGTGTCGCCGGTGTCGTAGGTGGCGAGGTTGAAGTCGTACAGCGACCGGTCCGACTTGCGGCCGTTGACCACGGCGCGGCCGCCGTGCAGCACCATCCGGATCTCGCCGGAGACGTGCTGGTTGGCCTCGTTGACGAAGCCGTCCAGGGCGCGCTTGAGCGGGGAGAACCAGAGGCCGTCGTAGACGAGCTCGGCCCAGCGCTGCTCGACCTGCCGCTTGTAGCGGGCCAGCTCGCGCTCGACGGTGACGTTCTCCAGGGCCTGGTGGGCGGTGATCAGGGCGATCGCGCCGGGGGCCTCGTAGATCTCGCGGGACTTGATGCCGACGAGGCGGTCCTCGACCATGTCGAGGCGGCCGACGCCCTGGGCACCGGCCCGCTTGTTCAGCTCCTCGATGGCCTGCAGGACGGTGACCTTGCGGCCGTCGATCGCGACCGGCACGCCGGCCTCGAAGGTGATGACGACCTCGTCCGCCTCGCGCGGGGTGGCCGGGTTCTGGGTGTACTCGTAGACGTCCTCGATCGGAGCGTTCCAGATGTCCTCGAGGAAGCCCGTCTCGACGGCGCGGCCGAAGACGTTCTGGTCGATCGAGTACGGCGACTTCTTGGTGGTCGCGATCGGCAGGCCCTTGGCCTCGGCGAAGGCGATCGCCTTGTCGCGGGTCATCGCGTAGTCGCGGACCGGGGCGATGCACTTGAGGCTCGGGGCGAGCGAGTTGATGCCGACCTCGAAGCGGACCTGGTCGTTGCCCTTGCCGGTGCAGCCGTGGGCGACGGTGGTGGCGCCGTGCTTCTGCGCGGCGGCGACCAGGTGCTTGACGATCACCGGCCGGGACAGCGCGGAGACCAGCGGGTACTCACCCTGGTAGAGGGCGTTGGCCTTGACGGCCGGCAGGCAGTACTCGTCGGCGAACTCGGTGCGGGCGTCCGCCACCTCGGCCTCGACGGCGCCGCAGTCCAGCGCGCGCTGGCGGATGACGTCCAGGTCCTCGCCGCCCTGGCCGACGTCGACGGCGACGGCGATGACCTCGGCACCGGTCTCCTCGGCGATCCAGCCGATGCAGACGGACGTGTCAAGACCGCCCGAGTAGGCGAGTACGACGCGCTCGGTCACGGCTTTCTCCTTCACAGACGGTACGAACAGGGCGGAGCCCACTGCGGGGCGACTCCCATGCGGCGATAGGCATAAGTATGCACTACCGCGTATGGATTTCAAAACGCGGGCCGCCTCCGGCCGGGCTCGCGGCCAAGGTAGGCCCGCCCCCGGGCCGGGTCAACGACCGTCCCGGCGCCACGCTGCACACGGAATACGCCGAAACGCACACCACCCCGGCGACCGTGCGGTCACCGGGGTGGTGCGGGAGGTGCCTGAGGCGCGCTGCTACTGGGCCTTGGCCTGGGCCAGCTGCATCAGGTGGTCGGCCAGCGCCTGGCCGCCCGCCGGGTCACGGCTGATCAGCAGCACCGTGTCGTCGCCGGCGATCGTGCCGATGATCTCGTAGGTCTCGGCGGCGTCGATCGCCGAGGCGAGGAACTGCGCCGCACCCGGCGGGGTGCGCAGCACGACCAGGTTGCCGGAGGCCGTCGCGGAGACCATGAGCTCGCCCGCCAGCCGGGCCATCCTGGCCTCGCTGGCGGACTCCCCCATCGGCGCGCGGGGCGTGCGGTCGCCGCCCTCGGCCGGCACCGCGTAGATCAGCGCGCCGTCCCGGTTGCGGATCTTCACCGCGCCCAGCTCGTCCAGATCCCGCGACAGGGTGGCCTGGGTGACGACCAGTCCGTCGTCGGCGAGCAGCTTGGCGAGCTGGCTCTGCGAGCGGACGGGCTGACGGGTCAACAGGTCCACGATCCGCCGGTGGCGCGCGGTGCGGGTCTGCGGGACCTGCGGCGTCGCCCCGGAGGCGGGCTGGTCGGACTGGGGTGCGGTCATGTGACGATTCTCCCGGACTCCGGTCAGCTGTTCGCGTCGGGGGCTTCCCGCACCGACCGGAGGATGCCGGGGAGCGCCGCGAGGAAGGAGTCCGCCTCCTGCTCGGTCAGCACCAGCGGCGGCACGAGCCGGACGGCGTCCGGCACCGCGGCGTTCACCAGGAAGCCGGCCTGCTGGGCGGCGGCCTGCACCCGGGCGGAGACCGGCTCGGTCAGCACGATGCCGAGCAGCAGGCCGGCGCCGCGGACGTGGCTCACCAGCGGGTCGCCGATCGCCTCGATGCCGTGCCGCAGCTTGTCGCCGATCTTGCGGACGTGCTCCAGCAGGCCCTCGGCCGCGATCGTCTCCAGAACGGCGAGGCCGGCCGCGGCGACGACCGGGTTGCCGCCGAAGGTGGTGCCGTGCTGGCCGGGGTGGAGCAGGTCGGCGGTCGGGCCGAAGGCGACCGCGGCACCGATCGGCAGGCCGCCGCCGAGGCCCTTGGCGAGGGTGACGATGTCCGGCTCGACGCCCTCGTACGCCTGGTGGGCGAACCAGTGGCCGGTACGGCCGACGCCGGTCTGGATCTCGTCCAGGACCAGCAGGGTGCCGGTGGCGCGGGTGATCTCCCGGGCGGCCCGCAGGTAGCCCTCGGGCAGCGGGATCGCGCCGTTCTCGCCCTGGATCGGCTCCAGGAAGACGGCGGCGGTCTCGGTGGTGACGGCGGCCCGCAGCGCCTCGATGTCACCGAACGGCACGTGGCTGACGTCGCCGGGCAGCGGCTTGAACGGCTCCTGCTTGGCGGGCTGGGCGGTGAGCGCGAGGGCGCCCATCGTCCGGCCGTGGAAGGCGCCCTGCAGCGAGACCAGGTGGGTGCGGCCGGTCAGCCGGCTGATCTTGAAGGCGGCCTCGTTGGCCTCGGCGCCGGAGTTGCAGAAGAAGACCCGGCCCGGGCGGCCGAAGAGTTCCAGCAGCTTCTCCGCGAGCTTCACGGTCGGCTCGGCCATGAAGAGGTTGGAGACGTGGCCGAGGGTGCCGATCTGCCGGGTGACGGCCTCCACCACGGCCGGGTGGGCGGTGCCCAGCGCGTTGACGGCGATGCCGCCGACCAGGTCGAGGTACTCCCGGCCGTCGGCGTCCCACACCTTGGCGCCCTCGCCGCGGACCAGCGGGATCCGCGGGGTGCCGTAGTTGTCCATCAGCGCGTGCTGCCAGCGCTGGGTGAGGTCGGTGTTGCTCATGCCAGGCCCCCGAGTACGGTCGGTTCGTCGTCGGGCACGACCATGGTGCCGACGCCCTCGTCGGTGAAGATCTCCAGCAGCAGGCTGTGCTGCACCCGCCCGTCCAGCACGCGGGCGGTGCCCACGCCGGAGCGGACGGCCCGCAGGCAGCCCTCCATCTTGGGGAGCATGCCGGTCGCCAGCGACGGCAGCATCTCCTCCAGCTCGGACGCGGTGAGCTGGCTGATCACGTCGTCGGAGTTCGGCCAGTCCTTGTAGAGGCCCTCGACGTCGGTGAGCACGACGAGCATCTCCGCGCCGAGCGCGACCGCGAGCGCGGCCGCGGCGGTGTCGGCGTTGATGTTGTAGACGTGGCCGTCGGCGCCGCGGGCGATCGAGGAGATCACCGGGATGCGGCCGTCGCCGATCAGCGCCTTCACGGCGCCGGCCTCGATGTTGACGATGTCGCCGACCAGGCCGATGTCGACCTGCTCGCCGTCGACCACGGCGTACCGCTTGACGGCCGTCATGGTGTGCGCGTCCTCGCCGGTCATGCCGACCGCGAACGGGCCGTGCCCGTTGAGCAGCCCGACCAGCTCGCGCTGGACCTGCCCGGCGAGCACCATCCGGACGACGTCCATGGTCTCCGGGGTGGTGACCCGCAGGCCCGCGGTGAACGAGGACTCCAGGCCCAGCTTGTCGAGCTGGGCGTTGATCTGCGGGCCGCCGCCGTGCACGACCACCGGGTTCAGGCCCGCGTAGCGCAGGAAGACCACGTCCTGCGCGAACGCGGCCTTGAGGTCCTCGTCGACCATGGCGTTGCCGCCGAACTTGATCACGACGGTCTTGCCGTGGAAGCGCTCCAGCCACGGGAGCGCCTCGATGAGGGTGCGGGCCTTCGGCAGCGCGGCGTTGCTGCGGGCCTGTTCACCCTTGGGTGCGATCTTCACGGTCTCTTGTCCCCCGGGATCAGGTCGAGTAGGCACTGTTCTCGTGCACGTAGTCGGCGGTGAGGTCGTTGGTCCACACCGTCGCGGCGGCGTCGCCGGCGTTGAGGTTCGCGGTGATGACGACCTCGCGGCCGGCCATGTCGACCAGGTCGCGGTCCTCGCCGACGCTGCCGGCGCGGCACACCCAGACCCCGTTGATGGCGACGTCCAGTGCGTCCGGCTCGAAGGCGGCGGAGGTGGTGCCGATCGCGGCCAGCACCCGGCCCCAGTTCGGGTCCTCGCCGTGGATGGCGCACTTGAGCAGGTTGTTGCGGGCGACGGTGCGGGCGACCTCGACGGCCTCGTCCTCGGTGGCCGCGCCGGTGACGTCGATCCGGATGTCCTTGGAGGCGCCCTCGGCGTCGCCGATCAGCTGCCGGGCGAGGTCGGCGCAGACGGTGCGGACGGCCTCGGCGAACTCGGCCGCGTCCGGGGTGACGCCGGAGGCGCCGGAGGCGAGCAGCAGCACGGTGTCGTTGGTGGACATGCAGCCGTCGGAGTCGACCCGGTCGAAGGTGGTGCGGGTGGCGCCGCGCAGTGCGGCGTCCAGCGCCTCGCTCTCCACCGCGGCGTCGGTGGTCACCACGACGAGCATGGTGGCCAGGCCCGGGGCGAGCATGCCCGCGCCCTTGGCCATGCCGCCGACCGTCCAGCCGGCCGGGCCGGTGACCTGCGCGGTCTTGTGCACGGTGTCGGTGGTCTTGATGGCGATCGCGGCGGCCTCGCCGCCGTCCTCGCTGAGCGCCTTCACGGCCTGCTCGACGCCGGGCAGCAGCAGGTCCATCGGCAGCCGGACGCCGATCAGGCCGGTGGAGCAGACCGCGACCTCGATCGCGCCGGTGTTCAGCTCGGCGGCGACCTTCTCGGCGGTGGCATGGGTGTCCTGGAAGCCTTCGGGGCCGGTGCAGGCGTTGGCGCCGCCGGAGTTGAGGACGACCGCGGTCAGCGAGCCGGTCTTCAGCACCTGCTCCGACCAGAGCACCGGCGCGGCCTTGACCCGGTTGGAGGTGAAGACGCCCGCCGCGGCGAACTGCGGGCCGTCGTTGACGACGAGTGCGACGTCGGGGGTGCCGGAGGCCTTGATGCCGGCCGTGACGCCGGCCGCTCGGAAGCCCTTCGCCGCCGTCACGCCGATGTTCTGATGGTCCGTCACGGGCTGGCTCACGGTGCGACTCCGTTCAGCGGGAGGCCGAGCTCCTCGGGCAGGCCGAGGGCGATGTTCATGGACTGCACCGCGCCGCCCGCGGTGCCCTTCACCAGGTTGTCGATCGCGCTGATCGCGATCACCCGCCCGGCGTGCTCGTCCAGCGCGACCTGGACGAGGGCGGCGTTCGAGCCGTACACCGAACTGGTCTGCGGCCACTGGCCCTCGGGCAGCAGGTGGACGAAGGTCTCGCCCGCGAAGGCCTCGCGGTAGGCGGCACGCAGCGACTCCGCGGTGGTGCCGGGCTTCGCCTTGGCGCTGCAGGTGGCGAGGATGCCGCGGGGCATCGGTGCGAGCGTGGGCGTGAAGGAGACGGTGACGTCCTCGCCGGCCACCGGGCCGAGGTTCTGCGCCATCTCCGGGGTGTGGCGGTGCACGCCGCCGACGCCGTACGGGCTCATCGAGCCCATCACCTCGCTGCCGAGCAGGTGCGGCTTGACCGCCTTGCCGGCCCCCGAGGTGCCGGAGGCGGCGACGACCACGGCCTCCGGCTCGACCAGCTTCGCCGCGTAGGCGGGGAAGAGCGCGAGGGAGACGGCCGTCGGGTAGCAGCCGGGGACGGCGATCCGCTTGGTGCCCTTGAGCGCGGCGCGGTGGCCCGGCAGCTCGGGCAGGCCGTAGGGCCAGGTGCCGGCGTGCGCGGAGCCGTAGAACCGCTCCCAGGTCGCGGCGTCCTTCAGCCGGAAGTCGGCGCCGCAGTCGACGACCAGCACGTCCTCGCCGAGCGCTTCGGCGACGGCGGCGGACTGGCCGTGCGGCAGCCCGAGGAAGACCACGTCGTGCCCGGCCAGCACCTCGGGGGTGGTGGGCTCGAGCACGCGGTCGGCCAGCGGCAGCAGGTGCGGCTGCAGGGTGCCGAAGACCGCCCCCGCGTTGGAGCCGCCGGTCAGCGCCCCGATCTCGACCTCCGGGTGCCCGAGCAGCAGGCGCAGCACCTCACCGCCCGCGTACCCGCTCGCTCCGGCGACGGCGACTCGCAATGCCATGGCGTTCCTCCTTGGTTCAGCATGAATATACGCACCTCGGAACATTCATGCAAGGAGCTCCGGACGTCCCGGGACCAGCCTGCCCGATCCCCGCCGGACCGGGCCGCCAATCGTCGGAACCCTCCAATGTTCCCACGCCCGACATGGTGGCCGACCGTGCCCGAATGAGCGTCAGATGGCTGGCAGAGTGACAATCGGGCCCGACCGGCGGCACGGCTGCGGCGGGCACGGGATTGTGTTCCTTCCACAAGGGAGTTCACCAGTGAGTACACCGACCGATGTCGTGGTCACCGGCCTGGGGGGCCACCACCCCGCTCGGCGGGGACACCCCCTCGACCTGGGCGGCGATGCTGGCCGGAGCGTCCGGGGTCACCGCGATCGAGGAGGAGTGGGCGGCCGGGCTGCCGGTGCGGATCGCCGGGCGGCTCGCGGTGGAGCCCGCCGGGCTGCTGGACCGGGTGCAGGCCCGGAGGACGGACCGCTGCGAGCAGGTGGCGCTGGTCGCCGCCCGGGAGGCCTGGGCGGACGCCGGCCGCCCGGAGGTCGATCCGGAACGGCTGGCCGTGGTCGTCGGGACGGGTACCGGCGGGGCACTGACCATGCTCGGGCAGGACGACGTGCTGGAGGCGGCCGGCGTGCGCCGGGTCTCCCCGCACACGGTGCCGATGCTGATGGCCAACGGCCCGGCGGCCTGGGTGAGCATCGACCTCGGCGCCCGCGGCGGCGCCCACGCCCCGGTCAGCGCCTGCGCCTCCGGAGCGGAGGCGATCGCCCTCGGGCTCGACCTGATCCGGCTCGGCCGGGCCGACGTGGTGGTGGCCGGCGGCGCCGAGGCCTGCATCTGCCCGCTCACCCTGGCCGGTTTCGCCCAGGCGAAGGCGCACTCCACCCGCAACGACGCACCCGCCGCGGCCTCCCGGCCGTTCGACACCGGACGGGACGGCTTCGTCATCGGCGAGGGCGCGGCCGTGGTCGTCCTGGAGCGGGCCGGTTTCGCGGCCGCCCGCGCGGCCCGTCCGTACGCGGCGCTCGCCGGCGCCGCCGTCACCTCGGACGCCCACCACATCACCGCCGCCCACCCGGAGGGCCAGGTCCGGGCGATGCGGCGGGCCCTGGCCGCGGCCGGCCTCTCCACACTGGAGGTGGACCTGGTGCACGCCCACGCGACGTCCACCCCGCTGGGCGACCTCGCGGAGGCGCGGTCGGTCGCCGAGGCGGTCGGCACCCACCCGGCGGTCACCGCGATCAAGTCGATGACCGGCCATCTCTTCGGTGCGGCCGGGGCACTGGGCGCCGTCGCGGCCGTCCTGTCGGTGCGGGACGGTGTCGTCCCGGCGACCCTGAACCTCGACGAGCCCGACCCGGAGGTGAAGCTGGACGTCGTCACCGGCGGCCCGCGGCCGGGCCGGTACAACGCGGCCCTCGGCAACGCCTTCGGCTTCGGCGGCCACAACGTCTCGCTGGTGTTCACGGGCGTCTGACGCGACCACGGCACGGTGCCCGTGGGCCGGCAGCCGGCCCACGGGCACCGCCAGGGCGTCAGTGCCAGTTGCTGATCCTGACATCGCGCGGCGCGGGGGCACCCGTGCCGGTTTCGAGCAGCTGCTTGAGGCTCATCAGGAAGGTCGCCCACTTGGTGCTGCAGTGGTACATGAATTCCACCGGCTCCCGCCACCCCTCGTGCCGGAACAGCACGATCGTGAAGCCGTCCTCCTGCTTGAGGTCGAAGCCGACCTGCGTGCCGATCCACTCGGCGGGGCCGTCGACGACCTCCCAGAGCACCCGCCGGCCGGGCCGGGCTTCGAGGACCTTCATGTCGAACCCGCCGGGCTCGAAGCGGAACCGGAGCACGCCGCCGGGGGCGCCGTCGCCGTCGGTGTCCTCCGTCCACCAGTTCGCCAGGCCCTCGACCGTGGTCAGGGCGGCGTAGACGTCGTCGGGGGACGACAGGACTCCGATTCTGTGCAGGATGTCGGCCATCTCGACACCTCTTCTCTTCCTTGTCCGGGCGCCCGCGGGTGCGGGCAGGTCGGGTCGGCGCCGCCGCGGCTGCGGCGGCACGGCTTTCGTTCGGGTCAGTCCTCCCGGCCGCGCTGGAGGGCTTCGGCGATCCGCTTGATGCGGCTGAGCCGGGCATCCCAGGCGGCCCCGACGGAGGACAGTTGCGCTACCGCGCGGGCGAGTTGGGCCTCGTCCACCTCGTAGCGGCGCTCACGGCCGGCCGGCGCGGCATGGACCAGCCCGACCCGGTCGAGCACGGTGAGGTGCTTGGCGACCGCCTGCCGGGTGACGGGCAGCCGCTCGCTCAGCGTCGTCGCCGTACCGCCGCCGTCGGCCAGCAGCAGGTCGAGCATCCGCCGCCGGGTGGGATCCCCCACGGCCGACCACAGGTCGTCGTCGACGGCGGCGTTCATGGGGTCGACACCAGCCGGGCGACGTAGGCCGTGAGGCGGGGAAGGAAGTGGTCCCAGCCGGAGACGTGGTCGCGGTAGCACTCCTCCAGTACGGCCGCCTCCCAGCCCTTCTCCCGGAAGCCCGTCTCGGAGAAGCGCAGCAGCGTGCCGGCGCCCGACGGAACCAGGTCGAAGGTCACCAGGAGCGAGTTGGCCGGTGTGGCGGCCTCGCCCTCGTCGTACACCCAGCGGAAGGAGAACCGGCGGGGCGGGTCCGCCTCGACCACCGTGAGCCGTTCGACCTTCGCGTCGGGGGTCGAGCCGTCGCCGAACACGATCACCCCGAGGGCGCCGGGCACCGGCTTCAGGTCCGCCTCGTCCGGCCACCACTCGCGCAGGTGCTCGGGCGTGCTGAGGACTTCGTAGACCACCTCGGGTGCGGCTCCGATGTGGATCTCCCGCTCGATGCTGCCGTACTCCATCGGACACCTCCGCCGTCACGCAACCTTTGGTTGCATATAACGGTAGACCCGTCGCCCGGGATGTGCAACCAAGAGTTGCGCGAGATGCCGCCCGGGCCGGGCGGGCGGAGCGCCGCAGGACGCGGGGTCAGTTCTTCACGGCGCGCAGCAGGACGAACTTCGGGTCGCTCGCCACCGTGCGGCAGTTGCCGAACAGGCGGCGGAGCTTGACGTGGTAGCCGAGGTGGCGGTTGCCGATCACCCAGAGCTCGCCGCCCGGCCGCAGGGCCCGGCGGGCACCGGTGAACATCCGCCAGGCGGTCGCGTCGGTGAGTGCCTGGTGGCTGTGGAACGGCGGGTTGTTCAGGACCAGGTCGACGCTGCCGGGGGCGACGGCGGCCATGCCGTCGCCGGCCTCGAAGCGGGCCGGGGCGTCGGGGCCGAGGTTGGCCCGGAAGGTGGCCTCGGCGGAGGCCACGGCCTGGTACGACTCGTCCAGGAAGACCACCTCGGCCGCCGGGTTGGCGAGGGCGGCCGCGGTGCCGACGACGCCGTTGCCGCAGCCGAGGTCGACCACCGTCTCCGGGCCGCGCCGCTCCGGCAGGTGGTTCAGCAGGAAGCGGGTGCCGATGTCCAGGCGGTCGGCGCAGAAGATCCCGGCGTGGTTGTGGACGGGCCGCCCGGCGGCCGCACCGATGTCCTCCGGCAGCCGGTAGGTCTGCGGCCAGGGGCTGCCGGTGCGGGCGATCGCGGGATCCGGCGTGCAGTGGATCAGGCGGGCCTTGCGGACGGCGAGCGAGGTGCGGGTCGGGCCGAGGACGGACTCGAAGAGCGAGAGCGTCGAGGTGTGGATCTCGGTGACCATGCCGGTGCCGACGACGATGGTGCCCTCGTGGACGGCCGGGGCGAGCCGGTGCAGCTGGTCCTCCAGCAGGGCGAGGCTCTTGGGCACCCGGACGAGCAGCACGTCGACCCGGTCCGGCGGGGTGTCGCGGGTGGACAGCAGCCGGACGGCGTCCGCGTGCTCGGCCCGGTTGCGGGCGAGGTTGGCGAGGGTGGCCTGCCGGCCCAGCCAGGAGTCGCCGATCTGCACGGGGTGGTGCTCGGCCAGCGCGGTGGCCAGCGCCCCCCAGCGGTCGCCGACGACGGCGATCCGGCCGGTCAGGTCGGTTCCGCTCTCCGCCAGGTGTCGCAGCAGGTAGTCGTCGGCGGCGTCCCAGGCGCGCAGCCGGTCGCGGGGGTCCTCGGGGAAGCGGGTGAGGTCGATCTCGCCCCACGGCGTGCTCAAGCGGTTCATCGTCCACCCAGGCTATCCGACCTGCGGGCCTGCTCCGGCGGGGCTGCGACGCTTGCGGCGCCGCTGTCGGGTCCTCCCTGACCTCCTCGCGGACGGCACGACCTCCGGTCGAGCCGCCTCCGTACCACCGGGTGGAGCGGCTGTGCCGGGCCCCGGTGACCGCCGGACCGTCATTCGGCGACGGCTCCCCGGCCGTTGACGGCGCGTCGACCCGTGCCGGCGGTGGTGGGCGCCGACGGAGAGCGGGCGGTGCGGTGTTAGCCTGCGGCGAAGCGGCGCCGGGGGGCGCCGCAGTTTCGGGGGATCACGGTGGCTTCGGCGGGGCTGGGTGCCGGGCGCGGATGGCGCCCGGCGGGGTCGGCGGCCGGGGCGGCGGTGCTGCTGGTCGCGGGGTACGCGGCCGGGGTCTGGTCGGACCGGTCGGGCGGCCGGATCCGGGTGTCGGAGCTGCTGGACCGTCCGGTGCCGATGCTCGGCGCGGCCGCCGTCCTGCTGGTGGTGGCGCTGTTCCTCGCACCGCACCGACCGGGCCGGGGCCTGTTCACGGCTCCGGTGGTGCTGTTCACCGGGATCCTGGTGCTGCGGGTGCTGATCGGGGCGCTGGACACGGCCGAACCGCCGCGGCAGCACACGGTGCTGACCGTCGCGGCGCCCGGCCGGGCGGACCGGCTGCTCTCGGTGGTGCGCCACGCGGTCGGCCCGTGCTGGTCGGTCGAGGTGGAGACCGGCGCCGGCTGGTCCGCCCGGCGCTGGCTGCTGGGCGTCTTCGAGCACGGCCCGGCGGCGGGCGGTCCGGTGGACGGCCGCTGGGACGGCCCGGACCGGGTCGTGGTGCGGGCCGCGGACGGCGAGCACGTCTTCGACCTGCCGGACGACCCGGGCGAGCGTCCGCACCGCCGCTGACCGCCGGCCGCCGACGGCGCCGCTCGGGCACGGTGAGCGGTCAGGGCCGCCCGCGGTGCCGGGCCCACTCGTCGGCCAGCACGGACATCACGGTGGCGTCGACCCACTCGTCGCCGTCCCGCAGCGCCTCGCGCCGGACGCCCTCCACGACGAAGCCGACCTTCTCGTAGACCCGCCGGGCGCGCGGGTTGAACGCGAACACCTCCAACTCGATCCGGTGCAGCCCGAGCCGGTCGAAGGCGTGGCCGAGGAGGAGTCGCAGCGCCTCGGTGCCGAGGCCGCGGTCGCGGCCGGCCGGGCCGATCAGGGTGCGGAAGTTGCAGCTCCGATTGGGCTCGTCCCACTCGTTCAGCACGGCCTCGCCGACGCAGCGGCCGCTCGCCAGGTCGACCACGGCGAGGTCGAGCCGGTCCGACTGCTCGTTGCGGGAGGTGTACCAGCGGACGAGCCCGTCGGCGTCGATCGACGGCTGCCCGGTGCTGCCGGTCAGCCGCATCACCTCGGGGTCGTCCAGCGCGGCCGTGATCTCGGGCAGATCCTCGGGGCGGAAGGGGCGCAGCTGCACCTTGGTGCCGGTGAGGACGGGTTTGTGGGCGAAGTCGGCGGTCACCCCGCGATTCTCGGCGGCGGCCGGTGGCCCGGCAACGGAATTCCCGGGCGTGGTGGTCAGTTCCGCGGTTCGGCGTCCAGCCAGCGGTTGCCCTGCAGGCGGCTGTAGCGGAGGTGGGCGGTGTCTCCCGGGACGATCCGGAACGGCGTGCCCCGGTCGTCGATGGCGACGGTCTCGGACCGGCCCTGGTCGACGTAGCTGAGTTCGGCCGTCCAGGTGCAGTCGCAGGTCGTGCTGAGGGTGGTGATCTCGAAGGTGACGGACCGCCGGGGGTCGACGGAGAGTTGGAGGGCGTTGAGGTTGACGGGGGTGTCGTCGGCCCGCTTGCCCTTGACGACGGGCGGGTCGCGGTCGATGTCGACGGTCACGTGCACCACCTCGCGCGGGCCGCCGCCGCACTGCGGGTCGACCAGGACGCTGACCACGGTGCCCGTGCGGGCGGTGGACCGGGCGACCGTCTTGACGGAGAGGCGGCGCAGGTCGATCTGGCGGTCGGCGGTGCTCTGGACCACCGCCTCGGTGAGGCTCCGTCCGGCGATCGCGCCCCGGCGTTCCCGTGCCCAGGCGTCGGGGTCGGAGCCGGGGGCGTCCAGGCGGCGTACCGCTTCGGGGGTGAGCGGCAGCCGCCACAGGTCGTTGGCCTCGCAGCCGGGCGCGACGACCTCGGTGTTGGCGAGCAGGGCGCCGGCCGGGGGTGAGGCCGCGCCGCCGGCTGCCGGGGACGCGGAGCCGGGTACGGCGGGGCCGCTGTCGGCCGGCGCGGGCCGGCCGCCGGCGGGGGAACCGGGCGCGGGCCACAGTGCGGGTGCGGCGATCCAGGTGAGGGCGAAGGCCGCGGCTGCGCTGCCGGTGCCGACGGCGGCCAGCCGCCGACGGGCGGCCGCGGCCGGCGGGGTGTCGCCGGGGCGGCGTGCGAGGAGTGTCATCAACCGATCCTGAATCCGCCGCAGGTGCTGGAGACGAGCGATCCGTCCGGACGGATCCTGTAGTAGACCACCGTCCAGTCGCCCTTCTGGTCGAGGGCGGCCGCGCCGGGGAAGTCCTCCGGATAGGCGGCGAAGCTCTCCGGTGGTTGGCCGCCGTCCGGCCTGCCGACCAGCAGGACCTTGCTGATCTGGGCGGCCGGGTGCTCGTGGGCGGCCGACTGCGCCGGGGTCCGGATCTCGACGACGGTGTACTCCGGCCTGCCGTCCTCGCTGGTGCGCAGCGACCCGAAGAGTCGCCTGCCCGTCTCGTCCGGTCTCCTCGGGAAGGTCCAGTCGCCGGTGTGGGGTCCGGCGATCGGGGTGCCGTCCCCGGTGGCGCGGTGGTTGCAGGCGTCGCTCGCGAAGACGTAGGCGAGGTCGCGGTCGGCCTCCGGGATGCGGGCCGGGCCGACCGGGCCGGGTCGGCCGTCGGCACCGGTCGAGGGCGCGGTGGTGCCCGGTGCGGCGGAGCCCGCCGCGGCGTCCGAGGGCCCGGGCGAGGGCGCTGACGAGGTCGTGGCGACGGCGGTGGCGGCCGTGGTGGCCGCGGCGGTGCCGGCGGCGGGGCTTCCCGTCCCGCCGGGCGGCAGCCGACCGACGGCCAGCGAGAGGACCAGGGCGAGTGCGGCACCGAGGACCGCCGCGGTACCGCCGACGGCGGTTGTGAGCAGGCCGGACGGGCGGGCCCGGACGGTCGGGGGCGCATCGGCCCCCGTCCCGTCGGTGGCACCGGTCAGCTCGCGGTAGACCGGGTCGTCGACGAGGGAGCCGTCGACGTTCAGCTCGCGGACGATGTCGGCCGCGGTGGGTCGGTCGGCCGGCCCGTGGGCGGCGCAGCGGCGCAGCAGGGCGGCGAACGCCGGTTCCACGCCGTCGAGGTCGAGGTCGCCGGCGACGGCCTGGTAGATCAGCGCGGGTGCGCCGTGCCCGGCGAACGGGGGGCGGCGGGTCGCGGCGAACGCGGCCGTGCCGGCGAGCGCGAAGACGTCGGCGGGCGGGCCGCCGCGCTCGCGGCCGGAGAGCACCTCGGGCGCGAGGTAGCCGAGGGTGCCCGCGATCTGCTGCGGGTCGCCCGTCGCGGTGTGGGCCGGGCTGCGGGCGATGCCGAAGTCGATCAGGCGTGGTCCGTCGGCGGCCAGGATGACGTTGGAGGGCTTCAGATCGCGGTGCAGCACCCCTTGGCGGTGCACGTCGGCCACCGCCTCGGCGAGCGCGGCGAGCAGCCGCCGGCAGGTCGCGGCCGGAAGCGGACGCCCGTAGGAGGCGACGGCGGCGGCCAGGGTGGGGCCGGCCAGGTACTCGGTGGCGAGCCAGTAGGGCGCGTGCTCGGTCCCGGCATCGACCAGGGCGGCCGAGAAGGCGCTGCGCATCCCGCGGACGACCGCGACCTCGCGGCGGAAGCGGGGCAGAGCCTCCGGGTCGTCCCGCAGATCCGGGTGGACGATCTTCAGGGCCACCTGGCGGCCGCCGGGCGACCTCGCGAGGAAGACCTCGCCCATGCCGCCGGCGCCGAGCGGGCGCAGCACCTCGTACCGGCCGATCCGGCGGGGTTCGCCCCCGGGGAACTCCTGCATGACCCGGCGGCCCCCCGCTGTGTCGTCCTCGCCCTGGCTGTGGATCGGCCGCACGCGGGCCGGGCGACAGTATGCCGTCGGGCGGCGGTGCGTGGTGGCCGGTCCGGACAAGTGGTGCCGGATCGGCCGACGGGGCGTCACCTGCCGCCCGGGCCGGTACCGTGCCTGCATGCAGACCAGGCCGACCCTGCTCGGCGCCGTCGTCCTCCTGCGGCCGGCGTTGCCCGCCGACGTGCCCGCCCTGGCGGGGATCCGCGCCACGCCGGAGGTGCGGGCCCGCTGGCGCGGCGGGCCCGACATGACCGCCGAGGTGCGGTCGGACCTCGCCGACGAGCAGACGCCGACCCTGGCGGTGGAGTACCGGGGGCGGGTGGTCGGTGCGATCCAGTGGCACGAGGAGGACGAGCCGGACTACCGGCACGCGGGCATCGACGTCTACCTCGACCCGTCGGTGCACGGCCGCGGCCTCGGGACGGACGCCGTCCGCACCCTCGCCCGCTACCTGGTCACCGAACTCGGCCACCACCGGCTGGTCATCGACCCGGCCGCCGACAACACCCCCGCCATCGCCTGCTACCGCAAGGTCGGCTTCCGCCCGGTCGGGGTGATGCGGCAGTACGAGCGCGGCCCGGACGGCACCTGGCACGACGGCCTGCTGATGGACCTGCTGGCGGACGAGCTCACTGCCGCCGACGCGCCCGCCTCGGGGCGGCGGCGCAGCGCGGCGCGGGCGGCACTGCGCAGGATCAGGCTGCGGCGGCGCTCGCGCGGGTGAGGGGCCGTCCGTACCCGGGTGGGTTGCGGCTCAGCCGGTGGCTTCGGTGACGGCCTCGGCGAGGAGGTCGGCGGCGTGGGCCAACTGCCGTTCCGTCAGGCCGGCGTAGCCGAGCACCAGGGCCGGCGGGCCGGGGAGTGCGAGGCGGGTGGGGGCGACGGGGTCGACGCGGACGCCGCGGGCGGCGGCGGCCTCGACCACGGCCGGTTCGGTGCAGCCGGGCGGCAGGTCGAGGTGGAGGTGGAGGCCGGCGGCGACGCCGCGGACGGCGGCCGCGGGCAGGTGGCGGGCGAGTGCGGCGGTGAGGGCGTCGCGGCGGGCCCGGTAGCGGGCGCGGACGGCGCGCAGGTGCCGGTCGTGGCCGCCGTCGGCGAGCAGGCGGGCGAAGGCGAGTTGGTCGAGGGTGGAGCAGCCGAGGTCGGTGTACTGCTTGTCGGTGCGGAACTCCTCGACCATCGGCTCCGGCAGGACGGCCCAGCCGAGCCGGAGTCCGGGCGCCAGTGACTTGCTGAGCGAGCCGAGGTGGACGACGAGGTCCGGGGCGAGGCCCTGGAGGCAGCCGACGGGTTCGCGGTCGTAGCGGAACTCGGCGTCGTAGTCGTCCTCGATCACGAGGGCGCCGGTGCGGCGGGCCCAGCCGATCAGTGCGGCACGGCGTTCGGGGGCGAGCACCACGCCGGTCGGGTACTGGTGGGCGGGGGTGACGAGGACGGCGCGGGCGCCGGTGGCGGCGAGCGCGTCGACGTCGAGGCCGTGCTGGTCGACGGGGACGCCGACCGGTTCGATGCCGTGGGCGCGCAGCAGGCCGAAGGTGCCGGGCGAGCCCGGGTCCTCGACGGCGATGGTGCGGTGGCCGTGCCGGACGAGTCGGCGGACCACCAGGGCCAGTCCCTGGGCGACGCCGCCGACCACGGTGAGCCGGCCGGGGTCGGCCGCGGCGGCGCGGACCCGGCCGAGGTAGGCGGCGAGTTCGGCGCGCAGGGCGGGGTGTCCGGCCGGGTCGCCGTAGCCGAGGGCGCTGTGCTCGGTGGCGGCGAGGGCGCGGCGCAGCGCGGTCTGCCAGGCGGCCCGCGGGAAGAGCGCGAGGTCGGGGGTGCCGGGTTTGAGGTCGTAGCGGACGGCCGGCGCCGTCGTCGCCGGTGGCGGCGCGGGCGGGCGCGGCGTGATGCCGTCGGCGACCCGGGTGCCGGCCCCGGGCGTGCTCACCAGGTAGCCCTCGGCGACGAGTTGGGCGTAGGCCTCGACCACGGTGCCGCGCGAGAGGCCGAGGTCGCGGGCGAGCGTGCGGGTGGCGGGCAGCCGTCCGCCGGCGGGAGGGCGGCCCTGCCGGACGGCGTCGCGCAGGGCGGTGGTGAGCCGGGCGGTGAGGCCGCCGTCCCTGGTGGGGTCGAACGGGAGCAGCAGTTCGGTCACCGGGCCACCTCCATGGCGGGAGCGTACAGCGGCCCGGCGGTCCGGGTGCGGCGGATTGGTCCACTGCAGGGCTGCCGAAGTGGACCTGGGTGGTGGACCACGGGCCGCCTAGCGTGGCGGGCATGTCCCTCTCCCCCACCGCCTCCGGCGGCCTGCGCGGTGCGGCCGCGATGACCATGCTCGGCTGTTCGACCGGGGTGAGCGCGGCGTTCGCCGGCTACCCGCTGGCGGGCGGGCAGGCGCTGCGCTATCTGCTCGCGGCGGTCCTGCTGCTGCCGGTCGCCGTCCGGGCGGCGCCCGGTGCGCTCCGGCCGACGGCCCGGGAGTGGGGGCGGCTCGTGCTGCTCTCGGCGATCGGCCTGGTCGGCTTCAACGTGCTGCTGGTGCAGGCGCTGCGGCACTCGGGGCCGGCCGCGGTGGGCAGTGTGGTGGGTGCGGCGCCGCTGCTGATGGCGGTGCTCGGGCCGGTGCTCGCCGGGCGGCGGCCGTCCCGGCGGACGGTGGCCGCGGCGGCGGTGGTGGCGGCCGGGGCGGCGGTGGCACAGGGGTTCGGCGCGGGGGACGCGGTCGGCACCGTCCTCGCGGTGGGGACGCTCGGCTGCGAGGTCGGGTTCTCGCTGCTGGCGGTGCCGCTGCTGCCGCGGCTCGGGCCGGTCGGGGTGTCGGCCTGGGTGACGGTGCTGGCGGTGCCGATGTTCGCCGCGACGGCGCTCGTGGACGGGCGGGCGGCGCTGCGGTGGCCGAGCGGGTCGGAGCTGGCCGCGCTGCTGTACCTGGCGGTGCTGATGACCTGTGTGGCCTTCCTGCTCTGGTACCGGGCGCTGGAGCTGCTCGGGCCGGAGCGGGCCGGGCTGTTCGCGGGGCTGGTGCCGGTCACCGCCGCACTCTCCGGGGCGGTGCTGGGCGAGGGGGTACCACGGACGGGTGAACTGCTCGGCGCGGTGCTGGTCGGCGCCGGGGTCTGCCTCGGTCTGCGGGCCGGTGCCGCCTCCCCCGCCGGCCGGCCCGGGCCGGCCGTGGGACGGCCGCAGCCGGCGGACCGGCAGCCGGTGTCCTGACGTCCGCACGCGCGGAAACCGGGTGCGGACGGCCCGCCGGGGCGTCAGAATGCCCGGATGCTGACCGACCACTGGCCGCTGCTGGGGCTGCGGCTGCGCACCGACCGCCTGGAACTGCGGCTGCCGTCCGACGAGGAGCTGGCCGAGCTGGGCGATGTCGCCGCCGCGGGCGTCCACGCGCCGGACGACATGCCGTTCCTGTCCGCCTGGACGGACGTGTCGCCCGCGCAGCGCGCCCGGGCCGTGGTGCAGCAGCACTGGCGCCGCCAGGGCACCTGGGCGCCGGACGACTGGGCACTGACGCTGGTGGTGTTCGCCGAGGGCCGGCCGGTGGGCGTGCAGGCGGTCGCGGCCCAGAACTTCGCCGTCACCCGCGAGGTGCACACGGGCTCCTGGCTGGGCTTCGCCCACCAGGGCCGCGGGATCGGCCGGGAGATGCGGTCGGCGGTGCTGCACCTGGCCTTCGCCGGCCTGGGGGCGCAGGAGGCGACCTCGGCCGCGTTCACCGACAACCCGGCCTCGCTGGCGGTCTCGGCCCGGCTCGGCTACCGGCCGGACGGTGTCCAGCGGGACAGCGTGCAGGGCCGGGTCCGGGTGTCGCAGCGGCTCCGGCTGAGCCGCGCGGACTGGGAGGGATCGGACCGCCCGGAGGTCGGTGTCACCGGGCTGGAGCCCTGCCTCGCGGACTTCGGGCTGGCCCCGGAGCGCTGAGGGCCGACGGACGCGGAAACGGGCAGTGGTCGAACTGACGAACGATCACCGGGATAGTCTGCCTGCCATGTTGAGCCCCGATCTCGTCGACCGGTATCTGCACCGGCTCGGCCTGCCGCGCCCCGCCGCGCCGACCTCCGCCGCACTCGCGGCCCTGCACCGCGCCCATGTGGAGCGGGTGCCGTACGAGGACCTGGAGATCCAGCTGGGCCGGCCGACGACGGTCGACCCGGTCGAGTCCGCGGAGCGGATCGTGCGCGGCCGCGGCGGCTACTGCCTGCACCTCAACGGTGCGTTCTCGGCGCTGCTGGGGGCGCTGGGCTTCGACGTCACCCGGCACGTGGGCGGCGTCCAGCGGACGGTCGACCCGGCGCCGGTCGGCGCGACCGGCAGCCACATGGCGCTCACCGTCCGCACGGAGGACGGGCCGTGGCTGGTGGACGTCGGCCTCGGCGACGGCCTGTACGAGCCGCTGCCGCTGCGGGCCGGCGAGTACCGGCAGGGTGCGCTGCGCTTCGGGCTGGCGCCGTCCGCCGCGGTGCCGGGCGGCTGGCGGCTGGAGCACGACCCTGCGGGCTCCTTCACCGGCATGGACTTCGCGCCGGAGCCGGCCCGGCCGGCCGACTTCGCCGCCGAGCACACCCGGCTCTCCACCTCGCCGGACTCCGCCTTCGTGCAGTTCCTCTGCGTGTTCCGGCGGGACGCGGAGGGCTTCGAGGCGCTGCGCGGCTGCGTGCTGGTGCGGGCCGGCGCCGAGGGCCGGGAGGTCCGCGAGGTCACCGGCGAGCAGGAGTGGTTCGGGCTGCTCACCGGCCGCTTCGGGCTGGACCTCGCCGATGTCCCGCCCGCCGGGCGCGCCGCGCTCTGGCAGCGGGTGCACGGTGTCCACCTGGCCTGGAAGGCGGCGGAGGCGGCCCGTGCGTAGCGCACCCGTCACCCCGGCCGGCGACCGGATCCGCTGGGTCGAGCTGCCGGGCACCGGCCCGGCCCGGGTCTGTGTGCACGGCCTGGGTGCCTCCTCCCCCGCGGTGTTCACCGAGGCGGCCCTGCACCCGCTGCTCGCCGGGCGCCGCACGCTCCTGGTCGACCTGCTGGGCTTCGGCCTCAGCGACCGGCCGGAGGACTTCGGGTACACGCTGGAGGAGCACGCCGACACGCTGGCCACCGCGCTACGGGCGGCCGGGGTGGCCGGCGCCGACCTGGTCGCGCACTCGATGGGCGGCGCGGTGGCGATCGTGCTGGCCGCCCGGCACCCGGAGCTGGTGGGCCGGCTGGTGCTGGTGGACGCCAATCTCGACCCGGTGCCGGCGCCCGGGCCGCCCGGCGGCGGCAACAGCGGCATCGCCTCCTTCACCGAGGAGGAGTTCCTGGCGGGGGCCTGGCGGCAGGTCCGCGACGCGGTCGGCGAGAGCTGGTGGTCGACGATGCGGCTGGCCGGCCGGGTCGCCCTGCACCGCAGCGCCGTCCACCTGCTGCGCGGCACCGAGCCCACGATGCGGGAGCTGCTGATCGGCCTGGCGCAGCCGCGGACGTTCCTGTACCCGGCGGCGGACGGCGAGCCGTTCGGCGCCGGTCGGCTGTCGGCGGCCGGGGTGCGCCTGGTGGCCGTCCCGGACTGCGGGCACACCATCATGCTCGACAATCCGGACGGCTTCGCCCGGGCGGTCGCCGCGGCGACCTGACGGCGCGGCCGGGCGGGCTGACGGGGCGTCGGCCGCGGGCCGCCCCTGGCGCCGCCGGGGCCGGGCGTGCCAGGGTCGGAGGCATGCGATACATCATCATCGGCGCCGGCTCGGTCGGCGGGACGATCGGCGGCCGGCTGCACGAGAGCGGGCACGAGGTGGTGCTGGTCGCCCGCGGCGCCCACCTGACCGCGCTGCGCAAGGAGGGCCTGCGGCTGACCACCCCGGAGGGCGGCCGCACCCTGCCCGTCCCGGCCGTCGGCGGCCCGGAGGAGCTCGACCTGCGGCCCGGGGACGTCCTGGTGCTGGCCGTGAAGACCCAGCACTCGCTCGCACTGCTGGACGCCTGGGCGGCCCGCCTGGTGGCCGGCGGCGGCACCGCGGGCGAGGTGCTGCCGTTGCTCTGCGCGCAGAACGGCGTCGAGAACGAGCGGCTCGCGCTGCGCCGCTTCCGGCACGTGTACGGGGTGTGCGTCTGGCTGCCCTCCAGCCACCTGGAGCCCGGCCGGGTGGTCGCGCAGGGCAGCCCGCTGAGCGGCGTGCTGCACGTGGGCCGGTTCCCGTCCGGCAGCGACGCCACCGCCGAGCGGATCGCCGCGGACCTGGCCGCCTCGCACTTCGGCGCCCCGGTCTCCGCGGACGTGATGCGCTGGAAGTACGCCAAGCTGCTCGGCAATCTGAACAACGCCCTGGAGGCCGTCGGCGGGCCGGTCGACGGCGAGCTGCGGCTGGCGCTGGCCCGCCGGACGGTCGCCGAGGGCGAGGCGGTGCTGACGGCCGCCGGGATCGGTTTCGCCGACTCCGAGGAGCAGCGGGCGGCCGGCCGCGACCTGGTGACCCTGGTGCCGATCGACGGGCAGACGCGGGGCGGCGGCTCGTCCTGGCAGAGCCTGGCCCGGGGCGCCGGGGACATCGAGGCGGACTACCTGAACGGGGAGATCGTGCTGCTCGGCCGGCAGCACGGTGTGCCGACCCCGCTGAACGCGGCGCTGCAGCGGCTGGCCAACGCGTTCGCGCGGGACGGCCGGGCCCCGGGCAGCCTGCCGGAGGCGGAGCTGGCGTCGCTGCTGGAGGGCTGACCGGTGGAGGCCTGACCGGGCCGCGCGGGCGCCGGCTCAGACGACGGGGTCGTCCGGCCCGTACGGGCGCAGCCGGAGCGTCCGGGCGTCGGCCTCGCGGATCTCCCCGGCGCGGGCGCAGATGGTCTCCAGGTCGTCCCGGCCGGCGTGCACGAACCTGCCGTGCAGGGCGTCGAAGCGGCCCCGGGCGGCGTCCACGGTGACGGCCACCATGTACGGGATCGAGCCCCAGTCCTTCTTGTCGGCGAACATCGGCATGGCGGCCGTCATGTCGGTCTGCACCGCGCCGGGGCTGATGTCGAGGACGACCACGTGGTGCTCGGCGAGCGAGTCGGCGATGTTGTCGGAGAGCTTGAGCAGGGCGGCCTTGGACGTGGCGTAGGCGGTGTAGCGGCCGTCGGGGCGGAGGGCGAAGCCGGAGTTCAGGTTGATCACCCGGCCGCCGCCGCGCTCGACCATGCCGGGGAGGACGCTGCGCAGCAGGTTGAACGGGCCGCGCAGGTTGGTCTCCACGACGCGCCACCACTGGTTGAAGTCGGCCTCCCAGAGCGGCACCTCGACGTGGTCGATCTCGCCCGCGTTGTTGACCAGCAGGTCGATCGGGCCGAGGTCGCGCTGTACCGTGCGCACCGCCTCCCGGACGTTGCCAGGGCGGGTCACGTCGGCGCTGACGGCGACCCCGCGGGAGCCGTGCCGGACGCACTCGCGCAGCGTCTCGGTGAGGGTGGCGTGGGTGCGTCCGACCAGGCCGACCATCATGCCCTCGGCGGCGAGTCCGATCGCGATCTCGCGGCCGAGTCCGCGGCCCGCCCCCGTGACCAGGCCGACCTGGCCGGCCAGTGATCCCGTCCCCATCCCGTGCTCCCTCCTCCTCGGCTGCACCGCATTCTGGTCCGGCCCGGGCGCCGGGCGCCGCCGCCCGGCCGGGCCGGGGGCCGGGGTCATCCGAACGGCCCAGCGCCACCGTCCGGCGCCGGGGAGTAGTACGGTCGACCAGGACACGCGCGCGGGGCCCACCGAGCTCCGGCGCCGGCCCGCTGAACAGCACCGCGCCGGGCAACCCCCGGCACCACCGTGAAGGGCAACTGAGTGAGTGACATCGCGCGCGTCGGAGTGATCGGCTGCGGCCTCATGGGGTCGGGCATCGCCGAGGTCTTCGCCCGCTCCGGTCTGGACGTCCTGGTCTCCGAGGCGACCGGCGAGGCCCTGGAGCTCGGCCGCACCCGGCTGACCAACTCGCTGGACACGGCCGTCCGGCGCGGCAAGCTGAGCGAGGAGTTGCGGGACGAGGCGCTGGCCCGGCTCTCGTTCACCGTCGACCTCGCCGACTTCGCCGACCGCGACCTGGTGGTCGAGGCGGTCGCCGAGCGCGAGGACATCAAGGTGCAGATCTTCGAGACGCTGGACCGGGTGGTGGAGCGCCGGGACGCGATCCTGGCCTCGAACACCTCGTCCATCCCGATCGTGAAGCTGGCCGCCGCGACCTCCCGCCCCGAGCAGGTCATCGGCCTGCACTTCTTCAACCCGGCGCCGGTGCAGAAGCTGGTCGAGGTCATCCCGACGCTGACCACCTCCGCGGAGACCACCACCCGGATCGAGGAGTTCGCGGTGCAGGCGCTCGGCAAGGAGCCGATCCGCGCCCGTGACCGCGCCGGTTTCGTGGTGAACGCCCTGCTGGTGCCGTACCTGCTGTCCGCGGTGCGGATGTTCGAGTCGGGTGTGGCCACCGCGGCCGACATCGACAAGGGCATGGAGGCCGGCTGCGCCCACCCGATGGGTCCGCTGCGGCTGTGCGACCTGATCGGCCTGGACACCATCGTGTCGATCGCCGACTCCATGTACGACGAGTACAAGGAGCCGCTGTACGCGGCGCCGCCGCTGCTGTCCCGGATGGTCGACGCGGGCCTGCTGGGCCGCAAGTCCGGCCGCGGCTTCTACGACTACACCGTCTCGGCCTGACGCAGAGGCGGTTGCGGCGCCCCCGGCCCGGGGACGGCCCTCCCGGGCGGGCGCCGCGCTCCCAGCACCTCCCCACCCGACGAGCAGCTCACCACAGGGGTAGTCCAGTTGAACGGGATCAGCGTCGCGCGCGAGGTCCTCGTCACCGCCCGCCGCCGGCACCTGCTGGCCGTCATCCGGGAGGAGGGTGGCCGCTGGGACTGGCGGCGGGCCGAGGCGCTGTACGACACCTCGCCGGAGCCGCACATCATCCGCCGCGACCTGCTGGAGCTGTGCCGTTCCGGGGAGCTCGTCCGGGTGGGTCTGGGCGAGTACGAGGCCGCGCCGCCGCGCCCCGCCGGCTGACCCCCGCCGACCGGCGGGAGTGCGCCACTTCCATGGCACAGCGCCGTCACAGCATGGTCACAGGCCTCGGCTTGCGGTGATCGCTCTGACACGGTGATGTCATGCGAACTCGAATGATCGTCACCACCCTCACCGCCGCTGCCGCCCTGTCCCTCGCCGCGTGCAGCAGCAGCGGCAGCACCACCGCCGAGCCGGCGAAGACCTCCGCGACCGCGGCGGCCCCGGCGTCCGGCGCCCCGACCGCGGCGGGCAGCTCGGCCCCTGCGGCGTCCACCGCCGCCACGACCGCGCCCACCAAGGCGGCCGGCACGCCGAACCCGACGGAGCTCGCCAAGGAGCTGGCCATGGTGGCCGGCCTGAAGCAGATCGACCCGAAGCTGGCGGCGGACAACCAGAAGACCGTCGCGGCCGCGCAGCAGACCTGCGCGGACATCAAGGCCGGCAAGGACGACGCGACGGTCGCGAAGAACACCATCACCTACTTCGCGGCGACCGGCGCCACGGTGAACGAGCAGCAGAGCCAGATGATCGCGGTGATCGTCAAGGCGGCGCTCTGCCCGTGACGCCGTAGCGCGCGGCGGCGGACGTGACGGGGCCCGGGAGCGGTATCCATCTCCCGGGCCCCTGGTGTGCCACCCAGTTGCTCGCACCGGCACGTTTAAGGCTGCGGATCATTCTCAGAGCCTCGTGTTCTGCCTTTGAACTACCGTGCCACGGGGAGAGGCACAGGCGGGACTTGAACCCGCATCCGGGGCTTTCCGTCCGCATCCGTTCGATCCGGTGCTCGGCGGCGAATGCTGAGACTTGAGCGAGAGTCTGAGTTTCAGGGGGCTGCCTCTGCCCTTGGGCCACCCCGGCACGGTGGTGCCGGGGGGAGGATTCGAACCTCCACTGTCACCCCGTCGTCAGCTTCACCTTCAGTGTCAGCTTCCGCACGGACCGGCTGTTGCGCCGGCCCGCACAGCCCCTCCGCTCAAAGAGGGGCGCTCATGGGTCCGGCCGCTACTGGCCGAACAGGTAGCCGAAGACGGCGTCGCCGGTGCGCCGGTCCGCGATCTCGGCGGCGTTGGCCTCCTCGCGGGCGAACTGCACGGCCTGCTGCAGCTTCTCGACCCGCTGGACGAGCTCGTTGACCCGCCGGGCGGGCAGGGCGCCGGAGAACTTGACGGTCGTCCAGTACCCGACCGGGATGTCCTCGTAGTAGACCTCGACCTGGGCCGGGTGCTTCTCGGTGGCCTCCGCCTTCACGTGGTTGCGGGGCACCTTCTTCGTCCGGATGGTGCGCACCGCCTCGGTCTTCCAGGCGTCGGTGGAGGCGTCCGGGCTCCAGGACTCGGAGGCGTCCAGCACCGGCAGCTTGCGGACGAAGGTGTAGAGGTCGGTGAGCTGCTTCTCCAGGAAGAGCAGGTGGGTGACGGGCACGTCCTTCAGCAGCGGCCGGCCGTCGACCACGACGTCCGCGCGGGCCTCGCAGTTGGCCCAGTCCTTGGTGGCGGTCACGTCGAACAGCCGGGTGAGCGAGGCGGCGGTGTCGCGCAGGATGTCCTCGGCGCGCACCTGCACGCGGGTGGACTCCGGCGGGAGCTGCTCGCCCTCCTCGTCCTTGGGCTGGTACGTGCGGGAGATCCCGGCGAGCAGGGCGGGCTTCTGCAGGCCGTGGTGGGCCGCCGTCAGCTCCTGGAACGACTTGGACTTGACGCCCTTTTCGACTGCGATGATCTGGTTGAGTTTCGCCACGGACGGGACGCTAGCAGCGTCCCGTCCGCTCTGTCGTGCGATTTACCGGCGGGCCGGGGGCGCGGTCGGGGCCCGCCCCCGGGCCGGCGAGGGTCAGCCGTTGATCTGGTAGCTGTCGCCGTAGACCTTCCACTTCAGCGGGGTGTTCAGGTCGAAGTTGCGGTCCTTGACCCAGACCTTCTGTGCGGTGTCGACCCGGCTGGTGTCGGCATGCGCCTCCTCCTGCTTCATGATCACCTTGCGGGCGTCCATGAAGGCGTTCAGGTAGGTGGCCTCGTCGCCGCCCTGGGCGGGGGTCTTGGCCTTCTTCATGGCCGCCTTGCGGATGCCGCCGAAGCTGTCGGAGCTGCTGCCGGGGCCGTGCATCACGATGGCGTCGTAGTAGACGAACTGGCCGAGCGCGCGCAGACCGTCGGCCTTGGCCTGCTGGACGGCGGGGTTGAAGTAGACCCGGTCCCGCTCGTCGTTCTGCGCCTGCTGGAAGACGCCGTCCTTGGCGGCGGTGGCCCAGTCCTTGGTGAAGGCGGTACCGAGACCGGAGTGCGAGTCGGTGCCGTTCACCTTGCGCAGCGCCGGCAGGTACTTGGCGAGGACGTTGCCGGGCTTGAGGTCGGTGTAGTGCTCGACGAGGTCCAGCATGTCGCCGGTGCCGGAACAGAAGCCGATGATGCCGGCGGTGTAGCCGCGGCCGTCGCCGATGTCCTCGATGTACTTGTACTGGGCCTTCCAGTCCAGCGAGGAGTTCTCCGCGCTGGAGACGATCTGCATGGCGATGTCCTTCTTGTGGGCGTCGTCCAGGCCGACCGAGGCGGCGGTGACCACGGACGCGCCGGCGCCGCTCGCGCCGAGCGTCGCGGTGGCGACGGTCAGCGGGACGGCGGCGAGCAGGACCGCGAGGGCGGTGCGGCCGACCCGGCGGCCGGCCCGGTGGGTGCCGGGGTTGGTGCGGGCGGTACGGGCGGTGCGGTGCTGTGCAGGCATGTGACGCTCCGTCGGCTCGAACTCGCGCGCAGGCATGGGAATGCCCGGGGCGCTCCAGTTAGGAAACTTTCCTAACAGCGATTGAAGCGGCCATGGCATTGAACCCGCAAGAGGGTCGGACCA
Organism: Kitasatospora sp. NPDC085879; assembly: GCF_040686255.1. NCBI lineage: Bacteria > Bacillati > Actinomycetota > Actinomycetes > Kitasatosporales > Streptomycetaceae > Kitasatospora > Kitasatospora sp. NPDC085879. Next base: position 108,873 of record NZ_JBFBJZ010000014.1, on the reverse strand, counting down.
ACCTGCACACCGCCTTAAGCCCCACCTAACGTTCGCCAACTCACCCCCCGCACAAGCCTGCTGGCGATCATGGCGGCGAAGCCGCCGAACCCGCAGCCGGAAACGCCGACGGGCCCCGCCCCGGACACCAGGTCCGGGGCGGGGCCCGTCGGGCCGAAAGGCGTCAGGCGCCGCGCAGCACCGCGCCCGTGCGCGCCGCCGCGGCCGCCACCGCCGACTCGCGGGCGGCCGAGGCCTCGTCCGCGGTCAGCGTGCGGTCGACGGCCCGGAAGTGCAGGCTGTACGCCAGCGACTTCTTGCCCTCACCGGCCTGCTCGCCGGTGAAGACGTCGAACAGCCGGATCGACTCCAGCAGCTCGCCGGCGCCCTCGCGCAGCGCGGCCTCCACCTCGGCGGCCGGCACATCGGCACCCACGATCAGCGCCACGTCCTGGGTGGCCACCGGGTACGCCGACACCGCCGGGCCGTTCACCTTCCGCACGCCGTCGGCGAGCAGCAGGTCCAGGTCGAGCTCCATCGCGCTGGTGCGCTCCGGCAGGTGCATCGCCTTGACGACGCGCGGGTGCAGCTCGCCCGCGTGACCGACCACCCGGCCGTCCACCAGCAGCTCGGCGCAGCGGCCGGGGTGCCAGGGCGCGCGCTGCGCCTGCCGGACGGTCAGCTCCAGGTTGGCCGCCCGGGCGACCGTGCGGGCCGCCTCGACGGCGTCCGCCCAGCCGGACGGCACGCCCTTGCCCCACCAGCCGGACGGCCAGTGCTCGCCCGCCAGCGCGACCGCGACCCGGCGCGGCTGGTCCGGCAGCGCGGCGTCCAGCTCGGCGAGCTGCTGCTCGCTCGGCCGGTGCTCCACCGACAGCCGCGGCGCGACCTTCAGCTCGGCCTTCGGCAGGAAGACCGTGCCGGTCTCGAACAGCGCCAGGTCGGTGTTGCCGCGGCCGACGTTGCGGCGCAGCGCGCCGAGCAGGCCCGGCAGCAGCGTGGTGCGCAGCGCCGGCTCCTCGTCGTTGAGCGGGTTGACCAGCTTGACGGTGCGGCGGCGCTCGTCGTCCTTCTCCAGGCCGAGCCCGTCGAAGGCGGCGTCGCCGAGGAACGGGTAGGCGTTGATCTCGACGTAGCCGGCGCCGGCCAGGGCGGTGCCCATCCGGCGGTGGAAGCGCTGCGCCTCGCTCAGACCGCGGCCCGGCGGCACGTTGGGCATCCGGGGGGGCACGTTGTCGTAGCCCTCCAGGCGGATGACCTCCTCCGCGAGGTCGTACGGGTCGGTGAGGTCCGGGCGCCAGCTCGGCGGGGTGACCTCCAGGACGTCGGCGCCCATCACCGAGCAGCCGATCTCCTGCAGGCGGCGGGTGACGGTCTCGCGGCCGTACTCGGTGCCGGCCACCCGGTCCGGGAGGTCCGCCCCGATCGCGATGGTGCGCAGCGGGTGCGGCGCCGCGATGTCGGTGACGCCGGCCTCGGCGGTGCCGCCGGCGATCAGCACCAGCAGGTCGACGGCGCGCTGCGCGGCGGCGCGGGCGGCCTCCGGGTCGACGCCGCGCTCGAAGCGCTTGGACGCCTCGGAGGGCAGCTTGTGGCGCTTGGCGGTGCGGGCGACGCTGATCGGGTCGAAGTGCGCCGCCTCGACGACGATCTCGGTGGAGCCGACGACCTCGCCGGTCTCCGGGTCGACCACCGGGTCGAGGATCTCGGTGGTGGCGCCGCCCATGACGCCGGCCAGGCCGATCGGGCCGGAGTCGTCGCAGATCAGCAGGTCCTCGGCGGACAGCTTGCGCTTGACGCCGTCCAGCGTGGTGAGGGTCTCGCCCTCCTCCGCGCGGCGGACCAGGATCGCGCCCTGCACGCGGTTCCGGTCGTAGGCGTGCAGCGGCTGGCCGACCTCGAGCATCACGTAGTTGGTGATGTCGACGGTCAGCGAGATCGGGCGGATGCCCGACTTCTGCAGCCGGCGCTGCAGCCAGATCGGCGACTTCGCGGCCGGCTCCACGCCGGTGACGGTGCGGGCGACGAAGCGGTCGCAGCCGGCCGGGTCGGCGACCTTCACCGGGTAGCCGAAGGCGTTGGCCGGCGGCACGTCGAGCAGCGCCGGGTCGGCCAGCGGCAGGCCGTACGCGGCGGCGGCCTCACGGGCCACACCGCGCATGGACAGGCAGTAGCCGCGGTCCGGGGTGACGGCGATGTCCAGCACCTCGTCGACGAGCTGCAGCAGCTCGACCGCGTCGGTGCCGGGCTCCAGGTGCGACTCCAGCACCAGGATGCCGTTGTGGTCGTCGCCCATGCCGAGCTCGCGGGCGGAGCAGATCATGCCGGCCGAGGTGTGGCCGTAGGTCTGCCGGGCGGCGATCGGGAACGGGCCGGGCAGCACGGCGCCCGGGAGCACCACGACGACCTTGTCACCGACCTCGAAGTTGGTCGCGCCGCAGACGATCTCCTGCGGCTCGCCGGTGCCGTTGGCGTCGCCGACGTTCACGAAGCAGTGCCGGATCGGCTTCTTGAAGCCGGACAGCTCCTCGATGGAGAGCACCTCGCCGACCACCAGCGGACCCTTGAGGTCGGCGCCGAGCTGCTCGACGGTCTCGACCTCCAGGCCCGCCCGGACGAGCCGGGCCGCCACGTCGCGACCGGTCTCGCCGGTCGGCAGGTCGACGTACTCGCGCAGCCAGGAAAGCGGGACGCGCATCAGATCTCCATCCCGAACGGGAGGGTGAAGCGGACGTCACCCTCGACCATGTCGCGCATGTCGGCGACGTTGTGGCGGTTCATCAGGATTCGCTCCAGGCCGAGGCCGAAGGCGAACCCGCTGTAGCGGTTGGGGTCGACGCCGGCGGCGACCAGCACCCGGGGGTTGACGACACCGCAGCCGCCCAGCTCGATCCAGCCCTCGGAGGAGCAGGTGCGGCAGGGTCGGTCCGGGTTGCCGACGCTCTCACCGCGGCAGACGAAGCACTGCAGGTCCACCTCGGCGCTCGGCTCGGTGAACGGGAAGTACGAGGGGCGCCAGCGCAGTTCGAGGTGGCCGCCGATCAGCTTCTCGACCAGCACCTCGATGGTGCCCTTGAGGTCGGCGAAGGTGATGCCCTCGTCCACCGCGAGGCCCTCGACCTGGCGGAAGACCGGGGTGTGCGTGGCGTCCAGCTCGTCGGTGCGGTACACCCGGCCGGGGCTCACCGCGTACAGCGGCGGCTGGCGGTCGAGCATGGTGCGGATCTGCACCGGGGAGGTCTGGGTGCGCAGCACCACGCCGGAGTCGGCGGAGCCGTCCGGGGCCTGCACGAAGAAGGTGTCCTGCATGGAGCGGGCCGGGTGGTCCGGGTGCAGGTTGAGGGCGTCGAAGTTCAGCCACTCGGCCTCGACCTCGGGGCCGGAGGCGACCTCGTAGCCCATGGCCACGAAGGTGTCCTCGATGCGCTCCGCGAGGGTGGTCAGCGGGTGCCGGGCGCCGCGCGGGGAGCGGTCGTACGGCAGCGTGACGTCCACCGCCTCCTCGACCAGCACGCGGGCGTCGCGGTCCGCCTCCAGCTCGGCCTGGCGGCGGGCCAGCGCCTGGTTGACGGCGCCGCGGGCCTGGCCGATCAGCTTGCCGGCCGCCGCCTTGGCGTGCGGCGGCAGGGCACCGATCTCACGGTTGGCGAGCGCGAGCGGCGAGCGGTCGCCGGTGTGGGCGACCTTGGCCTGCTTCAGCGCGTCGAGGTCGGCGGCGGCGGCGAACGCGGCGACCGCCTCGTCCCGGGCCTGCTCCACCGCCTCGGGCTTGAGGGCCTCGACCTCTACCGGGTCGTACGACTTGTTGGGTGCCGACATCTCTATCTTTCCCGTGCTCCTGCTCGTGAAGTGGATGGCTCGCCCTTGCGCTACGCCCGGCGTGGCCAGAACACGGGCATCCCCTGGCCGGTGCCGGAAGGTGCCGGGAGGGGTGTCCGCGGCACGGCCGCGCAGGGCGTCCCACAACGCCAAAGGTCGAGTGTAGTCGCAGCACGCCGACGGCCGGCTCGCCGTCCGTGGCCGTGTGCGCGAGGAGCCCGCCAGGCGCGGACCTACAGCATGAAGTCCGGCACGCCCGCGGGCAGGATAAATCGGAACCGGGCGCCGCCCGAGGGGGCCCTGCTGATCCGGATGACGCCGCCGTGCGCCTCCACGATGCCCTTGACGATGTAGAGGCCGAGACCGGTGCCACCGCGCTTGGAGCCGCGCCAGAACCGGGTGAAGACGCGCGGCATCGACTCCTCGGGGATGCCGCTGCCTTCGTCGCTCACGGTGACCGCTGTCCCTTCCACCGTCCTCGGCGGGGTGCCCGGATGCTGCCGGCCGGCCGCCTCGACGATCTCGACGGCGGGGGCCACCTCGATGGTGACAGTCCCCTCGCCGTGCCGCACGGCATTTTCCAGCAGGTTCGCCAGCACCTGGTCGATCTTGTCGGGGTCGCCCCACTGCTGGCGCAGGCCGTCGGCGATCCGGATGTCGAAGCGCTCGGCTGGGATGCCGGCCGCCACCTTGCCGTCCACGTGGCGGCGGACGGCGGCCGCGAGGTCGACCACCTGCCGGCGGATCTCCAGCCGGCCCGCGTCGATCCGGGAGATGTCGAGCAGCTCCGCGATCAGCCGGGTGACCCGGTCGGCGTCGGCGTCGACGGTCTCCAGCATCACCCGCTTCTGCCCGTCGTTGAACCGCTCCCACTTGGCCAGCAGCGTCGCCGTGAAGCCCTTCACGCTGGTCAACGGGGAGCGCAGCTCGTGCGCGACGGTGGCGATCAGCTCGGCGTGGCTGCGCTCGGTGCGCCGCCGCGCCTCGGTGCCGCGCAGCGCCACCACCACCCGCTGGACCGGGCCGCCGGGCCGCTCCCGGACGTACCGGGCGGAGACCAGCACCTCGCAGCCGCCGGGCAGCAGCAGGTTGCGCTCGGGCTGGCCGGACCGGACGGCGAGGCCCCCGTACGGGTCGGTGATCTTCCACCAGCGGCGGCCGTCGAGGTCCTCCAGCGGCAGGACGTCCTCCAGCGGGCTGCCGAGCACGTCGCCCGGGCGGCGCCCGGTGAGCCGGCCCGCGGCCCGGTTGAAGCAGACCACCCGGCCCTCGGCGTCCGCGACGACCAGGCCGTCCGGCAGGTCGTCCGGGTCCAGCTCCGCCCCGCTGCCGACCATGGGTGTCCTCCCCTGACCCACCACCGTGCTCCCCGCCGAGGCCGACCCTAGCGCTCCTGCGGCTGTGTGCGACACCCTCCCGGCGAGCGCTGCGCACGGGCCGAGGCGTAGAGGCAGACGGCGGCGGCCGTGGCCAGGTTGAGGCTCTCGGCGTGTCCGTGGATGGGCACGCGCACCACCTCGTCGGCGAGTGCGCGGGTCTCCTCCGGCAGACCCCAGGCCTCGTTGCCGAACACCCAGGCGACCGGCGCGCCGAGGCTGCCCTCGTCGAGCTCCTGGTCCAGGTCCCGCTCGCCGGCGCCGTCCGCCGCCAGCACCCGGACACCGGCCTCGCGCAGCTTGGCGACCGCCTCTGCGATCGGCACCCCGGTGGCGAACGGCAGGTGGAAGAGGCTGCCCACCGAGGCCCGGACGGCCTTCGGGTTGTACAGGTCCACCGAGGCGTCGGTCAGCACCACGGCCTCCGCGCCGGCGGCGTCGGCCGTCCGCAGCACGGTGCCGGCGTTGCCGGGGTCGCGGACGTGGGCGAGCACGGCGACCAGCCGCGGACGCGCCTTCAGCACCTCCTCGAAGGGGGTGTCGATGAAGCGGCACAGCGCGACGATGCCCTGCGGGGTGACGGTGTCGCAGACCTCCGCGATCACCTCCTCGGTGGCGGTGAGCAGCGGCAGCCCCGCGGCGCGGGCGGCGTCCGCGATGTCGGCGTGCCGCTCCAGGGCCTGCGGGGTGAGGTAGATCTCGACCACCGCGTGCTCGGCCGAACCCGGCAGCCGCCCGTACGCCACGGCCTCCCGGACGGCCTGCGGGCCCTCCGCGAGGAAGCGGCGGTCCTTGCCGCGCTGGTTCCGCTTGGCCAGCCGGCGGGCGGCGACGACCCGCGGGGAGCGCAGGGAGGTGAGCAGGGGGGTGTCGGTGCTCTGCATGGTCTCGTTCTCTGAGGACTCTGAGGAGGCGTGGCCGGCGGGCGCCCGGCGGGGCCGAGCGGCCCGGAATGCGCATCGGGCCCGCAGGCGGTGTGTACCTGCGGGCCCGAAGAGCTCAACTACTGAGGCGTGGCCTGGATCAGGCGGCCTTGGGGGCGTTGACGTCCTCCGGCAGAGCCTTCTGGGCGACCTCGACGAGCACGGCGAACGCGGCGGCGTCGTTGACGGCCAGGTCGGCCAGCATCTTGCGGTCGATCTCGACGCCAGCGGCCTTCAGGCCCTGCACGAAGCGGTTGTAGGTCATGCCGTTGGCACGGGCCGCAGCGTTGATGCGCTGGATCCAGAGCTGACGGAAGTCGCCCTTGCGCTTCTTGCGGTCGTTGAAGTTGTAGACGAGCGAGTGGGTGACCTGCTCCTTGGCCTTGCGGTACAGGCGGGAGCGCTGGCCGCGGTAACCGCTGGCCCGCTCGAGGATGACCCGGCGCTTCTTGTGGGCGTTGACTGCCCGCTTGACGCGTGCCACTTGATTACTCCTTGGATTGGACCCCGGATGGCTCCTGGCGGTCCGTCAATCGATTGGGTCGGGAAGGATCAGCCGGTCCCGCGGGGGTGCCGCGGGTGGGCGATCACTTGCCGAGAAGCTTCTTGATCTTCTTGGCGTCGGCCGGAGCCAGCTCGACCGTACCGGCCAGCTTGCGGGTCAGCGTCGAGGGCTTGTGCTCCAGGAGGTGGCGACGGCCGGCACGCTCGCGGAGCACCTTCCCGGAGCCAGTGATCTTGAAGCGCTTGCTGGCGCCGCTGTGCGTCTTCTGCTTCGGCATGTCGCCGTATCTCCTCGTCGGTCCGCCCCGGCCCGCACAGTCGCTGTGCGGGCCGGGAGTGGATTGATCTCCTGGCCGGGGCGGGAGCCCCGGCCGCTGTGGCCGTCCGAACGGGGGCCGAGCCTTTCGGCTCAGCCCTCCTGCTCGGTGTCGGCCGGCTGCTCGACCTCGGCGGCGGGCGCGGCCTCGACGGCCTCGGGGGCCGTCTCGTGCTCGGCCTGCTCGGCTTCGACGACCTCGACGGCCTCCTCGGCGTCGTCGGCCTGCTCGGCGCTGCCGGCGGTGCGGCCCAGGCGCTCGGCCTTGCGGGCGTCCGCCAGGGCGCGCGCCTCGGCCATCGCCTCGGTCTTCTTCTTGTGCGGGCCGAGAACCATGATCATGTTACGGCCGTCCTGCTTGGCCGAGGACTCCACGAAGCCCAGGTCCTGGACGTCCTCCGCGAGGCGCTGCAGCAGTCGGAAGCCCAGCTCGGGGCGGGACTGCTCACGACCGCGGAACATGATCGTGATCTTGACCTTGTCGCCCTGCTTGAGGAACCGGACGACGTGACCCTTCTTGGTGTCATAGTCGTGCGGGTCGATCTTCGGCCGGAGCTTCATCTCCTTGATGACCGTGTGCGCCTGGTTCTTGCGCGCCTCACGGGCCTTCATGGCCGACTCGTACTTGAACTTGCCGTAGTCCATGAGCTTGCAGACGGGCGGCCGGGCGGTCGCCGCGACCTCGACCAGGTCGAGGTCGTACTCCTGCGCAAGCTCCAGCGCCTTGGCAAGCGGCACGATGCCGACCTGCTCGCCGCTGGGACCGACGAGTCGCACCTCGGGGACGCGAATCCGGTCGTTGATGCGGGGCTCGGTGCTGATGGGGCCTCCTCGGTTGCACCTTTTTCCGATGCGGCCGTCGGGCGGCGGTCGCACGTCGTGGTTTCGACCACTGGGCGGGGCTTCATTCATGCTCCGCTGCCCGAAAAGGCACCGAACGCACGAAAAAAGCCCCGCACGGTACAGGCGGGGCTCCACACAATCCGGGGCGCGCCCCTGGCGGGGCGCCACTGGCGTCGCACACCTCGCGGGGTACGTCGCGGACCGGGACCCGTCGACCCGGGGGCCGATCAGGTGGGAGACTGTCGCGGTTGCCCTCTCGGGCCTCCTGGGTGGAGCCTCCACTTGCTGGCCGGGCCTCCGTACGGATGCCTGGCCGGTCAGTCTCGAAGCATAGCAGCGTTTCGACGGCCACCGGTATTCCGGCCCCGGTCAGCGCGCCTTGTACGCTCCCTGATGAACGTCCACCGGCCAGACGGAGTGAGCCACCTTGACCAGCCAGCCCCACGAGCACGACGACGAGCAGGCCGTCGGCTTCGACGACCTCACCCGCGACATCGCGGAGGTCCCGGCCGTCGAGGTGATCACCACCGTGGCCGTCCACCTCATGAGCGCGGCGGCGGTGAAGTGCGGGCTCGCCGAGGGCGGCGAGGCCGACAAGGACCTCGACGAGGCCCGCAAGCTGATCACCGCCCTGGCCGGGCTGGTCACCGCCGGCGCCCCCGAGATCTCCAACTTCCACGCTGCACCCCTCCGGGACGGCCTGCGCTCCCTCCAGCTCGCCTTCCGCGAGGCCTCCGTCGTCCCGGACGCCCCCGGCGCCGGCCCCGGCGAGAAGTTCACCGGCCCGGTCTACTCGTAGGGCACACGAGAAGGGGCGCGTGCAGGCACCTCCCGGCCGAAGGCTGGAAGGCGCCCATGCGCCCCTTTGGTTCGCCCTACTCCCCCGCGGTGTAGAAGGGCTCGTCGGGGAGGTCGGTGCGGAGCAGCGCGAGCTGGAGGCCCCGGTCGAGGCGGACGCGGAGGGTGGCGTCGGCCGCGAGGCCCGCGACCAGGCGGTCGACGGCCTCCCGCAGGGCGTCCTCCCCGGCCCCGGCGGCGGGCACCAGCGCGAGGACGGCGTCCGCGTCGGTGTCCGGCCGGAGGTAGCCGCGGGCGACGGCCGGTTCGGCGGCCAGCAGCCCCCGCAGGGCCTCGCGGACGTCGGGGTCGGCGGCCGGCCGGACATAGCGCCGGTTCTCGGCGACGGCCCGCAGCCTGGCCCCGTTCAGCTGGTAGGTGACCGGCCCGGCCGGGTCGACCAGCAGGGTGTCGGCCCGCTCGGAGTAGGCGACCATGGCGGCCTGCGGTGCAGCGACGGGTGCGGGCCGGGCGTCCGCCCGCCAGCGGGCCATGGTCTCCAGCGAGGTGAAGGCCGGCAGGGCGCGTCGCCCGTCGGGTGCCTCGATCACCGGCACCGCCATGTCGCTGGTCTTCTCGTGCTTCAGCCCGTTGGCGTCGGTCTCGACCTCGCCGAGCAGCGCGACGATCGGCACCATCAGCCGGCTCGGGGTGAGGGCGTCGAGCAGTTCGGGCTCCTGCGAGGAGTCCTCCGCCCAGGCGGTGAGGGCCCGGGTGAGGCGGGGGTCGGCGGTGCCGTCGTCGTCGGCGAATCCGGGGTTCGGAATGTTCTTGCGCTCCACCCGTCGAGGGTATGCCACCCCTGCGTCCGGCTTCTCAGACGGTGCTCACGCCGGCCTCACCTGAGCCCGAGGAGCCCTGCCCAGGATCTCGGGCATGACCTCAGCCCGACGGGCCCGTACCGCCGCACGCAGGCGCCGTCGCCGACTGCGGCGCGGTGCCGCCCTGTTCACCGTGCTCGTGCTCGCCGCGGCGGGGGTGTGGCTGCACCGGGACCGGTCGGCCCGCGACGCGCTGCCGGTGGCGGCGGCCGCATCGCCGGCGGCCCCGACGGTCGACCTGGACGCGGAGCTCGCGGCGGCGGTGCAGGACTCCACCGGCCATCTGGCGGTCGCCGTGCTGGACACCGCCTCGGGGGCGGGTGCCGCGTACGGGACGGACCGGTTCGTCACCGCCAGCATCGTCAAGGTGGACATCCTCGCCGCGCTGCTCTGGCGGACCGGCGGCGAGCTGACGGAGCAGCAGCGCACCGCCGCCGCACTGATGATCGAGAACAGCGACAACGACGCGACCACCGAGCTGTTCGGCGAGATCGGCGAGGACGAGGGGCTGGACGCCGCCAACGCCGCGTTCGGCCTCACCGCGACGACGGCCGGCACCGACGGCTACTGGGGCCTGACCACGACCACGGCGGAGGACCAGGTGAGGCTGCTGCAGCTGGTCTTCGGCACCGACGGCGTGCTGAACGAAGCCTCCCGGGCGTATCTGCAGAAGCTGATGGGGCTGATCGCCGCCGACCAGCGGTGGGGTGTCTCGGCGGCGGACGACGACCACGCGGTGCACCTCAAGAACGGCTGGCTGCCGCGCACCGCCGAGGGCGCCTGGGTGGTCAACAGCATCGGCAGGGTGGTGCACGACGGCCGGGAGCTGCTGGTGGCGGTGCTCACCGACGGCTCCGACACCGAGGAGGAGGGCATCGGCCTGGTGGAGTCGGTGGCCGCCGCGGCCACCGACAGCCTGACCGCCGCCTCCCCCGAGGTCTCCACCGGGACTTCGTCCCCCGGTGCGGTCGCCGCAGGCGCGGAGCCGTCCGCCTCTACCCAGCGGTAGTCACCGTGTGGGACGCTGCCGCCATGGCCACCGACCTCGCCCCCGCAGTGCCCGGCGCCGTCTCGGACCGCTCGCGCTACGACCGGGCCACCGCGCATCTCGACGCGCCGTTCGCGATCGTCGACCTGGCCGCGTTCGACGCCAACGCGGCCGACCTGGTGCGCCGGGCCGGCGGCAAGCCGATCCGGGTGGCGAGCAAGTCGGTGCGCTGCCGCGCCCTGCTGGAGCGGGTGCTGGCCACCGACGGCTTCGCCGGGATCATGAGCTTCACCCTGGCCGAGTCGATCTGGCTGGCCCGCCAGGGCTTCACCGACGTCCTGCTCGCCTACCCGTCGGCGGACCGGGCCGGCTACGGGGAGCTGACCGACGACCCCAAGCTGGCGGAGGCGGTCACCGTCCTGCTGGACGACCCCTCGCAGCTGGACCTGATCGACTCCTCCCGCGAGGGGCCGGAGACCGTCCGGGTCTGCCTGGAGCTGGACACCTCGCTGGAACTGCTCGGCGGGCGGGTCCGGTTCGGTGCCCGGCGCTCGCCGCTGCGCACCCCGGAGGCGCTGGGCGCCTTCGCCGAACTGGTGCAGAACCGGCCGGGCTTCAAGGTCGTCGGCCTGATGGCCTACGAGGGCCACATCGCCGGGGTGGGCGACCGGGTGGCGGGCCGGCCGGTCCGCTCGCAGCTGGTGCGGATGATGCAGAGCCGGGCACGGGCCGAACTCGCGGAGCGGCGCGCCGCGGTGGTGCGCCGGCTGCGGCAGGTGGCCGAGCTGGAGTTCGTGAACGGCGGCGGCACCGGCAGCGTCGAGTCGACGGCGGCCGAGTCGGCCGTCACCGAGGTCGCCGCGGGTTCGGGCCTCTACCAGCCGCGGCTGTTCGACAACTACTCGTCGTTCCGCGGGCGGCCGGCGGCGCTGTTCGCCCAGCCGGTGGTCCGCCGGCCCGGGGTGGGCGTGGTGACGGTGCTCGGCGGCGGCTACCCGGCCTCGGGTCCGTCCGGGGCGGATCGCTCCCCCGTGCCGTACCTGCCGGAGGGCCTGCGCCTCGACCCGCAGGAGGGCGCCGGCGAGGTGCAGACGCCGCTGCTCGGCGCGGCCGCCGACGACCTGTTGATCGGTGACCGGGTGTGGTTCCGGCACGCCAAGGCGGGCGAGCTGTGCGAGCGCTTCGCGGAGCTGCACCTGGTCGAGGGCGACCGGGTGGTGGAGACGGTGCCGACGTACCGCGGCGAGGGGCGCACCTTCCTCTGAGGCACGCTCCCCGCCGGGGTGGGGTTCCGTCAGGTGCCGCCGACGCCACCGGCCTGGGCGGTGGCGATGCCCTTGACGATGGTGTCCATCTGGGCGAGGCCGGGCGCCTTGTCGGCGATGTCGAAGCCGAGGTGGACGGCGACCAGGCTGCCGGACTTGGCGCCGGGGAAGACCACCGTCTCCACGTAGCCGTCGTTGCCCTGCGGGGCGTCGACCTTCCAGCGGACGAGGTAGCCGCTGCGCCCGGCGACGGTGACCGCCTCCGACTTCAGCTCCTCGTGGGACTTCACGTCGCCGTATGACTCCTTGGCCGCGGCCGCGATGTCGGCGAGGGCGGCCTGCTTGGCGTCCGTGCCGTCGATGCTGTCGGTGCTCGCGCCGCCGAGCGAGCACCGGCTCTTGCCGTCGGCGCAGGTGTACGAGCCGATCGAGAGCGCGGCGTGGCCGTCCGGGGTGGTGGCGCCCTGCCAGCCGGAGGGGACGGGCAGGCTGATGCCGTTCACCAGGTCGATCGCGGTGTCCGCGTTCCGGCCGCCGCGGCCCGACCCGTTGCCACCGCCCAGACCGTCGCCGCTGCCGCCCTGACCGTTTCCGTTGCCCTGGCCGTTGCCCTGGCCGGGGAGGCCGGGGAAGCCGAAGCCGTCCGAGCCGGGCCCGCCGGGCCGGTAGCGACCGTCGAACGGACGGGCCGAGGCGCGGCCCTCGTCGTGGTCCATGGCCAGGTAGGTGACGCCCGAGCCGACCGCGAGGCCGGCCAGTGCGGCCACCGTCGCCGCGACGACCACCGGGCGCGAGGGCCTGCGGGCGGCCTTCGGCGGGGCCGGGACGGCCGTCGGCATCTCCGGGTAGCGCACGGTCGGACCGTCGTCCAGCACGCGGCCCTCGATCACCGTGGGCTCGTCGCCGGCCGCGGCCTCGTCACCGCCAGCGGGCGCCTCGGCACCGGGCGCGGGGCGGGTGGTCGCCGTCCAGCCCGTGCCGTCCCAGTAGCGCTCGGGGCGGGGGTCGCCGGTGTCCTTCGGGTCCGGGTACCACCCGGCGGGAATCTGCTCGCTCACACCATCGAATCTAAGGGCGGGCGGATAAGCGCCATATCAGCAGGAGGGTCGAATCGCCCGGTTCGCGATGAGATTACGGTGAGAATCGGACCAGGCTGCCGTTCACCCCGGCCGAGTCGTCGCTCGCGAGCCAGGCGGCCGCCGCGGCGAGCCGCTCCGCGTGCCCGCCGCCGAGCGCGTTGAAGCGGATGCCCTCCGGCCCGAAGCCCTCGGCCAGCTCCCGGGTGAGCGCGGCGACCCCGGCCGCGGCCACGGTGGCGGCCAGGCCGCCCTCGGCCGCCGGACCGGCCAGGTTCACCACCGAGCCGTGCCCGTGCCGCCGCAGGTAGGGCAGCGCGGCCCGGCAGCAGAGGAAGACGGCGGTCAGCCGGGTGTCCTGGACGACCCGCCAGGCGTCCGGCGGGACGTCCATCACCGGGCCGTCGGCGGGCGGCGCCCCGGACGGGCCGTTCACCACCGCGTCCACCCCGCCGAGGGTCTCGTACGCCTCGTCGAAGAGGGCCTCCACCATGTACTCGTCCAGCGGGTCGGTGTGCACGAACAGGCCGCCCACCGAGCGGGCCACCGCCTGGCCGGCCCGCTCGTCCGGGTCCGCGCAGACCACCCGGGCGCCCTCGGCGGCGAGCCTGCGGGCGACCGCGGCGCCGGCCTCGCCCGCGAAGCCGCTGACACCGGTCACCACCGCCACCCGCCCGGTCAACCGCCGGGGCACCTCCGGTTCCGTCCCCGCCATCGGGCACCTCCGCCACTCGCCGCGCACGTTCCGATACGACACGGTTACGGTACGTCGTACCGCCGACGGCGGCGGTGTGGCGCGTGCCGCACTCCCCGATCGCACCGCGGCGGCCCGTGAGGAGGCAGAATGCCCGCCATGACTCCTCGGCCTGTGATCGGCATCAGCACCTCTGTCCTCGATGCGGCCTGGGGCCGCTGGGACAGCATCCGCACGGTCCTGCTGGCCGAGCGCTACCCGTCCGTGGTGCAGGCCGCCGGCGGGCTCGCCGTGCTGCTGCCGCCGGACGCCGCCGAGCACGCCGCCGACGCGGTCGCCCGGATCGACGCCCTGGTGATCACCGGCGGCGCCGACGTCGACCCCGCCCGGTACGGCGCCGAGCGCCACCCGGAGACCGACGGCGGCGAGCCGGAGCGGGACGTCTGGGAGTCCGCGCTGGTGCGCGCCGCCCTCGCCGCGGAGCTGCCGGTCCTCGGCATCTGCCGCGGCATGCAGCTGCTCAACGTGGTGTGCGGCGGCACCCTGATCCAGCACCTGCCGGACGTGGTCGGCCACCAGGGCCACATCGGCGCGCCGGGCACCTACGGGCGACACCCGGTCCGGCCGGTGCCCGGCACCCTGCTCGGCGAGCTGCTGCCGGACGTCTCGGTGAACGTGCCCACCTACCACCACCAGGCCGTGGACAAGCTCGGCCAGGGCCTGTCGGTGTCCGCCTGGGCCGAGGACGGCACGGTCGAGGCGATCGAGGGCGCCGGATTCACCCTCGGCGTCCAGTGGCACCCCGAGCAGGGCGACGACCTGCGGCTGATGACCGCCCTGGTGCGGACGGCCGCCGCGGTCCGCATGCAGGCCGCCGTCACCGCCTGACCGGTCGCACGGGCCCGCCCCGGCGGGCCCGTGCGGCAACGACAACGGTCACCAGTGCAGGCTTTGGATCTTCGTCGGTTCTGGGGTTCACTTCGGGTGCGGGCGGTGTCCGCCGCCCGCACGGGCAGCACGTGCACGAGAGGACCCCGATGGCCGGCGACCACCACGATCACGACCGCGGCCGCGAGCACTCCCACGACCACGGCGCGCACGGGCACGGGCCCGGCGGCCGGGGCCACGCGCACAGCCACGGGGTCGCGGCCGACGCCGACCGGCGCTGGCTGGTCTGGGCGCTGGTGCTGATCACCGTCTTCATGGCGGGCGAGGTCGTGGTCGGTCTGGCGGCCTCCTCGCTGGCGCTGATCTCGGACGCGGCGCACATGCTGACCGACGCCGCCTCGATCGCGCTCGCCCTGGTCGCGATGCGGCTGGCCGCCCGGCCCGCCCGCGGCGGCTACACCTACGGCCTCAAGCGGGCCGAGATCCTCTCCGCGCAGGCGAACGGCGTGACCCTGCTGGTGCTCTCCGCCTGGCTCGGCTACGAGGCGGTCACCCGGCTGATCGATCCGCCGGAGGTCCGGGGTTCGCTGGTGCTGGTCACCGCGCTGGTCGGGGTGGTGGTCAACCTCGCCGCCACCTGGTGCATGTCCAAGGCCAACCGCAGCTCGCTCAACGTCGAGGGCGCCTTCCAGCACGTGCTGACCGACCTGTACGCGTTCATCGCGACCGCGATCGCCGGCGCCGTGGTGATGCTGACCGGGTTCGTCCAGGCCGACGCGATCGCCTCGCTGGTGGTGGTGGCGCTGATGCTGCGGGCCGGCACCGGGCTCGTCCGGGACTCGGCGCGGATCTTCCTGGAGGCGGCCCCGGCGGGCATCGACCCGGACACGGTGGCCGACCGGCTGGTGGCGGTGCCGCTGGTCGAGGAGATCCACGACCTGCACATCTGGGAGATCACCTCCGGCGAGCCGGCCCTCTCCGCGCACATCCTGGTCGCACCGGGCGGCGACTGCCACGCCGTCCGCCGCGAGCTGCAGCGCCGGGTCCGC
The DNA here is from genome assembly GCF_040686255.1 of Kitasatospora sp. NPDC085879. Taxonomy (NCBI): domain Bacteria; kingdom Bacillati; phylum Actinomycetota; class Actinomycetes; order Kitasatosporales; family Streptomycetaceae; genus Kitasatospora; species Kitasatospora sp. NPDC085879. The sequence continues at coordinate 93,495 of NZ_JBFBJZ010000014.1, read as the reverse complement.
GACGAGTACGGGATCACCCACGCCACCCTGCAGGTCGACCACCTCGGCGAGGACGGGCCGCACGAGCTGCTGCAGATCAGCCGGTCGGCGGAGGTCGACGGCGCCCCGGCGGCCGACGGCCAGGAGCACTGCGCGGATGCGCACGGGCCGGTCCACCGCAGCGGGCCGCACCGGCACTGACGGCCCCCGCCGACGGACCGGTACGGCATGATGCGGAGGGTGACCGCACCGCGACTGATGCTGCTCGACACGGCGAGCCTCTACTTCCGTGCCTACTTCGGTGTCCCGGAGTCCCTGAAGTCGCCCCAGGGCGAGCCGGTGAACGCCGTCCGCGGGCTGCTCGACTTCATCTCCCGCCTCGTCCAGGACCACCGGCCGGACCAGCTGGTCGCCTGCATGGACGCCGACTGGCGGCCGCAGTGGCGGGTCGACCTCATCCCGACCTACAAGACGCACCGGCTGGCGGCGGAGCCCGAAGTCGAGGGCGAGGAGGAGATCCCGGACACGCTGTCCCCGCAGGTGCCGGTGATCGAGCAGGTGCTCGACGCCCTCGGCATCGCCCGGGTCGAGGCGCCCGGCTACGAGGCCGACGACGTGATCGGCACCCTCGCCACCCGCGCCACCGGGCCGGTGGAGATCGTCACCGGCGACCGGGACCTCTTCCAGCTGGTCGACGACGCGCGCGGCGTCACCGTGCTCTACCCGGTGAAGGGCGTCGGCGCGGCCGAACGCGTCGACAACGCCCACCTGCTGGAGAAGTACGGCGTCGACGGCGCCTCGTACGCCGACATGGCGGCGCTGCGCGGCGACGCCAGCGACGGCCTGCCGGGCGTGAAGGGGATCGGAGAGAAGACGGCCGCCCAGCTGATCCAGACCTACGGCGACCTCGCCGGGGTCCGCGCGGCCGCCGCCGACCCGTCCTCCAAGCTCACCCCGGCCCGCCGGAAGAACCTGCTGGAGGGCGCCGCCTACCTGGACGTGGCGCCGACGGTCGTCCGGGTGGCCACCGACGTGCCGCTGCCCGCCTTCGACCCGGTCCTGCCCACCGAGCCGCTCCACCCGATGGCCCTGGAATCCCTCGCCGAACGCTGGGGCCTCGGCGGCTCGCTGGAGCGCGTCGTCGCCGTCCTGGCCGGCAAGGAGTTCCCGGGCAGCCGGTAGCGGCGGCCCGCGGACGGCGCGAGGGGCGCCGGAGCGGTCTCCGGCGCCCCTCGCGCCGTCCACAGGTGGGCGGCCGCCGGCTCAGCCGACCGAGGAGTAGGCGATGATGCCGCGCCGTAGGGCGTCGACGGCCTTGCGGGCGGTGGCCCGCAGGTCGGCGTCCGCGCCGGCGGCGTCCTGGATCTGGCCGAGTACGTCGATCAGCTGCTTCGTCCAGCGGACGAAGTCACCGGCCGGCAGCTCGGCGTCGCGGAGCACGGCGTCCAGGTTGTGACCGAGGGCCCAGCGCCAGGCGACCCAGGCGAAGCCGAGGTCGGGCTCGCGCTGGCCGACGCCCTCGGCGGTGGAGATCCTGTGCTGCTCCTCCAGGGCGTCGAGGTGGCCCCAGATCCGGATCATCTTGCCGAGCGCCTCCTTGGCCGCGCCCTCCGGGACCCGGGGGGCGACGGCGTCGTCGGACTGCCGGGCCTCGTAGACCAGGGCGGAGGCGCAGGCGGCGAGTTCGGCGGCGGAGAGGCCCTTCCAGACGCCCTCGCGGATGCACTCGGAGGCGAGCAGGTCGAGTTCGCCGTAGAGCCGGCCGAGCCGCTTGCCGTCGTCGGTGACGGTGTCGCCCTGCAGGTAGCCGAGGTCGGCGAGCAGGCCGCAGACCCGGTCGAAGGTGCGGGCGATGGTGTGGGTGCGCGAGCGCATCCGGCGTTCGAGCAGCTCGGTGTCGCGGTGCAGCCGGTGGTAGCGCTCGGCCCAGCGGGCGTGGTCCTCGCGCTCGTCGCAGCCGTGGCAGGGGTGCCGGCGCAGCTCGGCGCGCAGCCGGGTGATCTCGGCGTCGTCGGCCGCGGCGGCCCGGCCGCGGCGGTACCGCTCGGGTTCGAGGTGGCCGGCCTTGGTGCGCAGGGCGGAGGCGAGGTCCCGGCGGGACTGCGGGCTGCGCGGGTTGAAGGACTTCGGGATCCGGATCCGCTCGACGGCGGCGACCGGGTACGGGAAGTCGATCATGGCGAGCCGCTTGACCTGGCGTTCGGCGGTGAGCACCACCGGGCGCGGGCCGTCCTGGTAGTCGGGGTGGCGGGGGCCTCCGCGGCCGCCGCGGCCGACCGGCGGCAGGCCCGGGTCGAGGACGAGGGCGAGGCCGGCGAACTTGCCGGCGGGCACGTGGATGACGTCGCCGGGCTTGAGCTGCTCCATGGCCTCGACGGCGGCGGCGCGGCGCTGGCTGGTGCCCTCGCGCGCGAGCTCGTTCTCACGCTCCTTCAGCTGCCGGCGCAGGGCCATGTACTCGTCGAAGTCGCCGAGGTGACAGGTCATCGACTCGCGGTAGCCGTCGAGCCCCTCCTCGTTGCGCTGGACCTGGCGGGCGATGCCGACCACCGAGCGGTCCGCCTGGAACTGGGCGAACGAGGTCTCCAGCAGTTCGCGGGAGCGGTGCCGGCCGAACTGGCCGACCAGGTTGACCGCCATGTTGTACGAGGGGCGGAAGGAGGACTTGAGCGGGTAGGTGCGGGTGCCGGCGAGCCCCGCCAGCGCCTCCGGGTCGAGGCCGCGCTGCCACAGCACGACGGCGTGGCCCTCGACGTCGATGCCGCGCCGGCCGGCCCGGCCGGTGAGCTGGGTGTACTCGCCGGGGGTGATGTCGGCGTGCGTCTCGCCGTTCCACTTCACGAGCTTCTCCATGACCACCGAGCGGGCGGGCATGTTGATGCCGAGGGCGAGGGTCTCGGTCGCGAAGACGGCCTTGACCAGGCCCTTCACGAAGAGCTCCTCGACGACCTCCTTGAAGCGCGGCAGCATGCCGGCGTGGTGGGCGGCGATGCCGCGCTCCAGGCCGTCCAGCCACTCGAAGTAGCCGAGGACGTGCAGGTCCTCGTCCGGGATGTCGTAGCAGCGCTGTTCGACGATCTCGCGGACCTGGCGGCGCTCGCTGTCCCGGTTGAGTCTGAGGCCGGAGGCGAGGCACTGCTGCACGGCGGCCTCGCAGCCGGCCCGGCTGAAGATGAAGGTGATGGCGGGCAGCAGGCCCTCGGCGTCGAGGCGTTCGATGACGTCGATCCGGCCCGGGGTCCAGATCCGGCCCGGGCGGCCGGCGGGCATGGAGCGCCCGCGGCCCTTGGCGAACCGGTCCCGGCCGCGGTCCGCCTCGGAGCGGGCCAGCCGGACGAGTTCGGGGTTGACGGCCTTGGCCGGGTTGCGCGGGGCGTCCTTGGGGCGTCCGTCGCGGTCCGGGTTGGCGAACAGGTCGTACATCCGGTTGCCGGCCATGACGTGCTGCCACAGCGGCACCGGGCGGTGCTCGGAGACGATCACCTTGGTGCCGCCGCGCACCGTGTCCAGCCAGTCGCCGAACTCCTCGGCGTTGGAGACGGTGGCGGAGAGCGAGGCCAGCACCACCGACTCGGGGAGGTGGATGATGACCTCCTCCCAGACGGCGCCGCGGAAGCGGTCGGCCAGGTAGTGCACCTCGTCCATCACCACGTAGCCGAGGCCGTTGAGCGCGCTGGAGCCCGCGTACAGCATGTTGCGGAGCACCTCGGTGGTCATCACGACCACCGGGGCGTCGCCGTTGACGCTGTTGTCACCGGTGAGCAGGCCGACCTTGGCGGCGCCGTAGCGCTTGACCAGGTCGCCGAACTTCTGGTTCGAGAGCGCCTTGATGGGCGTGGTGTAGAAGCACTTGCGGCCGCTCGCCAGGGCCAGGTGCACGGCGAACTCGCCGACGATGGTCTTGCCGGAGCCGGTCGGCGCGGCCACCAGGACGCCCTCGCCGGCCTCCAGGGCCTGGCAGGCCTCGATCTGGAACGGGTCGAGCGGGAAGTCGTACAGCTGCTGGAAGCCGTACAGCGCCGTGGCCTGTTCGGCGGCCCGGCGGCGGGAGGCCGCGTAGGCCTCGGCCGGGCTGAGCTGCTCCTCGGGCAGGGGGGCGTCCATCTGCGTCACCTTCTCTTCCCGTGGGAGTACTGCCCGTGCGGGCCGGACGGGTGCGCAGACGGCGACGCCTGCGGCTGCGGGGCCGTCCGGACAGTCGGTCCGACCGGGGCGCAGCGGGTGTGGTGGGTGTGGTGATCGAGCATCTCGCCCAGAGGTTACCCGGCGTGGCCGACATCGATAGCACCCTTTTCGGGGTCTGCTGCGGGCTCCCCCGCGGACGGTCGCCGGGCGCGGTCACCGGGTGCGGTCGGACCGCTGCGACGGGTCGCCTCGACGGCTCCCGGGTGGGTCGCGGGGAGGGTCCCGAGCGGGTCCCGAGCGGATCACCGGGCGGTCGCAGGTGCGTTCGACAGCGCGCCCGTATCTGGCAGTTCAATCACATCCTTAGTTGCAAATGTCTTCAAGTCATCAGCGAATCGACGTCGAGAGAGCGCTGATCGCTCATCCGTGATCGATTCCGATCATCGAGCGAAGATTTCACGCCCCTCTCCCTACAGTCGTTGCCGAACCCGCCCGAACGGTGCGGGCACGGCGACACCAGGAGGAAGACGATGGCGAACCCGGAGACCGCGCTCAAGGAGGCCATGACGATCGAGGGCGCGATCGGCGTCGCCCTGGTCGACTACGGCAGCGGGATGGCGCTCGGCACGCTCGGCGACGCGGCCGAGCTCGACCTCAACGTCGCCGCCGCCGGCAACACCGACCTCGTCCGGGCCAAGATGCGGACGATGGAGATGCTCAACCTGCACGACAACGAGATCGAGGACATCCTCATCACGCTGACCAGCCAGTACCACCTGATCAGGCCGCTCACCACGTCCAGCGGCCGCGGCCTCTTCCTCTACCTGGCACTGGCGCGCAGCCGCTCCAACCTCGCCATGGCCCGCCACCAGCTGAAGCGGATCGAGGCCAGCCTTGAGGTCTGACCCCGGCCGCCGCAGCACCTACCCGGCGCTGGAGAGGGGGCCGCGTGCCCGTACCGCTGTACCAGGCCAAGGCGGAGTTCTTCCGGATGCTCGGGCACCCCGTCCGCATCCGGGTGCTGGAGCTGCTCCAGGCCGGCCCGACGCCCGTCCGTGACCTGCTCGCGGACATCGACATCGAGCCGTCCAGCCTCTCCCAGCAGCTCGCCCAGCTGCGCCGGGCAGGACTCGTGACGGCCACCAGGGAGGGCTCCACCGTCGTCTACGCACTGGCCGGCGCCGATGTCGCCGACCTGCTCCGGGCGGCCCGCCGCATTCTGACGGAGCTCATCCAGGACCAGGGCGTCCTGCTCGCCGAGCTGAGAGCCTCCGACTGACGGCCCGACCGGCCGCGCACCTCCCACCACCACGCACACACCTCGACGACCGCCGTCCCGCCGGGCGGGGGCGTGATGACGCACGTTCACATGTCTTCCATGTGACCGATGACATGTGAAATATTACCCGCGCTCATCCGACCACCCCCGCCCGGAAGGACCGGTCCTTGAAGCGCACACCCTCCGCAGCCCTCGCGGCTGCGCTCGCCCTCGGCGCCCTGGCCGTCGGCATACCCGCGGCCTCGGCCGCACCGGCACGGTTACCCTCGGTGCCCCCCGCGGCGCGGCTCGCCGCCGAGCCCGCGCAGGGCACCGAGGGCCCGCAGCCCGAACCCGCCCCGCAGGAACGCACCCGGCAGGCCCTGCGCGCCGAGGCCCTGGAGCAGCTCAACCGCGGCACCGTCGCCCGCACCCCCGACCACCGCGCCCCGTCGCGGGTCCGGATCGGTGACGACTACGTCCAGCTCGGCCTGGAGCGCCGCGACAAGGTCTTCGTGATCCTCGCCCAGTTCGGCGACCAGGTGGACACCACCACCCAGTGGAACGGGCAGCCCCGCTACGGCGGCACCCCGGGGCCCCGCCACAACGCCGTCCCGAAGCCGGACGCGAGCGACACCCACACCTTCTGGAAGGCCGACTTCGACCGGGACTACTACCGGCGGATGTTCTTCGACGCCACACCCGGCGCCAACTCGGTGCGCAACTACTACCGCACCCAGTCCTCCGGCCGGTACGACATCGACGGCACCGTCAGCGACTGGGTGACCGTCCCGTGGAACGAGGCGCGGTACGGCAGCAACAAGGGCCCGCAGGGCAGCGGCGCCTGGACCCAGGCGCAGGAGTTCGTCCGGGACGCCGTCAAGGCCTGGTACGACGGCGAGATCGCCAAGGGCCGCACCGCGGCCGCGGTACGGGCGGAACTGGCGCAGTACGACGTCCACGACCGCTACGACCACGACAAGGACGGGGACTTCGACCAGCCGGACGGCTACCTCGACAACGTGATCGTGGTGCACGCCGGCGTCGACGAGACCTGGGGCGGCGGCGCGCAGGGCACCGACGCGCTGTGGGCGCACCGCAGTTGGGCCTTCCCCGACCCGACCGGCGGCACCGGCCCGGCGGGCGACCGGATCGGCGGCGTGCCGGTCGGCGACTCCGGTCTCTACGTCTACGACTACCTGCAGGCCGGCGAGAACAGCGGAGTCGGCCTCTTCTCCCACGAGTACGGCCACAACCTCGGCCTGCCCGACCTCTACCCGCTGACCGGCGGCGACAACTCCGTCAACTTCTGGTCCCTGATGTCCTCCGGCTCCTACCTGGGCACCGGACGGAAGAACACCACCGGCGAGTACCCGGGCGACCTCGACGCCTGGAGCCGCCTCCAGCTCGGCTGGCTGAACTACGACGAGGCACAGGCCGCCACCCGCTCCAGCCACGCGCTCGGGGTGAGCGGCTACAACACCGACCAGGCGCAGGCCGTCCTGGTGCACCTGCCACCGGGCCGCACCACCACCGACCTCGCCGACCCGTACGAGGGCGGCGCCCAGTGGTGGAGCGACACCGGGGACAACCTCGACAGCACCCTCGCACGCACCGTCGACCTCACCGGCCGGACCGGCCCCGCCGCCCTGGACGCGGCCGCCTGGTACGACCTCGAACAGGACTACGACTTCCTCACCGTCGAGGCCTCCACCGACGGCGGGAAGACCTGGCGCCCGCTGCCGGGCACCGCCGACGGCGCGCCGATCCCCGCCGGCCCGGCCGGCACCCCCGCCCTCAGCGGCGCCTCCGGCGGCTGGCGGCAGCTGCACGTCCCACTGGACGGCTTCGCCGGCGGCAGCGTGAAGCTCCGCCTCCGCACCACCTCCGACTCCAACACCCACGGCAAGGGCGCACTGGTGGACGCCGTCCGGATCACCGCCGGCGGAGCCGAACTGCTCTCGGACGGCGCCGAGCACGGCGGCGACCCGGGCTGGACGGCCACCGGCTTCTCCGTGCTCCAGGGCCGCGCCGCCGTGCGCGAGCACCCGCGGGCCTACCTGGTCGAGAACCGGCGGTACACCGGCTACGGCACCTATCTCCGCACCGGACCGTACAACTTCGGCTGGACGGGGGTGCCCGGCAAACAGGGGGTGATCGACACCTACCCGTACCAGGAGGGTGTGCTGGTCTGGCTCTGGGACACCGCCTACGCCGACAACAACACCAAGGACCACCCGGGCGGCGGACTGATCCTGCCGGTGGACGCGCACCCGGGCGCAATCCGGTTCACGGACGGCACCCCGGTGAACGGCCGGGCGCAGACCTACGACGCGGTGTTCTCGCTGCGGCCCACCACCGCCTTCACCCTGCACAGGGCGGGTGAGGCGGTGCGGATCGGCGCCGAGCCCGCCGTGCCCGCCTTCGACGACCACCGCGGGGTGTACACCGACCCGGCCCTCCCCCAACTCGCGGTCGCCGTGCCGGACACCAACACCCGGATCGAGGTCGTCCGGGAGAGCCAGGGCGGCCGGATCACCACCGTCCGGGTCGGCCCGGCCTCCTGAGCCGCATCTCCGACGGGCGCGCTGCGCCGCAGTGCGGCAGGCCCACCCCACCGGCCCCCGGCGGATCCACCGCCGGGGGCCGGCCGCGTCCGTAGCCGGAGGGCTGTGTCAGTAGCCGAAGCCGGCCGCGCCGGTGCGCAGCAGGGTGAAGGCGGTGGCCGTGTCCTCGACCGCCTGCCGGTGGGCGGCCTCCTCCGGCATGCCGTCCGAGAGGCGCTGCCAGTTGACCCGGGTGAGGTCCTGCCGGACGGAGACGAGCTGGGCGGCGAGCAGCCGGGCCGTCAGCTCGCCGGGGCCGCCGAGGGCCTCGGCCAGCAGCTCGGTGTCCTGGGCGATCCAGTCGCGCAGGTGGGAGGAGAGGCTGGGTGTCCCGTAGACCAGCCGGTGGAAGGCCAGCACCCGCGGGTCCGCGGAGAGGCCCGTGACGGCGTCGCGGGCGGCCAGCCGGTCGAGATGGTGGCGCTCCAGGGCGTCCAGCGGGGTCTCCCGGGGCCCGCGGGCGGCGACCACCCGGGCGGATTCGCCGAGGTGGTCGGCGATCCGGTGCAGGACGAGCTCCTCCTTGCTCGGGAAGTAGCGGAACAGGGTCGGCTTGGAGACCTCGGCGGCGGCGGCGATCTCGAGCACCGAGACCCCGTCGAAGCCGTGCGCGAGGAACAGACCGATCGCCGTGTCGGCGATGGCCTGCCGGGTGCGCTCCTTCTTGAGGGTCCGCAGACCGGGCGGCTCGTTCATGGTGTCGATTCTAGCCGCACCCCTGACCCGGACTCTTTTGTGACCGGGTTGCATTTCTTACCGGGTTGCTGTTCCATGAGCTCTGTCGCTTCACGGTGCCGTCCGGGCCTACCAACAGCCACGCCCGGACCCAGGGGGAGGAGCTCCACCATGTCCATGTCCACGTCGTCCATGTCGGCCATGTCGTCCGCGCCGTCCGCGTTCATGACGCCCGCATCCGCCACGTCCGTCCTGATCTCCGGAGCCGGGCCGACCGGCCTCACACTCGCCTGCCTGCTGGCCCGGCAGGGCGTGGCCGTCCGGGTGATCGAGCGGGCCCCGCAGCCGCACACCGGCTCGCGCGGCAAGACGCTCAACGCGCGCAGTCTGGAGGTGCTGGCCGACCTCGGCCTCGCCGGCGACCTGCTCGCCGAGGGCCGCACCGGCCTGCCGTTCCGCCGATACTTCGACGGCGCCTTCGCCGCCGAGTCCGACCCCTCGGCGGACACTCCGCCGACCCCGGGCGCCCCGTACCCTGCCTCGCTCCACCTCCCGCAGGACCGGATCGAGGAGCTGCTGCGGGCCCGACTGGCCGAGCTGGGGGTGGCGGTGGAGTTCGGCACCGAGCTGACCGGCTTCGAGCAGGACGGCGAGCGGGTGACGGCCCGCCTCGCGGACGGCAGGGAGGTCACCGCGCAGTACCTGGTCGCCTGCGACGGCGGGCGGAGCACCGTCCGCAAGCAGCTCGGCGTGGCCTTCACGGGCACCGGCGAGCCGGAGCCGGCCATGGTGGTGGGCGATCTGGAGCTGACCGGGCTGGAGCCCACCGCGTGGCACCAGTGGTTCGGCCCGCAGGGCGCCCTGATGCTCTGCCCGTTCGGTGAGGAGGGCGACCGCTGGCAGGTCCAGGCGACCCCGGAAACGGGCCCCGACGGCACCGCGCTCGCCCCGTCGCTGGAGGGCTTCCGCCGGATCATCGCCCGGCACACCGGGCGCGACGACATCCGGGTGCACGCGGCCGGCTGGCTCTCCAGCTGGCGGGTCAACGTGCGGATGGCGGAGCAGTACCGGGTCGGGCGGGTGCTGCTCGCCGGCGACGCCGCGCACGTCCACCCGACGGCGGGCGGGCTCGGCATGAACACCGGCATCCAGGACGCCTGGAACCTCGGCTGGAAGCTCGGGTACGCACTGTCCGGCCGGGCACGGTCGGCACTGCTCGACAGCTACTCGGAGGAGCGCCGGCCGATCGCCGCCTGGACGCTTGAGACCTCCGCCGCCGGGATGGCCGCCGTACGGGAGGGCGCCCGAACCCCGGGGGTCGGGCTGGAGGCCGTCCGGGTCGCGGACATCACCGGCCTCTCGCTCGGCTACCGCGGGAGCAGCCTCGCGGAGGACCTGCTGGGCGGCCCCCTCCGGGCCGGCGACCGGGCCCCGGACGCCCGTTGCACCGACGCCGAGGGGCGACCGATACGGCTCCTGGAGACGTTCGCGGGCGATCGGTTCACTCTGCTCGCCTTCGGCCACCGGCCCGCCCTCGACCCGGCCGCCCTCGACCTGTCGGCGCACCTCCGCACGGTCACCGTGGACACCGACGACCCGGCCGGGCTGCGGGACACCGACGGGCACGCACGGCGGGCGTACGGCATCGAGGGCGACGCCCTGGTGCTGGTCCGGCCGGACAACCATGTGGCGCTCACCGCGCCCAGGGGCGGGGAGAAGGCCGTCCTCGACTACCTCGCCCGGTTGTAAAGCATTCTTTCTAAAGATAGCTTTAGAAGCATGACCGAGGAGCGTCCGGCACCCGAAGTGCCACCCACCGTGCAGCTCAGCGACCCGCGGGCGCTGCGGGCCTACGCCCATCCCACCCGGATGGCACTGGTCGGACTGCTCCGCCGCGAGGGCCCGCTGACGGCCACCCGGGCCGCCGAACTGCTCGGCGAGTCGGTGGCAAGCTGCTCCTTCCACCTCCGCCAGCTCGCCAAGTACGGGCTGGTGGAGGAGGCGGGCGGCGGCCGCGGCCGGGAGAAGCCCTGGCAGGCCACCGCCCTGTTCACCAGCTGGGACACGGCCGCCGATGACCCGGCCACCGCCGAGGCAGCCGGCGCTCTCCACCGCACGGTCGTCGAGCGGTACGCCGCCCTCGCGGTTCGCTGGCTGGAGGTCCAGCCGGGCGAGCCGCCCGCCTGGCGCAGCGCCGCCGGCATCGGCGACACCCTCCTGCACCTCACCGCCGAGGAGCTCACCGAACTCGCCGCGCGGATGGACGAGCTGACCCGCCCGTACCTGGACCGCCTGGGCGCCGGGGCCGAGCGCCCGCCCGGCAGCCGCCCGGTGCTGCTCGTCCGGATGGCCCTGCCGATCGACCTGCCGCCCGGCGCCGACCCGCCCCCCGTCTCCGACCCGCCGCACGACAGCGACGGCCTCGACAGCCGCAACGACCGCGACGAGCACGATGACCGGCCGCAGCACCGGACCGAGGAGGGGGCCCGGTGACCTCGACGACCGACTCCGCCCCGCAGCCCGCTCCGGCCGCCTCTGCCCCTGCCCCTGCCCCTGCCCCTGCCCCTACTACCCCTACGGCCGCCTCCCCGGTCGCCCCGATGTCCGGGACCGCCGCTCACGAGGTCCGGGGGCGCCGGCTGATACCCGCGCTGCTGCGGGTCACCGAGTTCCGCCGGTACTGGACGGGCCAGACGATCTCGGCGGTCGGCGACCAGATCACCGGCATCGTGCTGCCGCTGGTCGCGGTCAGCACGCTGCACGCCGACGCCGGGCGGATGGGCCTGCTCACCGCCGCGGGCTGGCTGCCGAGTCTGCTCTTCGCGCTGCACGCCGGCACCTGGGCGGACGGCCGCTCCGACCGCCGCCGGGTGATGATCGTCGCCGATGTCGCCCGGGCGGTCCTGCTGCTCACCGTGCCGGCGGCCCACCTGCTGGGTGTCCTGACGCTCACCCAGCTGTTCGTGGTCGCCTTCGTGATGGGCAGCTTCTCGGTGCTCTTCGACGTCTGCAACGCGCCGCTGTTCGTCGCGGTCGTCCCGAACGAGCGCTATGTGGAGGGCAATTCGCTGGTCAACGGCAGCCGGGCGATGTCCTCGGCTGCCGGCCCGGGCCTCGGCGGCGGCTTGGTGCAGTTGCTCGCCGCGCCCCTGGCCCTGGTCGCCGACGCGCTCTCCTTCCTTGCCTCCGCGCTCGCGCTCGGCAGCATCCGGCCGACCGAGCCGCCGGCCGAGCCGCGCACCCGCGGCCGGATCTCCGCCGGGCTGCGGTTCATCACCACCACCCCGATCATGCGGGCCGCCCTGCTCGGCACCGCGACGGTGAACCTCTTCACCTTCATGATCGCGGCGCTCTTCGTGCTGTTCGCGACGACCGAACTCGGCCTCTCCGCGGGCCTGCTCGGCACCGTGCTGAGCGCGGGCGCGCTGGGTGGGCTGCTCGGCGCCGGCCTGACCGGCCGGATCAGCCGCCGGATCGGCATCGGGCGGGCGGTGGTGCTCGGGCTGATCGCCTACCCCGCGCCGCTGCTGCTCGTCCCCGCGGCGCGCGGCGGCACCCTGCCGGTGGTCGCGCTGCTGCTGGTCGCCGTCTTCCTGTCCGGGATCGGCGTGATGATCCTCGATATCACAGTCGGCTCGCTCTTCGCGGCAGTAATCCCGGATCGGCTCCGATCCCGGGTCTCCGGGGCCTATCAGGCGGTCAACTACGGCATCCGTCCGCTAGGTTCCCTTCTGGGAGGGGTGCTCGGCAGCACGCTCGGCCTGCGGCCGGCGCTGTGGGTAGCCGCCGTAGGCGCGCTCACCTCGTTCCTGTGGCTGTTGCCGTCGCCGATTCCCGGCCTCCGTTCCCTGCCCGATGCGCAGGAGGAGAAGGGACTCTGACCCATCGTCAGAGAAAATCCGGGGAGTCGGGCATATGCCCGAGGAAAGTGCCGGAACCCTCCCCCACGCCGCTTGCGGCGCGGTAGCGTTACGCCCCGTTGGGGCTACAGCCAGTAAGGGCGTGGCCACGGACGCGTCACGGGGGCGCTGAGGAGGGGTGCGACCTTTGCCGGGAATCGACGAGTGTCTGATCGACGCGATGACCATCACCGGGGCTCTCGGTGCCAGCCTGGTCGACTGGACCAGCGGTCTCGCCCTCGGCGCGGCCGGCGCCGGTCCCGGCGGTGACCACGACGCCGGAGCGGCGGACGCCACCGAGGTGGCCCGCGCGATCACCCAGACCTCGTCGTTCGCCGACCCCGCCGCGAGAACCGCCCCGGCCGAGGACGTCATCGTCACCTCGGCGGGCACGTACCACCTGATCCGCTTCGTGGAGACGCCGTTCGACAGCAGCGTCTTCCTGTACCTGCGGCTCGACCGGGCCACCGCCAACCTCGCCATGGCCCGGTTGCGCCTCGCCTCCATCGCCGACGGACTGGTGCTCGCCTGATGCAGCCGACCCTGCAACCGGCCCCCGCGCCGGTCCTCCGACCCGCCGTCAGGCTGCCCCGAAGGCACCGGTCGGGCTTCGCCCCGGCCACCGTCTTCGAGGCGGCCCTGACCGACCTCTCCGCCGACCTCGCCACCGGTGCCCTGCACGGCTCGGCAGGCACCGTCCACCTGGTGAACGGGGAGGTGGTGCATGCCGAGAGTCCGGCCACCCCGGATGTCGGCACCCTCCTCACCTCCGCCGGCCGGCTCTCCGCCCGCACCTGGGCGGACGCCATGGCTGCGGCGCGCGACCGTTCGGCCGCCGAGTACCTGGTCGCCGCCGGCTCGATCGGCCGCGGCGAGCTGGAGCTCTGCCACCTGACCGCCGTCCTGGACGCCGCCTTCTTCGCACTGCCGCAGAACGACGGCCCGATCGGCTTCCTGCCCGGGGTACGGCCGGGGTTGACGCTGGCCCGGCCGCTGGCCACCGGAGAGCTGCGCCTGGCGGTCGGCCGGCGCCGCGTGCTGCTCGACCGCACCCACCCGGTCGCGGACCTGGACGTCTCCCCCGTCCGCGCCCGCACCGGTCCGACCGAGGCCGGCCGCCGGCCCGCCACCTGCAGCGGTCGGCGCCGGGCGGTGCTGGCGGCGGCCGACGGGTTCCGCACCCCCGCCCAGATCGCCCGGCTGCTCGGCCGGTCCGCCTACACCACGCTGCTCGACATCCGGCACCTGGCGGCTGCCGGGCTCGTCGAGACCCCGGCCCCGGCGGCCGTGCCGGCCCCGCTCGCCGCAGCCCGCGCGGCCGCCGGCCCGGTGGCCGCACCCGTCCTGTCGTCCGCCCCGGCACGGCCGGACGGAGTACCGCCGCAGGCCGGGCCGCCCCCGGCCCACCCGGAGGTACTGCTGCCGTCGCCGGCGCTGCACGATTTCCCGCCCGATCCGGAGATCGCCCTGCTGCTCCGGATCCGAGCCGCCCTGGAGGCCCGACTGTGAGCGTCCCACCCGCCCGTACGCCGTTCCGGGCCGCGTCATGAAGCGCGCCCTGCGCCAGTTCACGGCGAAGCGGACACCCGCCCTGCCCGAACCCGAGGTGCTCAGCGAGCTGCGCGGGCTGCGTGCCACCGTGCCGCACCTGACCGGCGGGCTGGTCGCCACCACCGACGGGCTGGTGGTCGCCCACGACACGAACGGCCTGGAACCGGAGGGCCTGGCGGCGCTGACCGCGGCCGCCCTCGGTGTCGGTTCCCGGCTGATCGAGGCCAGCGGCCAGGGCGGCTTTCGCGAGCTGCTCACCCGGGGCGAGCACGGTTACACGGCCACCTACGCGGCCGGCGGCTACGTCGTGCTGACGCTGTTCGCCGGGCCGGACGCCAATGTGGGCCGGCTGCACTTCGAGGCGCGCCGGGCCGGCGGCCGGATCGCCGCCCTCGCCGACGCGGCCCTGGAGCGCCAGGACCGCCCCTGACCACTCATCACCGACTCATCACCGACACACCGTCAATCCATTCCCGGAAGGAACCACCATGGCCAGCACGGAGCACTCCCTCAAGGACGCGATGAGCTCGATCGAGGGCGCCATCGGCGTGGCCCTCGTCGACTACAACAGCGGCATGGCCCTCGGCACCATCGGCGGCGGTCCGGAGCTCGACCTGAACGTGGCCGCGGCCGGCAACACCGACGTCGTCCGGGCCAAGGTCAGGGCGATCGAGATGCTGAACCTCAAGGAGGCGATCGAGGACATCCTGATCAGCCTCTCGAGTCAGTACCACCTGATCCGCCCGCTCACCAGCCGCTCCGGCAAGGGCCTGTTCCTCTACCTCGCCCTCGACAAGCAGCGCGCCAACCTGGCGATGGCGCGCCACCAGCTCAAGCGCATCGAGGCCGAACTGGAGGTCTGACAGCAGCACAACGGGCTGCGGGCCGGGCGGAGTCGACTCCCCCGGCCCGCCGGTGCGTCCGGAGAACCGGCATACCCCTGGCCAGGCATGAGGTGTCACACATAACATGGCAATGTGAAATTTCACTGACCTCAGCTCCACTCGGCCCGAAGGAGAGCCAACCCGCCGTGACCAGCGACGCCGTCCCCGTTCCGCCGAACACCGGCAGCCACGACCTCCCGGTCTCCCCCGCCCTCGACGCCTTCATGGGCACCGCCTGGGCACCCACTCCGCTGCCCGTCGGCGACCGGGTCGCCGCACACGCGGTGACACCCGCCCGCCGGGCCGCGCTGGCCGCGGCCTTCCCCGGCGAGCGCCTGGTCGTCCCGGCCGGGCAGCTGAAGGTGCGCAGCAACGACTGCGACTTCCGGTTCCGGCCGCACAGCGCGTACGCCTGGCTCACCGGGCTGACCGGCGAGGAGCAGGTCGGCCATGTGCTGGTGATCGAGCCGGACGGCGAGCCGGTGCTGCACGTCCGCCCGCGCTCGCCGCGCGGCGGGGGTTCCGAGTTCTACCGTGACCGCCGGTACGGCGAGTTCTGGGTCGGGCGGCGGCCGGACCTGGCCGAGGCCGAGCAGCTGACCGGCATCCGTACCGTCCACCTCGACGAGCTGGCCAAGACCGTCGGCCCCGCCGCCCGGGTGCTGGCCGGGGTGGATCCGGTGGTGGACGCGCTGACCGGCCGTCCGGCGGCCGACCGCGTCGTCGGCGACGACCGGCTGGCCGCCGTCCTCTCCGAGCTCCGGCTGGTCAAGGACGCCTGGGAGGTGAGCCAGCTGCAGCTCGCCGTCGACCACACCGCGGCCGGCTTCGAGGACGTCGTGCGGGCGCTGCCGGCGGCGCTGCGCCACCATCGCGGCGAGCGCTGGCTGGAGGGCACCTTCGAGCGGCGCGCCCGGCTGGAGGGCAACGGCACCGGGTACGAGACGATCGCCGCCTCCGGCGCGCACGCCTGCGTGCTGCACTGGATCCGCAACGACGGGCCGCTCGACCCGTCCCGCCTGCTGCTGCTGGACGCGGGCGTGGAGACCGACACCCTCTACACCGCGGACATCACCCGCACCCTGCCGCTGAGCGGCACGTTCACCGCCGCCCAGCGGGACGCCTACGAGCTGGTGCTGGCCGCGCAGGAGGCGGGCATCGCGGCGGTGCGGCCGGGCGCGAGCTTCCGCGACTTCCACCGCGAGGCGATGCGGGTGATCGCCGAGGGGCTCGCCGAGTGGGGCGTGCTGAAGGTCTCGGCGGAGGAGGCGCTGCGTCCGGAGAGCGGGCTGTTCCGCCGGTACACCCTGTGCAGCAGCGGCCACATGCTGGGCCTGGACGTCCACGACTGCGCCAGGGCGCGGACGGAGACCTATCTGGACGGCCGGCTGGCGGAGGGCCATGTCCTCACCGTGGAGCCGGGGCTGTACCTCCAGCCGGACGACGAGACGCTGCCGCCCGAGCTGCGGGGCATCGGCATCCGGATCGAGGACGACCTGGTGGTCACCGCGGACGGCGCCCGGCTGATGTCCGGTGCGCTGCCGCGCACGGTCGCCGGCATCGAGGAGTGGATGGGCGCCCTGCTGGGCTGACCGTGGCGGCGGGGTGGGGCTGGCGCACGGGGCGTCGGACGGCCGGTGAGCACACGGCAACCTGGCGGCAACAGCCGGGCAACGCACGGGAATCCGGCCGGCCCTAATTTCTGTCAACCGACAGAAAACGCCCGCGGAAAGCCGGTGCCCGATGACCACCAGCACTTCCCTCGCCCCTGCCGAGACCCCCGGGCCGCCGTCCCCCGGCGCGCTCCCCTACCCGCAGCAACTCCACCGCACGATGGGCAGGTTCGCCTCCTTCGCGGCAGGGTTCTCGTTCATCTCCGTCCTGACGACGGTCTTCCAGCTCTTCGCCTTCGGCTACGGCGCCGCCGGTCCGGCCTTCGTCTGGACCTGGCCGGCGGTGCTCGCCGGGCAGCTGCTGGTGGCCGCCTGCTTCGCCGAACTCGCCGCCCGCTACCCGATCTCCGGCGCGATCTACCAGTGGGCGACCCGGCTGGCGAACCCGGTCTACGGCTGGTTCACCGGCTGGCTGATGGTGCTCGGCCAGGTGGTCGTGGTCACCGCCGCGGCGCTGGCGCTGCAGGTGGTGCTGCCCGCGCTCTGGCCGGGCTTCCAGCTGCTCGGCGGCGACCCCTCGCCGACCACCGCGAGCGGCGCGGCCAACGCGGTGCTGCTCGGCACCGCGCTGATCGCGCTGACCACCCTGGTGAACGCGGTAGACAACCGGGTGCTGTCGGTGGTCAACGGGATCGGTGTGACGGCCGAACTCGTCGGCATCGCCCTGATCGTCGTGCTGCTGTTCACCCACACCGAGCAGCCGGCCAACGCCGTGCTGCACACCGCCCCGGTCGGCGGCGGCTTCTGGACGCTGCTGGTCGGCGCCTTCACCGCGGCGTACGTGATGATCGGCTTCGACAGCGCCGGCGAGCTCTCCGAGGAGACGGTCGCCCCACGCCGGACCGCGCCGCGCACCATCCTCACGGCGCTCGCCGCGGCCGGGGTGACCGGCGGGCTGCTGCTGCTCGGCGGAGTGCTCGCCGCGCCCAGCCTGACCGACGGCCGGCTCGCCACCGAGGGCCTGTCCTACGTGCTGACGAGCAGTCTGGGTGACGGCCTGGGCCGGGTGCTGCTGGCGGACGTCGCGGTCGCGGTCTGCGTCGGCACCCTCGCCATGCAGACCGCCGGCACCCGGATGGTGTTCTCGATGGCCCGGGACGGCGCGCTGCCCGGCGCCCGCCGGCTGGCGAAGGTCTCGCCCCGCAGCGGGATGCCCCGGTGGGCGGCGCTCGCGGTCGGCGTCCCCGCGGCGGCGTTCCTGCTGCTCAACCTGGTCTCGCCGGCCGCGTTCCTGGCCCTGTCCGCGACCTGCATCGTGCTGGTCTACGCCGCCTACGCGCTGGTGGTGGGGGCGCTGCTGGTCCGCCGGCTGCGCGGGCTGCCGCTCGGCGAGGACGGCCCGGCCCTGGACGAGGCCGGCCGGCCGCTCTTCACGCTCGGCCGCTGGGGGCTGCCGGTGAACGTGCTGGCCCTGCTCTACGGGCTGGCGATGACGGTCAACCTGGCCTGGCCGCGCGCCTCGGTCTACGACCCGCAGGGCGGCCACTGGTACCTGCGCTGGTTCGCCGTCCTGGTCCTGGCCGCAGCGGTCGCGGGCGGCGCCGCGTACCGGCTGCGCCGCCGCTGACCCCGCCGCAGGGCCACCGGCCCTGCCGCACGGTACCGGGCCCCTCAGAGAAGCCGCTCGCCCTCCCGGCGGGCGGCTTCGGCGCGTTCCGGTGCGCAGCCGGCGAAGCGCACCGCGGCGTCCGCCACGGCCCGGGCGACCGTCGCCGCCGAGCGGCCGCCGTGTTCCCGGGCGACCGCCACCCCGCCCTCCACCAGGCCGAACAGCAGGTCGGTGCGGAGCGCCGCGTCGGCGCCGGGGGCGAGCAGCGCGAGCAGCCGGCCGTACGCGGCCTTCAGCGCCTCGCGGGCGCCGCGGAAGTCGGCGAACCGCTCGCCGCGCACCTCCGGCAGCTGGTAGAGGGCGCCGAGGTTGTAGAGGCCGCCGTGGAGCAGTTCGGCGTCCCGGGCGGCCAGGGCCCAGAGGCGGGGCGCCGGGTCGGCGTCCGGGTCGGCGAGCAGCGCGGTGGCGAAGGCCAGCGAGGGCTCGACGGTGCTCTCCAGCAGGGTGGCGAGGATGTCCTCCTTGCCGGTGAAGTAGTGGTACATCGAGGCCTGCCGCATCCCGGCGCGCTCGGCGACGGCGCGGGTGGTGGTGGCGGCGTAGCCGTTGCGGGTGAAGAGGTCGGCGGCCGCGGCGAGCACCTGGTCGCGCGGGGCGAGGCCGCTCGCCGAGGGGCCCTGGGCGCGCGGGCGGCCGACCCGGCCGGTACCCGTCGTGCCGGCGGTGCCGGTGGTGCGGGCCGGGCGGGCTGCGGGGCGGCTGCTGGCGGACACCCGGCGATCCTCGCACATCGCCGCACCTCACCGCGGACGGCGATCGCCGTGAGAGGACGGTAACTCCGGCGTTACGCACGGGCAATGGCGGCGAATCCGGCCCTCCCTAATTTCTGTCGCATGACAGAAATCCACGACGCGGAGGCCGGCACCGCCACCACCACGGCCGCCCGCGCCCACGCCAGGTCCCAGGCGGGCACGGTCGTCGACTGCATGCCGCAGCTGCCGCCGCCCCCGGGCACGCTGTGGTCGGAGACCGTCGCCGGCGGCGGCTACACCCACCTCGTCCTGCCGGCCGGCACCCATGTCACCCTCACCGACCGGGACGGCGACGCCTGCGCCCACCTGCTGCTGTACGTGACGGGCCGGCCCTGGGAGCGGCTCAACGCGGCCGACACCGTCAAGGTGCAGTGGAACGCCTACCTCTCCGAGGGCAGCCAGCTGCTCTCCGACCAGGGCCGGGTGCTGGCCACGCTGGTCGAGGACACCTCCGGCCGGCACGACGCGCTGGCCGGCACCTCCACCGCGGCCCGCAACACCGCCCGTTACGGCGGCGGCTCCGCGCACGGCCCCTCCCCCGCGGGCCGCGAGCTGTTCACCCTGGCCGCCGCCAAGCACGGCCTGACCCGGCGCGACCTGCCCGCCTCGGTCTCGTTCTTCCGGGGCGTCACCGTCGACGCGGACGGCACCCTGCGGCCCACCGGCTCGGCCGGCCCCGGTGCCCGGGTCACCCTCCGGCTGGAGCAGCACACCACCCTGCTGCTCGCCAACACCGCCCACCCGCTGGATCCGCGACCCGACTGGCGCTGCACCCCGCTGCAGCTGACCGCCGTGCCCGGCGAGGTGACCGGCCCCGGCGACCCGCACTGGGACGCCTGCCCCGAACGCCACCGCGCCCACCTCAACACCGCCGCCCTGGGGGCCCGATGACCGTCCTGCTCGACACCACCGTGCCCGCCCGCGGCGCCTGGTCCGCCGTCGTCCGCCGCGGGCAGCGGCTGACGATCACCGACCTCGGTGGCAACCAGGCCGTCGACTGCCTGCTCTACGACGCGCACGACACCTCCGTCCGCTACAGCGCCGCCGACACGATTCAGGCCCAGGGCTCCGTCTTCCTCGACAAGGGCAGTGTCCTGCTCTCCACCGAGCACACCCCGCTGATGACGGTCGTGGAGGACGACTGCGGCCGGCACGACACCATCGCCGGCGCCTGCTCCAAGGAGTCCAACACCCTGCGCTACGGCCACCACACCTGGTCGCAGCACGCCTGCGTGGAGAACTTCCTCGCCGAGGGCGCCCGGCACGGCCTCGGCAAGCGCGACCTGGTCTCCAACATCAACTGGTACATGAACGTGCCGGTCGAGGCGGACGGCACGCTCGGCATCGTCGACGGCATCTCCGCGCCCGGCCTGCGGGTGGTGCTGCGGGCCGAGACGGACGTGCTGGTGCTGGTCTCCAACTGCCCGCAGATCAACAACCCGTGCAACGGGTTCGACCCGACGCCGGTCCGCATGACCGTCACCGAGGACTGAGCCGCGATGAGCTTCGACACCCTGCTGGTCGCCAACCGCGGCGAGATCGCCGCCCGGATCGTCCGCACCGCCCGCCGGATCGGCATCGCCACCGTCGCGGTCTACTCCGACCCGGACCGCTCCGCCCCGCACGTCCGGCTCGCCGACCACGCGGTGCGGCTCGGCCCGGCCGCCGCCAAGGACAGCTACCTGCGCACCGACCTGGTGCTGCGGGCCGCCCACGACAGCGGCGCCGGCGCGGTCCACCCCGGCTACGGCTTCCTCTCCGAGGACGCCGCGTTCGCCCGGCAGGTGGAGGCCGCCGGGCTCGCCTTCGTCGGCCCCACCCCCGGCCAGCTGGAGGTGTTCGGCGCCAAGCACACCGCCCGCGCGGCCGCCGAGGCCGCCGGGGTGCCGCTGCTGCCCGGCACCGGTCTGCTGCCCGATCTGCCGGCCGCCCTCGCCGCCGCCGAGACCGTCGGCTACCCGGTGATGCTCAAGGCCACCGGCGGAGGCGGCGGCATCGGTATGCAGGCCTGCCGCGACGCCGACCAACTCGCCGGCGCCTGGGAGCGGGTGCAGCGGGTCGCCGCCGCCAGCTTCGCCACCGCTGGGCCCCTCCTGCCCGGCGGCGGGCAAGGAGGGCGGGTCTTCCTGGAGCGTCTGGTGGAGCACGCCCGCCACGTCGAGGTGCAGGTCTTCGGCGACGGCGCCGGCCGGGTGGTCACCCTCGGCGACCGCGACTGCTCGCTCCAGCGCCGCAACCAGAAGGTCCTGGAGGAGGCCCCCGCCCCCGACCTGCCCGACCGGGTCCGCCGCCGACTCGCCGACTCCGCCCGCGAGCTGTGCGCCTCCGTCGGCTACCGCTCGGCCGGCACCGTCGAGTACGTCTACGACGCCGCCCGCGAGGAGGCGTACTTCCTGGAGGTCAACACCCGTCTCCAGGTGGAGCACCCGGTCACCGAGGCGGTGTACGGGGTCGACCTCGTCGAGTGGATGCTCCGGCTGGCCCAGGGCGACCGCTCGGTGGTCCGCGAGGTCGGCGCACCCGACGGGCACGCCGTCGAGGCTCGCGTCTACGCCGAGGACCCGAACCGCGACCACCGCCCCAGCGCCGGCCTGCTGACCGAGGTCGCCTTCCCCGACGGCGTCCGGGTGGACACCTGGGTGGAGACCGGCACCGAGGTCACCACCGCCTACGACCCGATGCTCGCCAAGGTGATCGTGCACGGCGCCGACCGCGCCGACGCCCTCGCCCGGCTCACCGGCGCCCTGGACGCCACCCGCATCCACGGCATCGAGACCAACCTCGGCCTGCTGCGCGCCGTCCCGGCCGTGCCCGAGGTCGCCGCGGCCGCCCACCACACCGGCACCCTGGCGCACGTCGCCGACCCCACCCCGCGGATCGAGGTGGTCCGGGCCGGCACCCAGACCACCGTGCAGGACTGGCCCGGCCGCACCGGCTACTGGCACGTCGGCGTGCCGCCCTGCGGGCCGATGGACGACCTGTCCTTCCGGCTCGGCAACCGGGCGCTCGGCAACCCCGAGGGCGCCCCCGGCCTGGAGTGCACCCTGCTCGGGCCCGCCCTGCGCTTCACCGCCCCGACCTGGGTCTGCGTCACCGGCGCGCCCACCGGCGTCACCCTGGACGGCACGCCGGTACCGCAGTGGGAGCCGGTGCTCGTCCCGGCCGGCGGCCTGCTCGACATCCCCGCCCCGCCCGGCCCGGGCCTGCGCAGCTACCTGCTGGTCGCCGGCGGCCTGGAGGCCCCGGACTTCCTCGGCAGCGCCGCCACCTTCACCCTCGGCGGCTTCGGCGGCCACGGCGGTCGGGCGCTGCGCACCGGCGACGTCCTGCACGGCGGCACCGGCACTCTCGGCGCGGGCGCGGGCCCGGTCGCCGACCGCCCGGAGTTCACCTCGCAGTGGCGGCTGCCCGCGGTCGAAGGACCGCACGCCGCACCGGAGTTCTTCACCGAGCAGGACATCGCCGACTTCTACGCCGCCGACTGGTCGGTGCACTTCAACAGCGCCCGCACCGGTGTCCGCCTGGTCGGCCCCAAGCCCGCCTGGGCCCGGCCGGACGGTGGCGAGGCCGGCCTGCACCCGTCCAACATCCACGACACCCCGTACGCGGTCGGCGCCGTCGACTACACCGGTGACATGCCGGTGCTGCTCGGCCCGGACGGCCCCTCGCTCGGCGGCTTCGTCTGCCCGGCCACCGTCGTCTCGGGCCAGCGCTGGAAGCTCGGCCAGCTCCGCCCCGGCGACACGGTCCGCTTCGTGCCGGTCACCGCGGAGAACGCCGCCGCGCTGCGCCGCGCCCCCGCCGCCGAGCCGAGCGCCACCCGCCCGGCGATCGTGGACGGCGGCGTGCTGCACTGCACCCCGGCGGGCGACGACCGGCCGAGCGTCACCTACCGGCGCAGCGGCGACGACAACCTGCTGGTCGAGTACGGGCCGATGCAGCTCGACCTGGCGCTGCGGATGCGTGTCCACGCGCTGGCCGAGCGGCTCGCCGAGCGGCGGCCGGAGGGCGTGGTCGACCTGACCCCGGGGATCCGCTCGCTGCAGGTGCACGTCGACCCGGACGTCCTGCCGCTGCCCGAACTGCTGGAGCTGGTCCGGGGGATCGAGCGGGCGCTGCCCGCGACCGACCGGCTGGTGGTGCCCAGCCGCACCGTCCACCTACCGCTCTCCTGGGACGATCCGGCGACCCGGGAGGCGATCCAGCGGTACATGGCGGGCGTCCGTGACGACGCGCCGTGGTGCCCGTGGAACATCGAGTTCATCCGCCGGATCAACGGCCTGGCCTCGGTCGAGGAGGTGTACCGCACGGTCTTCGACGCCGAGTACCTGGTGCTCGGCCTGGGCGACGTCTACCTGGGCGCGCCGGTGGCCACCCCGCTCGACCCGCGGCACCGGCTGGTCACCACCAAGTACAACCCGGCCCGCACCTGGACGGCCGAGAACTCGGTCGGCATCGGCGGCGCGTACCTCTGCGTGTACGGCATGGAGGGGCCGGGCGGCTACCAGTTCGTCGGGCGGACGGTGCAGATGTGGTCGGGCTGGCAGCAGCGCGGCCCGTTCGAGCCGGGCGCGCCCTGGCTGCTGCGGTTCTTCGACCGCATTCGCTGGTACCCCGTCTCGGCGGAGGAACTGCTGGAGATGCGGGCCGACATGGCGGCCGGGCGGCTCGCCCTGAAGGTCGAGGAGGGCGAGTTCGCGCTCGCCGACCACCTGCGCTTCCTGGACGAGAACGCCGCGCCGATCGCGGAGTTCCGGGCCGTCCAGGCGGCGGCGTTCGCCGCCGAGCGGCAGGCTTGGGAGGAGGCGGGCGAGTTCGACCGGGCCGAGCGGGCGGCCGGCGCCGCACCGGTCGCGCCGCGGGCGGTCACCGTGCCGCCGGGGGGCGGCGTGGTGGAGGCCGAGTTCACCGCCTGTGTGTGGAAGGTCGATGTCGCACCGGGCGAACGGGTGCGCAAGGGGCAGCAGTTGATGGCGCTGGAGGCGATGAAGATGGAGACGGCGGTGACCGCGGACCGGGACGGCGTGGTGGCGGAGCTGCTGGTCGGCTCCGGCGACCAGGTCGAGGCCGGCAGCCCGCTGGTGGTGCTGGGGGCGATCGCGTGAGCGCCGCCGTCGGGGCCCTGGAACGGGTCCGCCGGGCGTACGCGCGGATCGCCGCCGTCGACCGGCCCGAGGTGTGGATCGACCTCCGTCCGCAGGCGGAGGCCGAGGTCGAGGCGGCCCTGGTCGACGCCCGGGTGGCCGGCGGCGAGCACCTGCCGCTGGCCGGCACGGTCACCGCGGTCAAGGGCAACATCGACGTCGCCGGGCTGCCCACCACGGCCGGCTGCCCCGCGTACGCGTACCCGCCCGACCGGGACGCCCCGGCGGTGACCCGGCTGCGGGCGGCGGGCACGGTCGTCCTGGGCACCACCAACCTCGACCAGTTCGCCACCGGTCTGGTCGGCACCCGCAGCCCCTACGGCGCCGTCCGCAACGCCGTCGACCCGGAGCGGATCTCCGGCGGGTCGAGTTCCGGCTCGGCGGTGGCCGTCGCCCTCGGCGTGGTGGACCTGGCGCTCGGCACCGACACCGCGGGCTCCGGCCGGGTGCCCGCCGCCCTCAACGGCATCGTCGGCCTCAAGCCCACCCCGGGCCGGGTGCCCACCGGGGGCGTCGTCCCCGCCTGCGCGAGCCTGGACTGCGTGTCGGTGTTCGCCCGGACGGTCGACGAGGCGCAGGCGGCGCTGCGGCTGCTCGCCGATCCGGCGCCGGCGCCGCTGCCCGCGCGGCGGCCCGGGCCCTGGCGGATCGCCGCCCCGGCCGCCGCCCGGCTGGGCACCCTCGCCGACGGCTGGGCCGGGGCGTACACCGCGGCCGCCGACCGGCTCGCCACGGCCGGCGCCGAACTGCGCGATCTCGACCTCGCGCCGTTCGACAGGGTCGCGGCGATGCTCTACGGCGGCGCGTTCGTCGCCGAACGGTACACCGCGGTGGGCGCGTTCGTGGACGCCCTCGCCGAGAAGGGCGGCGAGGGGCTCGACCCGGTGGTGGCCGGGATCATCGGTGCGGCCCGCGACCTGCCCGCCCACCGGCTGTACGCCGACCTCGCCGAGCTCGCCCGCCTGCGGGACGTCGCCCTGGCCGAACTCGGCGACGCGGACGCCCTGTTGCTGCCCACCACCACCTGGCACCCGACCCTCGCCGAGGTGGCTGCCGACCCGGTCGGCAGCAACACCCGGCTCGGCCGGTTCACCAACTCGGCCAATCTGCTGGGGCTCTGCGCGATCGCGGTGCCCGCGGGCACGGTCGACGGACTGCCGTTCGGCGTGATGCTGGTCGGCCCGGCCGACACCGAGGAGCGGCTCGGCGCGATCGCCCGCCTGCTCGCCGAACCGCCCGCCCGCCTGGCGGTGTTCGGCGCCCACCTCACCGGCCAGCCCCTGAACGGCCAACTGACGTCTCTGGGAGGCCGGTTCTGCGGCGAGGTACGGACGGCGCCGGCCTACCGGCTGTACGCCCTGGAGACCGTCCCGCCCAAGCCCGGACTCGTCCGGGTCGACGAGGGCGGCGCCACCGTCGCGGGCGAGCTCTGGGAGCTCCCCGCCGCCGGCCTCGGCACCCTGCTGGCCGCCCTCCCCCACCCGATGGCCCTCGGCCCCGTCGACCTCGCCGACGGCACCCGCGTCCCCGGCTTCCTCTGCGAACCCGCGGCCCTGACCGGCGCCGAGGACATTACCGCCACCGGCGGCTGGCTGGACCACATCGGCGCCCCCTAGGGGCGTTGGGGGTACCTCCCGGCCGAAGGCTGGGGGCGGAACTGCGCAACCCAGAACCGGCTCATCCGGACAGTGCGGCCAACGCAAAACAGGGGCGCGGGGAACTGCGCGAGGCGGGAGAAGCTGAGCTGCAACTCTTCCGCTGCGCGCAGTTCCCCGCGCCCCTACGGGTTCGCCTTCAGCGCGCGCGGAGCCTCACCGGCTCCTCCTCGGGAGCCTCCAGCCCCGCCGCCCACAGCGAACGGACGTGGCCGAGGTGCCGCGACATGCACTCCTCGGCGGCCTCGGCGTCGCCGGCGATCATCAGGTCGAGGAGTTCCAGGTGCTCCTCGGCGGAGGAGACGAGTTCGCCGCGCTGGTCGAGCCGGGTCAGCCCGTACAGTCGGGACCGCTTGCGGAGGTCGCCTACGGTCTCGACCAGCCGGGCGTTGCCGGCGAGGCCGAGCAGGCCGAGGTGGAAGCGCCGGTCGGCCTCCAGGTAGGCGATGAGGTCGTGGGCACGGGCGGCGGCGACGATGGCTTCGGCCTCGGGCCGGAGGGCCTCCAGCTGTTCGCGGGTGGCGGTGCGGGTGACCCGGCCGACGGTCGGGACCTCGATCAGGGCGCGGATCTCGGTGAACTCGTCGAGGTCGCGCTCGCTGAGCTCGGTGACCCGGAAGCCCTTGTTGCGGACGGCCTCGACCAGGCCCTCGCGGGCGAGGTCGAGCATGGCCTCGCGCACGGGGGTGGCGGAGACGCCGAAGTCGGCGGCGAGGGCGGGGGCCGAGTAGACGACGCCGGGGCGCAGCTCGCCGGAGATCAGGGCCGCGCGCAGGGCGTGGGCGACCTGGTCGCGCAGTCTCTCCTGGACGGAGATGAGGGCGCGGGGCTTGAGGTCCGCCATGGTGTGCCTCCGGAGGTGTACTGGACCTCATCGTACAATGTCACGTTGCGCCGGGCTTGCCACCGAGCTCGTACTGGGCGGCGGCGACCGCGAGATCCTCCCAGGCCATGCCGACGCTCTTGAAGAACCGTGGTCGATCCTGGGGCACAACTGCCCCGCCCGTCACCAGTTCTGAAAGATTAGCAAGCGGTGCCGGGCCGGTTTCGGCGAAGGCCGCCAGCAGGTCCCCGGCCTCCCGCAGGGCCGCCGACCGCGCCTCCGCGTAGAGCGCGGCCCGCCGGACGAGCGCGGTGTCGACCTCCCGGGCAGCGGGTTCGTGGGAGCCGACGGCGGCCACCGCGGCGTGCGCCGGGACGAGCCGTCCGTCGAAGAGCGGGGTGCGGGCGGTGGTGCAGCAGACCACCAGGTCGGCTGCGGTGACGGCGTCCGGGGTGCCGGCCTCGGCCGTGAGGCCGAGCGTGCGGGCGTGTGCGGCGAGGGCCTCGGCGGGGCCGGGGCGGCGGCCGACGACGGTGACCCGTTCGAGCGGGCGGACGGCGAGCAGCGCGGCCAGGTGCCCGTACGCCTGCGGGCCGGTGCCGAAGAGCACCAGGCGGGTCGCGTCCGGGGCGGCGAGCCGGTCCAGGGCGAGGGCGGTGACGGCGGGGGTGCGCAGCGCGGTGAGGGCGGCGCCGTCGAGCAGGGCGAGCGGCTGCAGGGTGGGGCCGTCCAGCAGCAGGTAGCCGCCGGTGATCCGGGGCAGTCCGCGGCCGGGGTTGC
Organism: Kitasatospora sp. NPDC085879; assembly: GCF_040686255.1. Taxonomy (NCBI): domain Bacteria; kingdom Bacillati; phylum Actinomycetota; class Actinomycetes; order Kitasatosporales; family Streptomycetaceae; genus Kitasatospora; species Kitasatospora sp. NPDC085879. The sequence continues at coordinate 66,082 of NZ_JBFBJZ010000014.1, read as the reverse complement.
CGGGGGCCACCCCGGCGATCTTCACTCCGGCGAAACCGCCGGCCGCCGCCGGCATCAGCAGCAGTTCGCCGGCCGGGACGGGGACGGCGGTGCGCGGCGGCTGGGTCTCCGGGTCGAGTCCGGCGGTGAGGGCGTCGGCGAGGGCGCGGACGGCGGCGGCCGGGCCGAGGGTGAGCGGCAGGTGCGGGATCACAGCAGGAAACCCGTCCCGAGGCCGTCGTCGGGGTCGAGCAGGAAGCGGTGCTCGCCTGTGCGGTGGGCGGTGCCGGTGACCTCGGTGAGCAGCCCGCCGTCCTGCTCGCCGAGCAACCGGCCGGTGAACACGGTGTCGATCACCGACACGTGGCGCAGTGCCTTGCCGGGCGGGAGCAGGCCGTCGGCGGCCAGCAGCGCGAGCCGGGCGGAGGTGCCGGAGCCGCAGGGCGAGCGGTCGACCTGGCCGTCGGCGAAGACGGTGACGTTGCGCTGCGCGGGGCCGTCGGCGGTGTCGGGCAGCGCCTCGTGGAGGACGACGCCGTAGACGCCGGAGAGCCGGTCGTCGGTGGGGTGCCGGGTGGCCGGGTGGCCGTCCAGGGCGGCCCGGACGGCCTGTCCGGCGGCGGTGAGGCCGGGGAGTCGGGCGGCGGTGACGGACAGCCCGAGGTCGGCGGCGCGGACGGAGGCGTAGCAGGCGCCGGCGTGTGCCACGTCCACCGTGCAGGGCCCGTACCGGGTGGTCACGGGCAGGGCGCGGGCGGTGACGAAGGCGGGCACGTTGCGGAAGGCGATGCCGGTGGTGCGTCCGCGGCTGCGGTGCACGGTGGCGGCGACTCGGCCGGAGGGCACGTCGATCCGCACCTCGGTGGTGCCGTCGTCCGGCGCGGGGACGAGGCCGGTGTCGACCGCCCAGGCGGCGAGCGCGATGGTGCCGTGGCCGCAGGCGGTGGAGTAGCCGTCCTTGTGCCAGAAGAGCACGCCGAGGTGGGCGCCGGCGTCGTCGGGCGGCACCACGAAGCCGCCGTACATCCCGCTGTGGCCGCGCGGCTCGCGGCTGAGCAGGCGGCGCAGTTCGTCGAGCGGGCCGGGGCGGGGTGCGGTGGCCGTGCCGCCGGCGCCGATCGCGGCGGCGCGGCGTTCGGCGACGGTGGCGCCGAGGACGTCGGGCAGTCCGGTGGCGACGATCCGGAACGGCTCGCCCGCGGTGTGGTAGTCGACGGCCTCGACCACGGCGGGCCCGGGTGCGTCGCTCATGCGGACGGGAGCAGCGTGACGGTGCGGCTCGCGGTGTAGAACTCGAGGGCGGCGGCGCCCTGTTCGCGTCCGCCCCAGCCGGCGGAGCCGGTGCCGCCGAAGGGCAGGTGGAAGTCGACGCCGGTGGTGGGGGCGTTGATCCGGATCATGCCGGCGGCGAGCCGGTCGGCGGCGGCGAGCGCGGTGTCCAGGTCCCGGGTGTGCACGGAGGCGGCGAGGGTGTGCCGTCCGGCGTTGGCGAGGGCGATCGCCTCGTCGAGGTCGGCGGCGGCCAGCAGGACGGCGATCGGCCCGAAGTACTCCTCGGTGCGCAGCGGGTGGCCGGCCGGGACGTCGGCGAGCAGCGCGGGTTCGAAGCCCCAGCCGGGGCCGGGGGTGCGGCCGCCGCCGGTCAGGACACTCGCCCCGGCGGCGCGGGCGGAGTCGACGGCGCCGGTGAGCCGTTCCAGCGCGGCCTCGCCGATGACGGGGCCGCGCTCGGCGGCGGCGAGCCGCTTGGCGAGCGCCTCGCGGAGCGGTTCGTATGCGGCGCCGACGGCGATCACCTGGCCGGTGGCGGTGCACTTCTGGCCGGCGTAGCCGGCGACGGCGGCGGCGAGGTGGTCGGCCGCCTGCTCGATGTCGGCGTCGGGCAGCACCAGGGCGGCGTTGAGGCCGCCGAGTTCGGCCTGGGCGGGGATGCCGCGGGCGGCGGTGGCGGCGACGACGGCCTGTCCGACGGCGGTGGAGCCGGTGAAGGAGACCACGTCGGCGGTGTCGACGAGGGCGGCGCCCTCCTCGGCGCCGCCGGGCACGACGGTGAGCACGCCCTCGGGCAGGTCGAGCAGTTCGGCGAGGCGCAGCGCGCAGCCGGTGGCCTCGGGGGCGGGCTTGAGGACGGCGGTGTTGCCGACGGCGAGGGCCGGGGCGGCCTTCCAGACGGGGATCGCCAGCGGGAAGTTCCAGGGAGTGACGAGTCCGGCGACGCCGTGCGGGCGGCGGCGGGTGAGCAGCAGGCCGGGGCCGGCGGCGGTGTCGTGGACGGCGCCGGTCGGCGCGTACGGGGCCTGCGCGTAGTAGCGGAGGATCGCGACGGCCCTTGCGGCCTCGCCGCGGGCCTCGGCGAGCGGCTTGCCGACCTCGCGGGCGGCGAGCGCGGCGAGTTCATCGGCGGCGTTCTCGACGGCGTCGGCGGCCCGGCCGAGGGCAGCGGCGCGGGCGGCGGCCCCGGCGGCGTACCAGCCGGGCTGGGCGGCGCGGGCCCGGTCGACGGCGGCCCGGGTGCCGGCGGCGCCGGGGGTGTCGACGGTGGCCACGAGGTCGGCCGGGTCGGCGGGGTTGTACGAGGTGACGGTCACGTCGGGCCCTTCGGGGTGGGTGCGCGCGCGGCGGACGGGTTCGGCGGACGGGTTCGGCGGACGGGTCAGAGGAGGAAGCCGGCCGGGAAGGGGTCGTCCGGGTCGAGGAAGTACTGGGCGGTGCCGGTGATCCAGGCGCGGCCGGTGACGGTGGGCACGATGGCGGGCCGGCCGGCGACGGTGGTGCGCTCGACGATGCGCCCGGTGAAGGTGGTGCCGATGAAGGACTCGTTGACGAAGTCCTGGCCGATCGGCAGTTCGCCGCGGGCGTTGAGCTGGGCCATCCGGGCGGAGGTGCCGGTGCCGCACGGGGAGCGGTCGAACCAGCCGGGGTGGATGGCCATGGCGTGCCGGGAGTGCCGTCCGGTGGAGCCGGGGGCGACCAGCTGCACGTGGTGGCAGCCGTGGATGGTCTCGTCCTCGGGGTGGACGGGCCGGTCGGTCTCGTTGATCGCGGCCATCAGGGCGAGGCCGGCGTCGAGGATCTCCTGCTTGCGGGAGCGGTCGAAGGGCAGGCCGAGCCGGTCCAGCGGCAGGATGGCGTAGTAGTTGCCGCCGTAGGCGAGGTCGTAGGCCACCGTGCCGTGGCCGGGGACCTGGACCTTGAGGTCGAGCCCGGCGGAGAAGGACGGTACGTTGCGGATGGCGACGGCCTTGGCGGCGCCGTTCTCGACCCGCACCTCGGCGGTGACCAGCCCGGCCGGGGTGTCCAGGCGGACGGTGGTCACCGGTTCCCGCACCTCGACCATGCCGGTCTCGACGAGCACCGTGGCGACGCCGATGGTGCCGTGGCCGCACATCGGCAGCAGGCCGGAGACCTCGATGAAGAGCACCCCGAAGTCGGCGTCCGGCCGGGTCGGCGGTTGCAGGATCGCGCCGCTCATCGCGGCGTGGCCGCGCGGCTCGCACATCAGCAGGGTGCGGAAGTGGTCCAGGTGCTGCTGGAAGTGCACCCGCCGCTCGGCCATGGTGGCCCCGGGGAGGGTGCCGAACCCGCCGGTGATCACGCGGGTGGGCATGCCCTCGGTGTGCGAGTCGACGGCGTGGAAGACGTGGCGGCTGCGCATGGCAGCTCCCCCTCGTGGTGAAAGGTGCACGATCGGTGAGGTCATCAGGGGCGCGTGGGGGTACCACGCGCCCCTCGTCGGATACCCGGTGTCCTAGGACAGGCCCTCGGCGAGCGCCTTCTCGGTGGCGGCGCGGACGGCGGCCGCGACCTCCGGGGCGAGCGGGCCGCGGGGCGGGCGGCAGGGCCCGCCGGGCATTCCCGCGATGTCCATGGACAGCTTGATGGCCTGGACGAACTCGGTCTTGGAGTCCCAGCGCAGCAGCGGGTGCAGGGTGCGGTAGAGCGGCAGCGCGGTGGCGAGGTCCCCGGCGACGGCCGCCTCGTACAGCGCGACGGAGGCCTTCGGCAGCGCGTTGGGGTAGCCGGCGATCCAGCCGACCGCGCCGGCCAGGGCGAGCTCCAGCAGCACGTCGTCGGCGCCGATCAACAGGTCGAGCCCGGGGGCGAGTTCGGCGATCTGGTAGGCGCGGCGGACGTCGCCGCTGAACTCCTTGACCGCGACGATCGAGCCGTCCGCGTGCAGCCGGGCGAGCAGTTCCGGCACCAGGTCGACCTTGGTGTCGATCGGGTTGTTGTAGGCCACGACCGGCAGCCCGGCCCTGGCCACCTCGGCGTAGTGGGCGCGGACGGCCGCCTCGTCGGCGCGGTAGGCGTTGGGCGGCAGCAGCAGCACCGACCCGGCGCCGGCCTCGGCGGCCTGCTCGGCCCAGCGGCGGGACTCGGCGGAGCCGTACGCGGCCACACCGGGCATCACCCGGGCGCCGTCGCCGGCGGCCTCGACGGCGGTCCGCACCACCCGGGCCCGCTCCTCCGGGGTGAGCGTCTGGTACTCGCCGAGCGAGCCGTTCGGCACGACGCCGTGGCAGCCGGCGTCGATCAGCCGGCGGACGTGCTCGCCGTAGGCGTCGTGGTCGACCGTGAGGTCCGCGCGCAGCGGCAGCGCGGTGGCGACCATGATGCCCCGCCAGGGCCGGGCGGGGTCGTACGGGACTCGGGTCATGGGGTTCGCTCCTGAGTGGTGAGGTGTGACATTTTACCGACCCTCGCAGGCCGCCACAAGGGCAACCCGCCGGGATCCCGGCGGGTTGCCCGTACGGCGGTGCCGCCGCGGCTCCGCGCCGGCGGGTTCAGCCGCTGCCGCCGGGTGACTCGTCCGCGGCGTCGGCGAGGTGCGCGAGCGGGACGGGGCAGGCGAGCGGCCGGCTGTCGGGGCGGGGCGGGCCACCGCCCGCGAGGCAGGCCACGGCGGGGCCGCACATCCGGCCCTGGCACCAGCCCATCCCGGCGCGGGTGAGCAGTTTGACCGTCCGGGCGTCGCCCGCGCCGAGTTCGTCGACGGCCTCCCGGATGCGGGCGGCCGTCACCTCCTCGCAGCGGCAGACGTCCGTCCGCGGGGTGAGCCAGTCCGTCCAGCCCGGGCCGGGCCGGTGGGCGGCGGCCAGCAGGTCGGCGAAGGCGCGGCGGCGGCGGCGCAGCGAGCGGAGTGCGGCCGGTACCGGCCGGCCGGCGATCTCGCGGGCGGCGATCTCCCCTTCGACCAGGGCGAGGTCCGCGCCGCCGACCCCGCAGGTCTCGCCCGCCGCCCAGAGCCCGGGCAGGTTGGTGCGCAGCCGCTCGTCGACGGCCAGGGCGACGGCGCCGTCCGGGCCGGTGCGGGTGGCGGCGCCGAGTTCGGTGGCGAGTTCGATCTGCGGCAGCAGTCCGTGGCCGACGGCGAGCGCGTCGCAGGCGATCCGCCGCCCGGTGCCGGGGACGGGTCGCCAGTCGGCGTCCAGCCGGGCGACCGTGACGGCGGTGACCCGGTCCTCGCCGTGGGCTTCGACAACGGCGCTGCGCGGCCGCAGCCGCACCCGGTGGCGCAGCAGCAGGGCGGCGTGCCGGGCGCCCTCGCCGAGCTTGCCGGGGTTGCGGGCGAGGGCGGCGAGGGCGGCGGGTGTCCGGGCGTAGCCGAGGTAGTCGCCGGCCTCGACGACGGCGGGCACCCGGGCGCCGGCCGTGGCGAGCGAGGCGGCCGCGGCGAGCAGCAGCGGCCCGCTGCCGGCGACCACGATCCGGCGACCGGGTAGCACCAGCCCGGACTTGAGCATGGCCTGGGCTCCGCCGGCGGTGACGACCCCGGGCAGGGTCCAGCCGGGGAAGGGCAGCTGGCGTTCGTAAGCGCCGGTGGCGAGCAGCACCGCGCGGGCCTCGACCACGGCGGCCCGGCCGGCGCTGCCCGCGCTGCTGGGGCCGCCGGGGCCGACGACGGCGTGCAGTCGCCAGGTCTCGCCGGGTTCGGCCGTCCAGACGTGGTGGCCGGACAGGTGGTCGACCCGTCCGGCCCGGGTATGTGCGTCGAGTCGCCGCAGGAGGGCCGCGAAGGCGGGCCAGTGGTGGTGCAGGCGGTCGGGGCGGGCTGCGCCGAGGCCGGGCGCGGGGTGGCGGTAGTACTGGCCGCCCGGGCGCTCGGCGGCGTCCAGCAGGGCGCAGCGCAGGCCGAGTCCGGCGGCGGTGACGGCGGCGGCCAGCCCGGCCGGTCCGGCGCCGACGATCGCCAGGTCGTAGGGCCGGGCGGCCGGGTCAGACTTCGAGGTCGGCACGGCCGTGTCCCTCCTGGGTGGTGACGACGGTGCCGGGCTCGGCGGGCAGCAGGCAGGCGCGCAGGTTGGGCCGGCCGTCGACGGTGGCGAGGCAGTCGTAGCAGACCCCGATGCCGCAGAAGGCGCCGCGTGGGCGGTCCCCGCCCCGGGTGCGGCGCCAGGCGAGGATGCCGTTCGCCCAGAGCGCGGCGGCGATGGTCTGGCCGGGCAGCGCGGGGACGGGCCGTCCGTCGAACTCGATGGTGTGGCCCGGCCCGGGCCGGGCGTCGACCAGCCGGGCGGGGGTGCGGTGCGCGGTCATGCCTCTCCTCGATCGGCGGACGGGTCCGCGAAGCGGTCGGCGCGGAAGGGTGTCGGGTCCAGCGCGGTGGGGCGGCCGGTGAGTTGCTGGGCGATCAGCAGGCCGGTGGCGGGGGCGAGCCCGATCCCGGCCCCCTCGTGGCCGCAGGCGTGGAAGAGCCCGGGCACGCGCGGGTCGGCGCCGACGGCGGGCAGGTGGTCGGGCAGGTACGGGCGGAAGCCGCGGTAGGCGCGCTGCACGGCGACCTCCCGGAGCACCGGGAAGAGGGCGGCGGCCTGGGCGGCGAGCCGGCGCAGCACCTCCACGGAGAGCGTGCGGTCGAAGCCGACCCGCTCCCGGCTGGCGCCGATCAGCACCGGGCCGGCGGGGGTGCCCTCGACGACGGCGGAGGTCTGCAGCGCTGCGGAGCCGCTGGCCACGTCGGCGACGTAGTCGGCGGCGTACACCTTGTGCCGGACGATCCGTGGCAGCGGCTCGGTGACGAGGACGAAGCCGCGCCGCGGCAGCACCGGCAGGGCGACGCCGGCCAGGGCGGCGATCTCGCCGCCCCAGGTACCGGCGGCGTTGACGACCGCGGGGGCGGCGAGCTCCCGCCGGTCGGTGGCCACGCCGCGGACGGCGCCGGTGGCGGTGGTGCGCAGGGCGCGGACGGTCTCGCCGAGGAAGCGGTCGGCGCCGGAGGCGCGCAGCAGGTGGGCGGCGGCGAGGGCGGGCTGCACCTGGGCGTCCTGCGGGTAGTGGACGCCGCCGGCGAGGCCGGTGGCGAGGTGCGGTTCGAGGTCGGCGAGCCCGTCCGCGGGGATCTCCTCGGCGCGGATCCCGAGGGCACGCTGGCGGTCCGCGAAGCGGTGCAGGGCGGCCAGCCCGGCCGGGTCGGCGGCGACCACGAGGCCACCCTTGGGTTCGTACTCGACGGCCTCGCCGAGCTCCCCGGCGATCTCCTGCCAGAGGCGGGTGGAGAGCAGGGCGAGGTCGAGTTCGGGCCCGGGCTCCTTGTCGGAGACGAGCAGGTTGCCCTCGCCGGCGCCGGTGGTGCCGCCGGCCACCGGGCCGCGGTCGACCACGGCGACCCGCAGGCCGGCCCGCGCGGCGTAGTAGGCGCAGGCGGCGCCGACCACACCTGCGCCGATCACCACGACGTCGTGGCTGGGTTCCGTGAGCACAGCAGTAATATGTCACATGGTTCAGCTGGACGGAAGGGTCACTGCCCGGACGCGGCCCGCGCCATCGCCTCCTCGAAGGCCCGCAGCTCCGCGGTCGGGCTGAACTGGACGATCTCGGTACCGGCCGCGATCCACGGCACGTGGCCCGGTGGCAGGTGAAAGGCGTCCCCCGCCTCGAACACCTCCTCGCGGTCCCCGAACCGGAAGACCATCCGGCCGCGGAAGACGTAGCCCCAGTGCGGGTAGCTGCATGCGCCGCCGGGCGCGGACGCCATCAGCGGCGCGCCGTCCACCTCCTGCCTGAACTCGACGAAGTCCACCGTCCAGTCGCCGGCCTCCCCGCGCCGGGCCGCCACCGGCCCCTCGTCGGCCGGCCCGGCGGCGCCGGATCTCGACACCTTGGGCATCGCACCCACCTCCTCCCCTCCATGAGAACGCCGGGAGCCCCGGTCCGCCGTGGTCATCGGCGGGCCGGGGCTCCGGGGCAGGGACTCGGGCCGGATCAGGTGATGTCGTCCATCTGCTCGGTGCGGGCGGCCGGCACCGGGGCGGGCGCCTCCGGGGCGGCCGAGGCCTCGATCGCGTCCGGGCCGTCCACGCCCTCGACCGAGAGGTCCAGGTGCGAGGCCTCCTCGTCGCTCAGTCCGGCGTCCGGGTTGCGCCGCGCCCGGCGGCGGTCGTTGAGGATCGCGATACCCGCGGCGAGGAAGTACAGCGCCCAGATCGGCGCGGCCAGCGCCAGCATGCTCACCGGGTCGGCGCTGGGCGTGGCGAAGGCGGCGAAGACGGTGATGCCCATGACCATGCCGCGCCACCAGCCGAGCAGCCGCTTGCCGCTCAGCGCGCCGACCAGGTTCAGCATGACCAGCAGCAGCGGCAGCTCGAAGGCGCCGCCGAAGACCAGCACCATCCGGGTCACCACGTCGAGGTAGTCCTCGGCCGGCATGATCGGCACGGCCTCGGTCGGCGCGAAGGAGATCAGCATCCGGGCGGTGGCCGGGAGGATCAGGTAGGCCAGCACGGTGCCCGCGAGGAACAGCGGGATGCCGGCGGTCAGGAAGCCGACCGAGTACTTGCGCTCGTGCTTGTGCAGGCCGGGCGAGACGAAGGCCCACAGCTGGTACAGCCAGACCGGGGTCGACGCCACGACACCCGCGGTGAGGCTGACCTTGAGCGCGAGGGTGAACGGCGTCAACAGGCCGATCGTCGACACCACGCCGCACTTCTGGCCGTCGGTGGTCAGACCGTTGCCGCCGCAGGTGGGGAGCGGTTCGAGCAGGAAGTTCGTCAGCTCACGATGGAAGTAGAACGCGACGATCGTGGTGATCACGATGGTGAGGACCGACTTGACCACCCGGTTGCGGAGCTCGCGCAGGTGGTCGGCGAGCGCCATCCGGCCCTCGGGGTCCTTCGGCGGCTTCGGCGCCTTGGAAGACTTGCTCAAGCCCGGTCCTCAACTCGTACGAGGGAGCCCGCCGGACGGCGGGCCCCCGGTAGCAGGGGTGCCGGCTCAGCCCCGTGGGGCCGCGCCGCGGTCGGCGGGGGCGACCGGACGGGCGTCGCCCGAGCCGGGCGCCGGCTTGATCGTCATGGGCGCCGGACCGGCCTCCGGCCGTGCCTGCGGGGCGGGCCCGGAACCGTCGGCGCGCAGGGCCGCGGCCTCACTGCGCAGGATGCGCAGCGACCTGCCGAGTGCCCGTGCCGCGTCCGGCAGCCGTTTCGCCCCGAAGAGCAGCACCGCGAGGACAGCGACCACCAGGATCGCCGTCGGCGAGATGCGCATGTGCGACCACCACCTTCCTCAGCGGGGCGCGTCCTCCCCGTTGCGGGCGATGGTAGTCGTTGCCGGTCGGCGCCCGACAGCCGCCGTCCCGCTGCGGCCCCGGCCGCACCGCGGGGCCTGTCCACGAGGGTACCCGGCCCGGTCAGCGACCCGGGAGGTCCGCGGCGGCCGCGGCCAGCGCCCGCGAGGCGGAGTCCACCGCGCGGGCCAGCGAGCGGACGTCGGCCCACAGCCGGACGGCGAGCGCACCGAGGACGAGCAGGCCGGCGGTGGCCAGCAGGACGGCGGCGGTGAGGGTCCACGACATGGCTCGACCCTACCGGCCCGTCAGCCCTCCACCGGCAGCAGCCGCATCGTGCTGACCCCGGCCGCCGTCATCGCCTGCACGATCTTCTCGCCGGCCGGCTTGCGGACGGACTCCCCGCACTCCGGGCAGACGAAGCCGTAGAAGGTGCGCTCCCGGGTCGGGCCGAGCACCAGCCGGAAGTCCTCGGCCGGGAGCTCGACCTTCTCCCGGCACTGCGAGCAGTAGACCTGGAATCTGGTGCCGTACGCCAACGGTCAGGCCTGCCCCTCCGGGTAGCCGGCGAGGGCGGCGAGGGCCGCCTCGCGGGCCTGCTCGGCGAGCGCCGGCGGGGAGACGATCCGGCCGTCGCGGCCGAGCCGCAGGGCGAGCGGGCGCAGACCGGACGGGTCGGCGCTGCGCAGGGTGATCCGCAGGCCGCCGTCGGGCAGCTCCTCGGCCTTGTCGTGGGTGTAGTACTCGGCGACCCAGCGGCCGCCCGGGCCGACCTCGACGATCACCTCGGGGTCGTCCGCGGCCGGGTTGACCAGGCCGGCGGACAGGTCGCGGGGCTCGACCCGCGGCGGGTCCGCGGGCTCGTCCAGCACCTTGATCTCGGCGACCCGGTCGAGCCGGAAGATCCGCCGGTCCTCGGAGGTGCGGCACCAGGCCTCGAGGTAGGTGTGGCCCTCGGTGACCAGGCGGATCGGGTCGACCTCGCGCTCGGTCATGCCACCACGGCCGTGCGACCAGTAGCGCAGCCAGAGCCGGCGGCCCTCGGTGAGGGCGCGGTCGATGTCGGCGAAGACCTGGCCCTCGGCCTCGAAGGTGACGCCGACCCGGGCGCTGGACTCGGCGCTCTCGCCGGCCGCGTCCTCGATCTTGGTGACGGCGCGGGTGAGCGCCTCCCGGTCACGGCGGCGCAGGCCCGGCAGGCCGGCCACCGCGCGGGCGGCGACCAGCAGGGCGGTGGCCTCGTCGGCGGCCAGGCGCAGCGGCTGGGCGACGTCGTCGACGTTGTGCCACCAGATCCGCTCGCCGTCGGTGTCGATGTCGAGCAGGTCGCCGCCGCGGAAGCTGGTGCCGCACATCGGCAGCACGTTGAGGTCGCCGATCAGCTCGCGCTCGGTGATGCCGAAGGCGCGGGCGACCTCGGCCACCTCGGCGCCGGGGCGCTCACGCAGGTAGGTGACCAGCGACAGCATCCGCCGGGTCTGGTCGATCGCGTTGCTCATGCTTCCTGCTCCCCCACTCCGGCGACGGCGCGCAGCCGGTCGATGACGTCCGCCCGCAGGTCGTCCGGCCCGAGGACGACCACGTCGGGCCCGAACTCGGCGAGGTCGGCGCCGAGGCCGTAGCCGTACGGGATCTCCAGCTCGTCCCACTGGTCGTCGACCCGGTGGGTGGCGATCGCCCGGCCGCGGAGCGGGAAGGCGGCGCCGCGGCGCAGCCGGACGGTGGCGGTGGCGCCCTCGGTGACGGCGCCCTCGCCGGCGAACCGGGCGACGTGGGCGCGCACGTCGACGTGCTCGGGGACGTCGCCGGTGAAGCCGCCGGCCCGGGAGCGGACCTTGCCGGTGATCCGGCTGAGCCGGAAGACGCGGGCGCTCTGCCGGTCGCGGTCGTAGCCGGCCAGGTACCAGTGGCCGCGCCAGCACTCGAGGGCCCAGGGCTCGACGGCGCGCTGCTCGGGGAGAGCGGCGCCGGCCTTGCGGTAGTCGAAGGTGACCGGGCGCCGGTCACGGGCTGCGACCAGCAGCGGCTCGAAGGCGGCCTCGCGGGCGGGGATCCGCGGCTGGAGGGCGGTGTGCTCGGCGTCCTCGGCGACGGGCATGCCGGCCGCCCTGAGCTTCTGCAGGGCTCCGCTGGCGGCACCGGACATCTTGGCCTGCTGCCAGACCCTGGCGACCAGGGTGAGGGCGGCGGCCTCCTCGGCGTCGAGCACGATCTCGGGGAGCCGGTTGCGGTCCCGGCGGGCGAGGTAGCCGACCTCGCCGTCGAGGGCGTTCTCGTCGACGTCGATGACCAGGCCGAGCTCGCGCAGATCGTCCTTGTCGCGCTCGAACATCCGGTTGAAGGCGTCCTCGCTGCCCTGCTGCCAGGCTTCCCGGTAGGCCTCGACGGACTCGCGCAGCTCCTTCTTGGAGAGCGGCCGTCTGGTGTTCATCAGACAGAGGGCGAGGTTCATCAACCGCTCCGCCTTGGCGATCGCCATCGCTGACCTTCCTGTCCGTCCGCCCGGCACCTTCGTGATCCGGCGACCCGACCGTACCGGTCCGGGCACGCCGAGCAAAAGCCGAGCCCCACCGGGCCCGGCCCCGCCACAGGCCGAGCGGGCGACAAACCCGCCGCGAGAGGGCGACAGACCCGCCCCGAGCCGAAGGGCCCGCCGGCGCCGAAAGGGAGAAGCGCGGGAGCGAAGCGACGGAGCGCCGACCGTCGGCACCGGATCGGGAGGGCCCGGAGGCGAGCGGGCGACAGCACAGCGCAGCACAGCACGGCGCCGGGCCGCTCCCCGCAGGGGGTGCGGCCCGGCGCGGTGGGGTGTCTCAGACGCCGAGCAGGTCGACGACGAAGATCAGGGTCGAACCCGCGGGGATCAGCGGGCTCGGCGACTGGTTGCCGTAGGCCAGGTTCGGCGGGATGACCAGCTCGCGGCGGCCGCCGACCTTCATGCCCTGGACGCCCTGGTCCCAGCCCTTGATGACGCGGCCCGCGCCGAGCGGGAAGCGGAAGGACTGACCGCGGTTCCAGGAGGCGTCGAACTCCTCGCCGGTGGAGAAGGTGACACCCACGTAGTGGACCTCGACCGTGGCGCCGGCCTTGGCCTCCGCACCGTCGCCGACGACGATGTCGCGGATCTGCAGCTCCTTCGGGGGCTCGCCGCCCGGGAAGTCGATCTCCGGCTTGCTAAGGCTCACAACAGACTCATCTCGTTCGGTGATACAGACATGACGGGGTGGCAGGCACCGCTGCGATCCACCGTACGGCGCGCCGCCGCCCGTCCGGGCCATTCCCGGGCGGCGCGACGTGTCGCGCGGCCCGGGTGGGGCCCTGTGCGTCCGACCCGGGACTAGTCCTGGGCGCCGACGCCGGCATCCAGGATGTCGATCACGAAGACCAGTGTCGAATTGGCGGGGATGTCTCCCTGCGCCTGGTCCTTGTAGGCGAGCGCGGCGGGGATCACCAGCTCGATCCGGCTGCCCACGGTCTGGCCGGTGACGCCCTTGTCCCAGCCCTCGATGACGCCGCCGCCACCGGTGACGAAGGTGAAGGCCTCACCGCGCTTGAGCGAGGAGTCGAAGACCTTGCCGTCCTTGTACAGCGCGCCGGTGTACTGGACGAGGACCTTCTCGCCGGCCTCGATCTTGCGGCCCTTGCCCTGGATGAGGACGTGCGACTTGAGGTCCTTGACCTCGGGGGTGCCGGGCACCGGGGTGATGTCGGCGGGCTTCTTGCCGTTGTCCTTGACCTTCGGCATGTCGGCCGGCGGGGCCGTCATGTCGCCGCTGAGCACCGTGTCCGGGGCGGTGGCGTTCTTGATGTCGATCACGAACACCAGGGTGTCCTTGGCGCCGACGCCCATGCCGCTGCTGCCCTGCGCACCGAACGCGGCGGCCGGCGGGGCGACCACGAGCAGTCGGCTGCCGGCCTTGTGGCCGGTGACGGCCTGGTCGAGCGCCGGGATCAGTTTGCCGGCGCCGGCCTGGAAGAGCTGCGGCTTGCCGCTGGAGTACGAGCCCTCGATCTCCTTGCCGGTGCCCCAGTTCATGGCGGAGAAGTCGGCGGTGACCCAGGTGTTCTTGTCGACCTTGGCGCCGTCGCCGGACTTCAGCTCCTTGACCACGAAGGTGCCGTCGGACGCCTCCTTGGGCAGGGCGATGGTCGCCTTGGTGCCGAAGTCGCCGGTGACGGTCGGCAGTACCTTGGCGTTGTCCTTGATCGGCGGCACCGGGTCGGCGGACGGCGTCGGGGACGCCGCGGTGGCCGCCGCGTCCGGCGAGGCCGAGGCGGGCTTCCCGTCGTCCTTGTTCACCATGTAGAGCGTGATGCAGCTGCCGACCAGCAGCACGGCCAGCACGGTGCCGAGGATCGCGCCGAGGCGGCCCGCGCCGGGCGGCTCCTCGTCGTAACCGGCCTCCGAGAGGTCCTGGCGGCGCACCGTCGAGGCGAAGACCTGCGGCTCCTCGTCCTTCTCGCCGGCGGGACGTGCCGGGGCCTGGCCCCAGCCCGCCTGCTGCTTCAGGATCGCGGGCGGGACGACGATCGACTCGCCGTCGCCGGGCAGCGGGCCGCCGGGCCGTGCGGCCGCGGGGTCGGCGGCGGTACCGGCCTCGCCCGGGCTCGACGCTTTCTCAGACATTGCTCCCCATCCATCTCGCCGTGCCACGCCCTTGCCGGACCTGACGACGCTGCCACAGTGCCGAAAACGCCAGCAGTATGTCAGGTCCGCATGAGGACGGGCCCCTCCCGGTGCGTGATCGGTGCGGCCGTCTTCCGGCCTCGGGCGTGTCGGTCGGATCGTACGGGACCGACCTGCCCGGGGGCCGCCGGACGGTCGCTACACGGCCTCCAGGATGTCGATGACGAAGACCAGCGTGGAGTTGCCCGGCACCGGGCCGCTGGACTGCTCGCCGTAGGCCAGCGACGGCGGCACCACGAGCATCACCCGGCTGCCGACGGTCTGGCCGACCAGGCCCTGGTCCCAGCCCTTGATCAAGCTGCCGGTGCCGACCTGGAGGGCCTGCGCGCCGCCGTGCGAGTAGGAGGAGTCGAACTGCGAGCCGTCCGACCACAGCACGCCGGTGTACTGCACCAGCAGCTGCTGCCCGGACTGCACCGGCTTGCCGTCACCCTTGATCAGCACGTAGGTCTGCAGCTCGGTCGGCGGGCTCTGCCCGGCCGGGATGGTGATCGTCGGCGCCTGCTTGCCGTTGTCCTTCACCTGCGGCGCGGTCGCGGGCGGCTCGGTCATCTCGCCGGAGACGGTGGAGTCCGGCGGCACCACGTCGAGGATGTCCAGCACGAAGACCACGGTGTCCTGCCCGCCGACCCCGGCTGCGGTGTTCCCCGCGGTGCCGAAGCCGGCCGCCGGCGGGGCCACCACCAGCACCCGGCTGCCGGCCTTCTTGCCGATCACCGCCTGGTCGAAGGCGGGCACCAGCTGGCCGCTGCCGGCCTGGTACAGCTGCGGCTTGCCGCCGGTGTCGTACGAGCTGGAGACGTCCTTGCCGGTCGTCCAGTCCTTGGCGGTGTAGTTGACCGTCACCCAGTCGCCCTTGGCCACCGTGGCGCCGTCGCCCTCGTGCACGGTGCTGACCACGAACTCGCCGCTCGGCTGCCCCTTCGGGAGGGTGATCTCGGCCTTGGAGCCGAAGTCGCCGGCGACGGTCGGCATCGGGTCGGCGGACTCCACCGGGCTCGGCACCGCGGTCGCCGAGGCCGAGGCGGCGGGCGAGCCGCCGGAGGAACCGGAGGAGCCGCTGGTGCACGCGGCGAGCACCGCGACGAGCAGGGCGGCAAGGGGCACGGCCGGCAGGGCGGCGAATCGGCGCATGGTCGCCAGCGTATGGCCCCGGGGCGCCGCCGACCGGGAGGCGCAAGCGGGCACACGGGGGGTGGCGCCCGGACCCACCCGCCCGGACGCCACCCTGGTGACCGCCGTCGCCCTGCGCGGGCGTCACATGCCCGCGATGAGCTTCTCCACCCGCTCGTCCACCGACCGGAACGGGTCCTTGCACAGCACGGTGCGCTGTGCCTGGTCGTTCAGCTTCAGGTGGACCCAGTCCACCGTGAAGTCGCGCCGCTGCTCCTGCGCCCGGCGGATGAAGTCGCCGCGCAGCCGCGCCCGGGTGGTCTGCGGGGGCACCGACTTGGCCTCGAAGGTCTTGAGGTCGGTGGTGATCCGTGCCGCCCGGCCCTTGTTCTGCAGCAGGTAGAACAGGCCCCGGCGGCGGTGGATGTCGTGGTACGCGAGGTCGATCTGGGCGACCCGCGGGTTGGACATCGTCATCTGGTGCTTCTCGCGGTACTGCTCGATCAACCGGTACTTCATGATCCAGTCGATCTCGGTGGAGACCCGGTCCAGGTCCTCGGTGCGGACGGCCTCCAGGGTGCGCCCCCAGAGCTCGAGCACGCGGGCCACCGTGCCGGTGTTCAGGCCCTTGCGGTCCGCGAACTCCAGCGCCTTGGTGAAGTACTCCTCCTGGATGTCCAGGGCGCTGGCCTCGCGGCCGTTGGCGAGCCTGACCTGGTGGGTGCCGGTCAGGTCGTGGCTGACCTCGCGGATCGCCCGGATCGGGTTCTCCAGGGTGAGGTCGCGCATCACCACGCCCGCCTCGATGAGGCGCAGCACCAGGTCGGTGGCGCCGACCTTGAGCAGGGTGGTGGTCTCCGACATGTTGGAGTCACCGACGATGACGTGCAGCCGGCGGTAGCGCTCGGCGTCGGCGTGCGGTTCGTCGCGGGTGTTGATGATGGGCCGGGAGCGGGTGGTCGCCGAGCTGACGCCCTCCCAGATGTGCTCGGCCCGCTGGCTGACGCAGTAGACCGCGCCGCGCGGCGTCTGCAGCACCTTGCCGGCGCCGCAGATGAGCTGGCGGGTCACCAGGAAGGGGATCAGGACGTCGGCCAGCCTTGAGAACTCGCCGTGCCGGGCCACGAGGTAGTTCTCGTGGCAGCCGTAGGAGTTGCCGGCCGAGTCGGTGTTGTTCTTGAACAGGTAGACGTCGCCGGCGATGCCCTCCTCGTGGAGTCGCCGCTCGGCGTCCACGAGCAGGCCCTCCAGGATGCGTTCGCCCGCCTTGTCGTGCGTCACCAGCTCGGTGACGTCGTCGCATTCGGGAGTGGCGTACTCGGGGTGCGAGCCCACGTCGAGATAGAGGCGCGCACCGTTCCGCAGGAAGACATTGCTGCTGCGGCCCCAGGAAACTACGCGGCGGAAGAGGTATCTGGCCACCTCGTCCGGAGACAGACGCCGTTGTCCCCGGAACGTACACGTGACACCGTACTCGTTCTCCAGCCCGAAAATTCGGCGGTCCATGAGGCATCTTTTCTCTTCCGGGAGCATTCCGAAACCCCTCGGACACAGCCGAAAAGGTCACGGTACCGCCGGCAATCCGATCACGGCACGCCGTCAAATCCCGGCAGGCGCACGTGAATCCCGCACGGCACCGGCTGCGTGCCGTACGGGATTCACACGGGCGGCCTATTCGGCGGCGGGCGCCTCCCCCTCGGCGGCCGACGGCTTGCCCCCGGCGGCCGACGGCTCCTCGTCGGCGGCGGAGGCGTCGCCGCCGAGCAGGCGGCCGAGCTGACCGCCCAGGATGCGCTTGAACTTGCGCTGCTGGACGCGCTTGCGGTCCAGCACGGCGACCTCCAACTGCTCCGGCGTCAGCGTGCGCGGGCTGCCGCCGTTGGGGTCGCGGGCGAGGCCGTCCACGGCCAGCCGGAGGGCGTCGGTGAGGGCCATGCCGGCCTGGTGGCGTGTGCCGAGGTAGTTGCCGATGGAGTCGGAGTTGCCGCCGACCACGACGTAGTTCTTCTCGTCGACGACCGAGCCGTCCGGGGTGAGCCGGTAGATCTGGTCGTCGCCGTCGGTGCGGCCGACCTCGGCGACGACCAGCTCGACCTCGTACGGCTTGTCGCCGACCGAGGAGAAGATGGTGCCGAGGGTCTGGGCGTAGACGTTGGCGAGGCCGCGGGCGGTGACGTCGGCCCGGTCGTAGGAGTAGCCGCGCAGGTCGGCGTAGCGGACGCCGCCGATGCGCAGGTTCTCGAACTCGTTGTACCGGCCGACCGCGGCGAAGGCGATCTTGTCGTAGATCTCGGAGACCTTGTGCAGCGCCCGGGAGGTGTTCTCCGCGACGAAGACGATGCCGTCGGCGTAGGTGAGCACGACCACGCTTCGGCCGCGGGCGATGCCCTTGCGGGCGTACTCCGCGCGGTCCGCCATGGCCTGCTGAGGCGAGACGTAGAACGGTGTGGACACCGGCGGTCGTCCCCTTCTTCCTGGATGGGTGGCGGACTAGAGGAGCGGGGCCTGCGGGCCGTTGGGGTGCTCGCGGCGCCCGGCGGTGATGGAGACGGCGATCTCCGACACCTCGTCGTCCGAGAGCCGGCGGAAGCCGTCCTCGGTGATCAGCGAGACGATCGGGTAGATGCCGCGGGCCAGGTCGGGGCCGCCGGTGGCGGAGTCGTCGTCGGCGGCGTCGTAGAGCGCCTGCACGGCCACCGTCGCGGCCTGCTCGCCGGAGAAGTCGTCGCGGTAGAGCTTCTTCAGGGAGCCCCGGGCGAAGACCGAGCCGGATCCGGTGGCGGCGAAGCCCCGCTCCTCGGACCGGCCGCCGGTGACGTCGTAGGTGAAGATCCGGCCGCGTCCGAGGTCCAGGTCGTAGCCGGCGAAGATCGGCACCACGGCCAGGCCCTGCATGGCCATCGCCAGGTTGGACCGGATCATGGTGGTGAGCCGGTTGGCCTTGCCCTCCAGGGAGAGGACGGCGCCCTCGATCTTCTCGTAGTGCTCCAGCTCCAGCTGGAACAGGCGGACCATCTCGACGGCGAGGCCGGCGGTGCCGGCGATGCCGACGGCGCTGTACTCGTCGGCGGGGAAGACCTTCTCGATGTCGCGCTGGGCGATCACGTTGCCCATTGTGGCGCGGCGGTCGCCGGCGATCACCACGCCGCCGTCGAAGACCGCGGAGACGATGGTGGTGCCGTGCGGCGCCTCCAGCACGCCCTCGGGGAGGCTGCGGTTGCCGGGCAGCAGCTCCGGCGCGTGCCGGCCGAGGAAGTCGAAGAACGACGAGGACCCGGGGGTCAGGAAGGCGGCCGGTAGACGCCCGGTGCCACCAGTGTTGGCTTCCACACGATTCCTTCCATGTTGACGATCAAGCAGTCGATCAAGCAGCTGATGCCCGGACCCTACCCGCGTCGGCGCCCCTTGATCCACACGATCGGTGGAACCGCTGCGGGCGGTGGGAGCAGAGCGCGCTGCAGGCATGCCGTGACACACCTGCAGCGCGACCTTTGCGGTTGCGGTTTTAGGAAGGGAATGCCCCCTCCTACTCGCCGCCCTTCTGCACGAATCCGCGCACGAAATCCTCGGCATTCGACTCGAGAACCTCGTCGATTTCGTCGAGGACCGCGTCGACGTCGTCGCTGAGCTTTTCCTGGCGCTCCTTCAGGTCGTCGGAGGCCTCCGCCTCTGCGGACTGCTCCTCGACCTCCTCGGAGGAGCGGTTCGCCCGCTGCTGGCCGCCACCGGTGTCCTTGTTAGCCATTTCCCTCACCCCGCTCGCTCTGTGTGGTCAGACCCTATCCGCCGGGTACGACATTCGCGCCCGGTTATGCTTCAACGCCCGGCGCTCACCGGAATGATTCCCCTTCGGCGGAAGATTCACCCCAGGTGATCGAAGAGTTACCCTCCGGACAGCACACGAACCAGATCCTCGGCCGTCCGGCACCGGTCCAGGAGTTCCTTGACGTGGTCCCGGGTGCCGCGCAGCGGCTCCATGGTGGGCACCCGCTGCAGCGAGTCACGGCCGGGCAGGTCGAAGATCACGGAGTCCCACGAGGCCGCGGCGACGTGCTCGGCGTACTGCTCCAGGCAGCGCCCGCGGAAGTACGCCCGGGTGTCCTCCGGGGGCTTGGCGACCGCGTGGGCGACCTCGTCGTCGGTGAGCAGGCGCTCGAACCGGCCGCGGGCCACCAGGCGGTTGTAGAGGCCCTTGTCGGCCCGTACGTCGCTGTACTGCAGGTCGACCAGGTGCAGCCGGGGGTTGTCCCAGTCCACGCCGTCGCGCTGGCGGTAGCCCTCCAACAGCTCGCGCTTGGCGATCCAGTCCAGCTGCCGGGAGAGGCTCATCGGGTCGCGCTCCAGCCGGCCCAGCACGTCCTCCCAGCGGGCCAGTACGTCCATGGTCTGCTCGTCGGCGTCCTGGCCGTAGCGGTCCTCGACGTACTTGCGGGCCAGCTCGCAGTACTCCATCTGCAGCTGGACGGCGGTGAGCTTGCGGCCGCTGCGCAGCTGGATCAGGTGGCCGAGGTCCGGATCGTGGGAGACCCTGTGCAGGGTGCGGACGGGCTGGTCGACGGCCAGGTCGACGGCGATGAAGCCGTCCTCGATCATCGCCAGGACCAGCGAGGTGGTGCCCAGCTTGAGGTAGGTGGAGATCTCCGAGAGGTTGGCGTCGCCGATGATCACGTGCAGTCGGCGGTACTTCTCTGCGTCGGCGTGCGGCTCGTCTCGGGTGTTGATGATCGGCCGCTTCAGGGTCGTCTCCAGACCCACCTCGACCTCGAAGAAGTCGGCGCGCTGGCTGATCTGGAAGCCGTTCGCCGAGCCCTCCTGGCCGAGGCCGACCCGGCCGGCGCCGGTGACCACCTGGCGGGAGACGAAGAACGGGGTGAGGTGGCGGACGATGTCGGCGAACGGCGTCGCCCGCTTCATCAGGTAGTTCTCGTGGGTGCCGTAGGAGGCGCCCTTGTTGTCGGTGTTGTTCTTGTACAGGTGGATCGTCTGCCCGTTGGGCAGCTCCAGGGCGCGGGCGGCCGCTTCCGCCATGATCCGCTCGCCGGCCTTGTCCCAGAGCACGGCGTCGCGCGGATTGGTGACCTCGGGCGAGCTGTACTCGGGGTGGGCGTGGTCGACGTAGAACCGGGCGCCGTTGGTGAGGATGACGTTCGCGAGGCCGATGTCCTCGTCGGTGAGCTGGCTGGCGTCCGCCACCTCGCGCGCGAGGTCGAAGCCGCGCGCGTCCCGCAGCGGGTTCTCCTCCTCGAAGTCCCAGCGGGCCCGCCGGGCCCGGTGCATCGCCGCGGCGTAGGCGTTGACGATCTGGGACGAGGTGAGCATGGCGTTGGCGTTCGGGTGGCCGGGCACGGAGATCCCGTACTCGGTCTCGATGCCCATCACGCGGCGTACGGTCATGCGGCCCTCCTTGCCCGTAGTGGTCCTGTGCAGACGCGCCGTCCGGCTGCGGGGCGGGTGGGCACCGCAGCCGGACGGAGGGTTCGCGGTGCTTACAGGTACTGCCCGGTGTTGGCGACAGTGTCGATGGACCGGCCGGACTCGGCGCCCTGCTTGCCGGTGACGAGGGTGCGGATGAAGACGATCCGCTCGCCCTTCTTGCCGGAGATCCGGGCCCAGTCGTCCGGGTTGGTGGTGTTGGGCAGGTCCTCGTTCTCCTTGAACTCGTCCACGCAGGCGGCGAGCAGGTGGGAGACGCGCAGGCCGCGCTGGCCGTGGTCGAGGAAGTCCTTGATGGCCATCTTCTTGGCGCGGTCGACGATGTTCTGGATCATGGCGCCGGAGTTGAAGTCCTTGAAGTACAGGACTTCCTTGTCGCCGTTGGCGTAGGTGACCTCGAGGAAGCGGTTCTCCTCGGTCTCCGAGTACATCCGCTCGACCACGGACTGGATCATGGCGGCGACGGTGGCCGGCAGCGAACCGTCGTGCTCCTTGAGGTCGTCCGGGTGGAACGGCAGGGAGTCCTTGAGGTACTTGGAGAAGATGTCCTTCGCCGCCTCGGCGTCCGGCCGCTCGATCTTGATCTTGACGTCCAGGCGGCCCGGCCGCAGGATCGCCGGGTCGATCATGTCCTCGCGGTTGGAGGCGCCGATGACGATGACGTTCTCCAGGCCCTCCACACCGTCGATCTCGGCCAGCAGCTGCGGGACGATGGTGTTCTCCACGTCCGAGCTGACCCCGGAGCCGCGGGTGCGGAACAGCGACTCCATCTCGTCGAAGAAGACGATGACGGGCGTGCCCTCGCTCGCCTTCTCGCGGGCACGCTGGAAGACCAGGCGGATCTGCCGCTCGGTCTCGCCCACGTACTTGTTGAGCAGCTCGGGGCCCTTGATGTTAAGGAAGTAGCTCTTGCCCTGGGGTCGGCCGGTGACCTCGGCGACCTTCTTGGCCAGCGAGTTCGCGACCGCCTTGGCGATCAGCGTCTTGCCGCAGCCGGGCGGGCCGTAGAGCAGCACGCCCTTCGGCGGCCGCAGCTCGTACTCCTTGAAGAGGTCGGCGTGCAGGTAGGGCAGCTCGACCGCGTCGCGGATCTGCTCGATCTGGGTGCCCAGACCGCCGATCTGCCGGTAGTCGATGTCCGGGACCTCCTCGAGGACCAGCTCCTCGACCTCGGACTTCGGGACCACCTCGTAGACGTAGCCGGAACGGGGCTCCAGCAGCAGGGCGTCGCCGGAGCGCAGGGTGAGGTCACGCAGCGGCTCGGCGAGCCGGACCACCCGCTCCTCGTCGGTGTGGCCGATCACCAGGGCGCGCTCGCCGTCCTCGAGGACCTCCTTGAGGGTGACGATGTCGCCGATGCTCTCGAAGGCCATCGCGTCCACGACGTTCAGGGCCTCGTTGAGCATGACCTCCTGGCCGCGGCGCAGCTCCTCGGCGTCGATGCTCGGGCTCACGTTGACCCGCAGCTTGCGGCCGCCCGTGAAGATGTCGACGGTGCCGTCCTCGTTGGCCTCGAGGAAGGTGCCGAACCCGGCCGGCGGCTGGGCGAGACGGTCGACCTCCTCCTTGAGGGCCACGATCTGGTCGCGGGCCTCGCGGAGAGTGGCTGCAAGCCGCTCGTTCTGGGCGGTGACACCGGCCAGGTTGGTCTGGAGCTCGACGATGCGCTCCTCGAGGATTCTCGAGTTGCGCGGCGAGTCGGCGAGCTTGCGGCGCAGGACGGCGATCTCCTGCTCGAGGTACGAGACCTGCGCGGCCTCGTCGGAACCACGAGCGGGCCGGCCGGCGCTGCGGTTGTAGTCGTCATCGTGGGCTGCCACGGTCCTCACCTCCTCCTGGGGGAGCTGGACGACCCAAACCTACCTGCAGCCAGGGGTCTGTAAACCCCTAGATCAGAAAGATGGATCGGGCGTGTCCGATCTTCGCCCTTGCGTGCTTCCCCTCTGGTAGTGGATGTGCCCAGCCGCTCAACGGTTCAAAGCAGGGCGGGGGTAAGGTCGGCTCTGGAGTGAGAGGGGAAATGCCGCGCGAAGCGGGGCGTTCCAGGACAGAAACGGCAGGGGACATGTCGGCGACCGGCGAAGAGCTCGAAGTCTGGATCGACCAGGATCTGTGCACGGGCGACGGGATCTGCGCGCAGTACGCGCCGGAGGTCTTCGAGCTGGACATCGACGGCCTCGCCTATGTGAAGGGCGAGGACGACGAGCTGCGCCAGCAGCCCGGTGAGACGGTGCCCGTTCCGCTGACCCTGCTTCAGGACGTCGTCGACTCCGCCCGGGACTGCCCCGGTGACTGCATCCACGTCCGCCGGTCCCGCGACCGGGTCGAGGTGTACGGCCCCGACGCCGAGTGAGCGCGGCCGGGCTGAGCCCTGCTCAGCCCGGTGCCGCGGGGACACTCCGTCAGACCCGGCGGGTGCCGGTCACACCTGGCCCGCGGGCGCGGCACTCTGTGCCCGCACCCAGCGCTCGCCCTGCCGTGTCCAGCTGAGGTCGACCGCCCGGTCCGGGCAGCAGCGCGGCACGTCGTCCGAGGACCAGCCCTGGGCGTGGCCGCGGATCTCGCCGTCGCTGCGGACGGTCAGCGCGGTGACGGTCAGGCCGTCCTTGATCGGGTCGAGCAGCGTCTCGGCGACCTGCGGGCGGCCGTCCGGACCGTTGGTGAGCAGGTACACGCCGTCCGGCGGGGTGCCGTTGCCGGCGGCGCAGTGCGCGGCCACCACGGTACTGGGCACGCCGTCCAGATCGGCGCTGGCCCGCAGTGCCACCGTCACGTCGAAAGGCCCGCAGTCAAGGGGAAGTTCGGCCTTCCCGGGATCGGGCGCCGCAGCGGCCGGCACCGGCTCGGCCGTGGGCCGGGCGGGAGTGGGCGTGCCCTGTGCCGGATCGGCCGCGAGCGCCCCGGCGACCACCGCGCCGCAGCCCGCGGCGACCAGCGCCCAGTGCTTGAGGCCGCTGCGCGCGTGCCCGGGAGTCTTCGGTCCGCCGGTGGTCGTACCGGTCGTGGTCATGGGTCTGCTCCGCCTCGGCCGCTGCTGGTGCTCGGTGTCAGGGCTCCCCCGGGCCCGGGTGCCCGCGGACCCCGCGAGGGGACTCCCCCCACCTCGCCGTGCCCGCCGGACGGACCTCTCCCCCGGTCGTGCGTCCCGGAGGGCGCGGAGCAGGGGTGTCGTGAGCGAGCATCCTGCCACATGATCGGCCGCCGCGGGACACCGGGCGGACGACCGGTCGGGCGGGCCGCCAGGGGAATGCCGCGAGGGGCGGCGCGCCGGAGGATCTCCTCCGGCGCGCCGCCCCTCGGCGGGTGGTGGGCACGGTGTCAGGGCAGGTCGACACCCTCGGTCGCGGCCGACTCGCGGGCCGCCCGGCGGGCGGCGGCCCGCTCGACGAGCGAGGGCTCGGTGGTGCCGTTGTCGTAGTCCTCGCCGTAGGCGCCCTTGGCCGGACGGCGGCGGCGCAGCGGCGGCTCGACGCCGTCGGCGAGGCGCCGGGCGGTGAGCAGGAAGCCGGTGTGGCCGATCATCCGGTGGTCCGGGCGGACGGCCAGGCCCTCGAGGTGCCAGGTGCGGACCATGGTCTCCCAGGCCTGCGGCTCGGTGAAGGTGCCGTGCTCGCGCAGCGCCTCGACGGTCTTCGACATCTGCGTGGTGGTGGCCACGTAGCAGCAGATGAGGCCGCCGGGAACGAGCGCCTTGGAGGCGACGTCCAGGCACTCCCAGGGGGCGAGCATGTCCAGGATGACGCGGTCGACGTCGGTCTCGACCAGGTTGTCCTGGAGGTCGCCGACGGTCAGCTTCCACGCCGGGTGCGGGCCGCCGAAGTACCGCTCGACGTTGCCCTTGGCGATCTCGGCGAAGTCCTCGCGGCGCTCGTAGGAGGCGAGCAGGCCGGTGTCGCCGACGGCGCGCAGCAGGTAGGTGGAGAGCGCGCCGGAGCCGACGCCGGCCTCGACCACGCGGGCACCCGCGAAGATGTCGGCCATCGCCAGGATCTGACCCGCGTCCTTGGGGTAGATCACCGCCGCGCCGCGGGGCATGGACAGGACGTAGTCGGGGAGCAGGGGGCGCAGCGCGAGGTACGGGACGTTGCCCGTCGTGCGTACGACCGTGCCCTCGGGGGCGCCGATCAGCTCGTCGTGCGGGAACGCACCCTTGTGGGTGTGGAACTGGTTCCCGGCCTGGAGCGTGAACGTGTAGTGGCGGCCCTTGGGGTCGGTCAGCTGGACCTGGTCCCCGACCTGGAAGGGCCCGCGTCGGCGGGTGGCACCGGTCGGTTCGGACATGCCGACAATCCTAAGGGAACGCCGGACCTCCCCCGACCAGCCGGTACCGCTAGACGCGGCCGCCGACCTCGCGGGCGAGTCGGCGTTCGAGGTCGGCGAGGGCCAGCACGCCGTACGCGCTGCCGTCGGGGCGGACGATCAGGTACTCGGTGGCGGGGGCGCGGCGCAGCGCGGTGAGGAGTTGCTCGCCGGTGAGGTCGACGTCGAGGCGGAGGGCCGGTTCGAGGTCGCGGGCGAGGGCGCCGACGGCGATCCAGGGACGGCGGTGCTCGGGCACCTTGGCGACGGCGGCCTCGGTGACCAGGGCGGTGGGCCCGCCGCGACCGTCGACCACGACGATCGCGCCGGCCTGGGCCTCGCGGGCCCGGCGCAGCGCCTCGCCGAGCGGGGTGTCGGCGGGGACCTCGACGAAGCGGCGGGCGAGGTCGCGCAGGGCGAGCCGGG
Organism: Kitasatospora sp. NPDC085879; assembly: GCF_040686255.1. Lineage (NCBI taxonomy): Bacteria > Bacillati > Actinomycetota > Actinomycetes > Kitasatosporales > Streptomycetaceae > Kitasatospora > Kitasatospora sp. NPDC085879. Next base: position 40,643 of record NZ_JBFBJZ010000014.1, on the reverse strand, counting down.
GCAGTGCCTCGCGGAGCCGGGCGTTGCGGACGGCGCCGCTCGCCCCGTTCCAGATGATCACGGCGAGGATCGCGGCGAGCACCCCGTCGATCAGGCTGTCCGCGGTGCTCTGCTGCGGGTCGCGGGCGGCGCTGAACAGCGGCAGGCCGAAGAGCACGAGCAGGGCGAGGCCGCGGCCGACCCAGGCGGCGGCGACGGTGCCGGCCATCGGGCGGCCGGTGATGCCCCAGACGACCGCGCGCAGCATCCGCCCGCCGTCCAGCGGGAGGCCGGGCAGCAGGTTGAAGGCGGCGACGACGAGGTTGCTGACCATGAGGCCGGCGAGCAGCACGCCCGGCACGGTGTCGGTCTCGACGCCGGTGAGGGCGAGGTAGAAGAGGCCGCCGAGGACGAGCGAGAGCAGCGGGCCGACGAAGGCCAGCCAGAACTCGCGGGCGGGTGTCTCGGCCTCCTTCTCGATCTCGGAGACGCCGCCGAAGAACTGCAGCTGGATGCGGCGCACGGACAGCTTGTAGCGGAGCGCGACCACGGTGTGGGCGAGCTCGTGCACCAGGACGGAGGCGTAGAAGGCGACCGCGAAGGAGAAGGAGACGAGGTAGCGGGTGACGCCGAGGTCGGGCAGCACGTCGGTGAGGCGTCCGCCGAAAATCCAGGTGATCAGGGCGGCGATGACGAACCAGGAGGGCGTGACGTACACGGGGACGCCGAAGGGTCGGCCCACCAGGATGCCGCCGCGCGGCTCCGGGCGTTCGGGCCCGTCCGCCGACGGCTGGTCGGAGGTCCGCTGCCCCCTGGTGTCGCTCACCGCGTCCCCTTCGCTCTCGTCGTCCCTGCCGTTCCGGGAGGGCACGGCCGTGCCGGCCCGCACCGTCGCGCCCACGCTACGTGATCTCCGTCCGGTTGCCGCGCGCGCCCCTCGCGCCGCGCCCGCACTGCCGGCCGGGTGCGGCCCGCACCTCCGTGATACCCCGGATGGGGTGCGTCCAGCGGTGCCGGTGTCAGCCGGGCGGCAGCGGGATGTGAGCGAAGGGCAATAGGGTCGGGGGCATGCACCAGACGGACACCGAGCCGCCGGCCCGGCCGGCCGCCGCACCGACGGGCCTGTCGCCCTCGCGCGCCGGCGACTTCATGACCTGCCCGCTGCTGTACCGGCTGCGGGTGATCGACCGGCTGCCGGAGCCGCCGAGCGCGGCCGCCACCCGGGGCACGGTGGTGCACGCCGTGCTGGAGCGGCTGTTCGACCACCCGGCGGGCGAGCGGACGGCGGAGCTGGCCCGTTCGCTGCTGCGCCCGCAGTGGGAGCGGATGCTGGGCGAGCGGCCGGAGCTGGCGCAGCTGTTCCCGGGCGACGAGGACGGCTCCGCGCTGGCCGGCTGGCTGGCGGACGCGGAGAAGCTGGTGGACCGCTGGTTCCGGCTGGAGGACCCGACCCGGCTGCACCCGGTGGAGCGCGAGCTGTACGTGGAGACGCCGCTGGAGCCGGGTGTGCTGCTCCGCGGCTACATCGACCGGGTGGACGTCGCGCCGACCGGCGAGGTCCGGCTGGTGGACTACAAGACCGGGCGGGCGCCCTCGCGGGACTTCGAGGGCAAGGCGATGTTCCAGATGAAGTTCTACGCCCTGGTGGTGTGGCGCTGGAAGGGCGTCGTGCCGCGCCGGCTGCAGCTGGTGTACCTGGGCGGCGGCGGGGACGTGGTGACGTACGACCCGGACGAGGCGGACCTGTTGTCCGTGGAGCGCAAGCTGCGGGCGCTCTGGGAGACGATCTCGCGGGCGGTGACGACGGGCGAGTTCCCGGCGAAGCGCAACCGGCTGTGCGACTGGTGCGACCACCAGGCCCGCTGTCCGGAGTTCGGGGGCACTCCCCCGCCGTACCCGCTGCCCGTGCCGGTGCCGGTGCCGGTGCAGAGAACGACCGACGACGATCCCACGGGGGATCTCATGGTGAGCAAGGAGTCGTAGGTGACGATCCGAGTGCTGCTGGTCGACGACCAGCCGCTGCTTCGCACCGGTTTCCGGATGATCCTGGAGGCCGAGTCCGACCTGGTGGTGGTCGGGGAGGCCGGGGACGGCCAGCAGGCGCTGGAACAGGTCCGGGCGCTGCAGCCGGACGTGGTGCTGATGGACATCCGGATGCCGCGGATGGACGGGGTGGAGGCGACCCGCCGGATCTCCGGCCCGGGGCGGGACGGCCCGGCGAAGGTGCTGGTGCTGACCACCTTCGACCTGGACGAGTACGTGGTGGAGGCGCTGCGGGCGGGGGCCAGCGGTTTCCTGCTGAAGGACGTGCCGGCCGAGGAACTGGTGCAGGCGATCCGGGTGGTCGCGGACGGCGCGGCGATGCTGGCCCCGTCGGTGACCCGTCGGCTGCTGGACATGTACGCCACCAAGCTGCCCTCGGGGGAGGAGGCGCCGCCGCAGGCGCTGGGTGCGCTGACCGAGCGCGAGGTCGAGGTGCTCCGGCTGGTGGCCCGCGGCCTGTCGAACGCGGAGATCGCCGGGGAGCTGTTCGTCAGCGAGACGACGGTGAAGACGCACGTCGGCCATGTGCTGACGAAGCTGCAGCTGCGGGACCGGGTGCAGGCCGCGGTGTACGCCTACGAGTCGGGCCTGGTGCGCCCCGGCTCGATGTGAGCCGGGGCCGGTTCAGGCCGGTTCAGGCCGGTTCAGGCACGGCGACGGCCCGCCCCTTCCGCTGCGGAGGGGGCGGGCCGTCGCCGTGACCGGTCACTTGGTGCCGTTGCGGCCGATCTCCCAGAAGCGGAACACGCCGGTGGTGTCGACGGTGCCGTCGACGCCGGTGATGTCGTTGCGCGAGGCGTAGAAGGACTTGGCCTGGAACAGCGGGATCACCGGGGCGCCCTCGGCGACGATGTTCTGGATCTGGCCGTAGGCGCCGTCGGCGGAGCGGTCGGTCAGCTTGATGCTGGCGGGCACCAGCTTGCCGCTGATCCGCGGGTCGTCCCAGCCGTTGTGGAAGGCGCCGCCGTCGACCACGATCGGGCTGACGAAGTTGTCCGGGTCGGCGTAGTCCGGGGTCCAGCCGACGGTGTAGGCCTGGTAGCTGCCGGCCTTCCAGCCCGCCTGGTACTGCTTCCAGTCGGACTCCTGCTTGATGTCGACCTGGAAGACACCGCCGTTCTCCAGGTCCTTCTTGATCTGCTCCATCTCGGCGGCGCCGGCCCGGGCGCGCGACCAGGTGAGGGTGATCTTGACCGGGGTGGAGACCTTCGCGGCGGAGAGGATCTTCTTCGCCTTGTCGACGCTCGGGTCGCCGTAGCGGTCGGCGAAGGAGGTGTTGTGGCCGGTGATGCCGGCCGGCACCAGCGAGTACAGCGGCTGGACGGTGTTGGCGTACACCGTGCGGGAGAGCGCCTTGCGGTCGATCAGCTGGGCGATCGCCTGGCGGACGGCCGGGTTGCCGGTGACGGCGTCCTTGGTGTTGAGGACGAGGTAGCGGGTCTCGGCGCTCTCGCCCTCGGCGACCTTGAGGTCGCCCTTGCCGGCCATCTGGTCGCTCTTGATCTTGGCGCCGGCGGCGGGCTCCAGGCTGTTGTCGGCGAGGTCGACGTCGCCGTTCTCCAGGGCGGTCTTCAGCTCGTCCGGCGAGTTGAAGTAGCGGAGGGCGAACTTGCCGGTGGTCGGCTTGTTGTCGCCCTGGTACTCGCTGTTGGCGGAGAGGCTGATCTTGCCGGGGTTCTCGCCGCCCTCGAGCGGGGCGATCGAGTCGATCTTGTAGGGGCCGGAGCCGACCAGCTTGTCGTTGGCGAGCAGGCCGTCGGCCGGGAAGACCTGGTGGTCGACGATCGAGCCGGCCGCCGAGGCGAGCTTCGCCGGGAGGACCGCGTCCGGGGCCGTGAGGTGGAAGACCACCTTGTTCTGGCCCTTGGCCTCGACCGACTTGATGGTGGAGAGCAGCGAGGCGGGGCCGCTGGGGTCGTTGATCTTCAGCATCCGCTGGACCGAGAAGACGACGTCCTCGCTGGTCATCGCGTGGCCGTTGGAGAACTTCAGGCCGCTGCGCAGGGTGCACTCGTAGGTCTTGGCGTCACCGCCGGTGAAGCCGCAGGACTGCGCGGCCTCCGGCTGCGGCACGGTCGCGCCGGGCGGGAAGCTCAGCAGCGACTGGAAGGTGTTGTTCAGCACCAGCCAGGAACCGGCGTCGTAGGCACCGGCCGGGTCGAGCACGCTGGTCACGTTGGTGGTGCCCATGGTGATCGTGGACGGCGAGTCCTTGCCGGTGACGGCCTTGGTCGCGGAGGCGCAGCCGGCGGCCGAGGACGCGACCATGACGGCGCAGCCGAGCACGGCCAGGCGGTGGGCTGAAGACATGCGGGATGGATTCCTTCTCCGTGCGGCCGGGCTGTGGGGAGGCGCCGGTAGGTTCCGCCACGGCCGTGCCCGGGGTGGGGGGCGTGGTCGATGACGGTCCGTTGTCCCCTTTTCGGGGATTGACCGGAAGTAGCGTGCCATATCGACCACGTACCGCCGTCGCACGTGTGCGTGGACGTGGACGGGCGGGACGTCCACCGGATCCCGCTGTCCGGCGTTCTGTCGCGCAATGTCCGTTTTCTCCGTCAGGTCCTGTACGGACCGTCGCCGGGGCGCCGCAGGCAGAGAGCGACCCTTCCGGAGAATGAGATCGATCTCACACCCGGGCGGCGGTGAGCGCGTGCAGCAGCTCCAGGTCGACCTCTTCCAGCGAGCCGAGCACGGTGCGCCCGGGGGCGGGCTCGATGGCGGCGACGGAGGGCACCGCGATGACCGGGCAGCCGGCCGCCTCGGCGGCCCGGACGCCGGTGGGCGCGTCCTCGATGACCACGCAGCGGGCCGGGTCGGCGCCGAGCCGGGCGGCGGCCGCGAGGTACGGCTCGGGGTGCGGCTTGGTCCGCGGCACCTCGTCGCCGGCCACCGTGAAGGCGAAGTGGTGGGCGCCGAGGCTGCGCAGCACGATGTCGATGACGTGCCGGTGCGAGGCGGACACCAGGGCGGCCGGGATGCCGTGCGCGGCCAGGGTGTTGAGCAGCCGCTCGGCGCCGGGCATCAGCGGCACGCCGCCGGCCAGCAGGTCGACGAAGCGCTGGTTGATGAGCACGGTCAGCTCGGCCGGGCTGAGCGGCACGGAGGTCCGGGCGAGCAGGTAGTCGATCACCCGGGTCATCGGGCCGCCGACGACGTGGGCGCGGTCGGCCTCGTCGAGGGCGTGCCCGAACTCGGCGAAGAGCGACGCCTCGGCCTGCCACCAGAAGTCCTCGGTATCGACGAGCGTGCCGTCCATGTCGAGCAGCACGGCCTGGAGTCCGCCGCCGCTGCCGCCGAGGCTCTCGGTGAGGGTCGAGATGGTCGTCATGGCAAGGTCCCTTCGCCGGGTGGGGTCCCGTCCGCACGGGTGGCCGGACGGAGCCGGGGATGGCACAGGCCGGCCCGCTGGTGAGCGGACCGGCCCGTTCAGGATCATTCAGGATACGCCCGCCGACCGGAAATGTGCCGAACGGAGCGCAGCGGACGGGTTACCTGGCGTTGAAGTACTTCGCCTCGGGGTGGTGGATGACGATGGCGTCGGTGGACTGCTCGGGGTGCAGCTGGAACTCCTCGGAGAGCACCACGCCGATCCGCTCGGGCTTCAGCAGCTCGGCGATCTTGGCGCGGTCCTCCAGCTCCGGGCAGGCGCCGTAGCCCAGCGAGAAGCGGGCGCCGCGGTACTTCAGAGCGAACATGTCGCGGACGTCCTGCGGGTCCTCGTCGCCGAAGCCGAGCTCGTAGCGGACCCGGGCGTGCCAGAACTCGGCGAGCGCCTCGGCCAGCTGCACGGACAGGCCGTGCAGCTCCAGGTAGTCGCGGTAGGCGTTGGCCGCGAAGAGCTCGTTCGCGGCCTCGGAGACCCGGTTGCCCATGGTGACGACCTGCAGCGCCACCACGTCGCGCTCGCCGGAGTCCTCCGGGCGGAAGAAGTCGGCGAGGCAGAGCCGGCGGCCGCGGCGCTGGCGGGGGAAGGTGAACCGGGTCCGCTCGGAGCCGTCCTCGTTGTAGACGATCAGGTCGTCGCCCTTGGAGTTGGCCGGGAAGTAGCCGTAGATCACGGCGGGCTCCAGCCAGCCCTCGGTCTGCAGCCGGTCCAGCCACATCCGCAGCCGCGGCCGGCCCTCGGTCTCCACCAGCTCCTCGTAGGAGGGGCCGTCGCCGGTGCGGGAGGCCTTCAGGCCCCACTGGCCCTTGAAGAGCGCGTCCTCGTCGAGCCAGGAGGCGTAGTCGGCGAACGGGATGCCCTTGACGATCCGGTCGCCCCAGAACGGCGGCGCGGGCACCCGGTTGTCGACGATCACGTCGGAGCGGACCTGGCCGAGGTTGACCTCCTCCGGCTCCTCGACCTGGACCTTCGCGTGGCGGCGCTGGCGCAGCTCCGGCAGGGCCGCGCCGGGCACGCCGCGCTTCACGGCGACCAGGGCGTCCATCAGCCGGAGGCCCTCGAAGGCGTCCCGGGCGTAGCGGACCTCGCCCTGGTAGACCTCGTGCAGGTCCTGCTCGACGTAGGCGCGGGTGAGGGCGGCGCCGCCGAGGATCACCGGGAAGTCGGCGGCCAGGCCGCGCTGGTTCAGCTCCTCCAGGTTCTCCTTCATGATCACCGTGGACTTGACCAGCAGGCCCGACATGCCGATGACATCGGCCCTGTGCTCCTGCGCGGCGTCGAGGATCGCCGAGACCGGCTGCTTGATGCCGAGGTTGACGACGGTGTAGCCGTTGTTCGACAGGATGATGTCGACGAGGTTCTTGCCGATGTCGTGGACGTCGCCCTTGACGGTGGCGAGCACGATCGTGCCCTTGCCCTCGTCGTCGGACTTCTCCATGTGCGGCTCCAGGTGCGCCACCGCGGTCTTCATCACCTCGGCGGACTGCAGCACGAACGGCAGCTGCATCTGGCCCGAGCCGAACAGCTCGCCGACCACCTTCATGCCGGCCAGCAGCGTGCTGTTGACGATCTCCAGCGCGGGGCGCCCGGCCAGGGCCTCGTCGAGGTCGGCCTCCAGCCCGTTGCGCTCGCCGTCGATGATCCGGCGCTGCAGGCGCTCGTCGAGCGGGAGGGCCGCCAGCTCCTCCGCCTTCGAGGCGGCCGTGGAGGCCATCGAGACGCCCTCGAAGAGCTGCAGGAGCTTCTGCAGCGGGTCGTAGGCGGGCTCGTCGCCGACCGCCTCGCGGCGGCGGTCGTAGACGAGGTCGAGCGCGACCTCGCGCTGCTCCTCCGGGATGCGCGCGATCGGGAGGATCTTGGAGGCGTGCACGATGGCCGAGTCCAGGCCGGCCTCGACGCACTCGTGCAGGAAGACCGAGTTGATGACGACGCGGGCGGCCGGGCTGAGGCCGAAGGAGATGTTGGAGAGGCCGAGCGTGGTCTGGACGTCCGGGTGACGCCGCTTCAGCTCGCGGATCGCCTCGATGGTCTCGATGCCGTCCCGGCGGGACTCCTCCTGGCCGGTGCCCAGGGTGAACGCCAGGCAGTCGACCAGGATCGAGCCCTCGTCGATGCCGTACTCGGTGGTGAGCTGCGTGATGAGGCGCTCGGCGATGGCGACCTTCGTCTCGGCGGTGCGGGCCTGGCCCTGCTCGTCGATGGTCAGCGCGATGAGGCCGGCGCCGTGCTCCCGGGCCAGCGAGGCGATCTTCCCGAAGCGGGTGTCCGGGCCGTCGCCGTCCTCGTAGTTGACCGAGTTGAGCACCGCGCGGCCGCCGAGCGCCTCCAGGCCGGCCCGCAGCACCTCGGGCTCGGTGGAGTCCAGCACCAGGGGCAGCGTGGAGGCGGTCGCCAGCCGGGTCGCGATCTCGCGCATGTCGGCGACGCCGTCCCGGCCGACGTAGTCGACGCACAGGTCGAGCAGGTGCGAGCCGTCCCGGATCTGGTCGCGGGCGATCTCCACACAGGCCTGCCAGTCCTCGGCCAGCATCGCCTCGCGGAACTTCTTGGAGCCGTTGGCGTTGGTGCGCTCGCCGATCGCCAGGTAGGAGAGGTCCTGACGGAAGGGCACCGACTGGTAGAGCGAGGCGGCGGCCGCCTCGGGCCGCGGGTCGCGGGCGGCCACCGGGCGGCCCTGGACGCGCTCGACCACGTGCCGCAGGTGTTCGGGGGTGGTGCCGCAGCAGCCGCCGACCAGCGACAGGCCGTACTCGCGGACGAAGGTCTCGTGCGCGTCCGCCAGCTCCTCGGGGCTCAGCGGGTAGTGCGCGCCGTCCTTGCCGAGGACGGGCAGGCCGGCGTTGGGCATGCAGGAGAGGCCGACCTTGGCGTTCTTCGCCAGGTAGCGCAGGTGCTCGCTCATCTCGGCGGGGCCGGTGGCACAGTTCATGCCGATGTAGTCGATGCCCAGCGGCTCCAGGGCGGTCAGCGCCGCGCCGATCTCGGAGCCGAGCAGCATGGTGCCGGTGGTCTCCACGGTCACCTGGGCGAGCACCGGCAGGTCGAGCCCGGCCTCGGCGAGGGCCTGCTTGACGCCCAGCACGGAGGCCTTGGTCTGCAGCAGGTCCTGGCTGGTCTCGATCAGCAGGGCGTCCGCGCCGCCCGCGATCAGGCCGGCCGCATTGAGCCGGAAGCCCTCGCGGACCACCGCGAAGGTGGTGTGGCCCAGGGTCGGCAGCTTGGTGCCGGGGCCGATCGAGCCGAGCACCCAGCGGACACGGCCGTCGCGGGCGGTGAACTCGTCGGCGCTCTCGCGGGCGATCCTCGCCCCGGCCTCGGACAGCTCGACGATCCGGTCGGCGATGTCGTACTCGCCGAGCGCGGCGTGGTTGGCGCCGAAGGTGTTGGTCTCCACGCAGTCCACGCCGACGGCGAAGTACGCCTCGTGCACCGAGCGCACGATGTCCGGGCGGGTGACGTTGAGGATCTCGTTGCAGCCCTCCAGCTGCTGGAAGTCCTCCAGGGTCGGGTCCTGCGCCTGCAGCATCGTGCCCATCGCGCCGTCCGCCACCACGACGCGGGTGGCGAGGGCTTCACGAAGGGCGTTCGCGCGCTCCTGGTGGGCGGCGGCTGCGGCGGACGAGGGGACGACGGTGGCCATGGGGCGACTCCCTGGGTGCGACGGCTGTCGGCTATGCGTCCCCTCCGTATTCGGGGATGCACGCCGTCAGGGTATCCGGACACCTGCCCGGCCACGGAACCCGTTCCGCATCCTGGGCGTCCTCACCACCTGAACGGACGGTTCGGGAGGAGAACGGGGTGCCACTGAGGATCGCCGCAGGGGCGGCGCGGGTACGGGCCCGGTGGCGCGGCCGACCCCGCCTGCGCAGGCTCGTCACCGCGCTGCTGACTGTCCTCGGCCTGCTGCTCCTTCCGGTGGGCGGGGCCGCCGCCGCACTGCGCCTCCAGTACGTGGGCGAACCGCCCGCCGAGGCACACACCCGGGGCCGCGACGCCCTCTGGCTCGGCCACGCCTGGGTCGACGGGCGGCGCACCGACGCCGACCTCACCCTGCTCGCCGCCCGACTCGCCGGCACCGGCATCCGCGACCTGTACGTGCACACCGGCCCGCTGGCGCACGACGGCTCGCTCGACGCCTCCCTCGCGCCGGGGGCCTCCTGGTTCCTGGACGGCGTGCACCGGCGGCTGCCCGGCCTGCGGGTGCAGGCCTGGCTCGGCGACGTGGTCGCCCCGGAGAAGGACGGGCTGCACCTGGACCGGCCCGAGGTGAGGACCAGGATCACCGTCGCCGTCGTGCAGACCCTGGCGCTCGGCTTCGAGGGCGTGCACTTCGACCTGGAGCCGGTGCGCTCCGGGTCGGAGGGCTTCCTCGCGCTGCTCGACCAGATCCACCCGCTCACCGTGTCCTCCGGGGTGCCGCTCTCGGTCGCCGCCCCGCAGATCGACCCGCTGCCGGGGCTCCACCGGGTGGGGCTGGCCGTCGCCGACCACGGCAAGTGGTGGTCGAAGGAGTACTTCGCCGAGGTCGCCCGCCGGGTCGACCAGATCGCGGTGATGAGCTACGACACCGGCATGCCGCTGGAGTCGCTGTACGGCGGGTACGTCGCCCGGCAGACCGAGCTGGCCCTGGCGGCCACCCCGGACCGGGTCGACCTGCTGATGGGCCTGCCCGCGTACTGGGCGGACGACGTCGGCCACCGCGGTTCCGCCGAGACCGTCGAGGCGGCCGTCCGCGGCGCCCGGCTCGCCCTCGGCCGCAGCGGCCGGCAGTCCTTCGGCCTCGCGCTGTACGTCGACTTCACCGCGACCCCGGAGCACTGGAACGCCTACCGCCGGGGCTGGTGCCGCTGACGGCGGCCCGGGTTAGGCTGCGGCCATGACCGAACCGGCCCTGGGCGCAGCGGAACTGACGACAGATCACCTCGTCCTGCGCCGGCCGGTGCCCGCGGACGTGGCGGCGATCCTCGCCGTCCACCGCGACCCGCGGACCTGCCGGCACAACCCCTCCGACGCGCTGCGCACCAGGGCCGAGGCCGAGTGGCTGTTTCGCCGCTGGGACGAGCGGTGGCGGCGCAACGGCTACGGCTACTGGGTCGTCCGGGGGCACGGCGACGAGCAGCCGCTCGGCTTCTGCGGGGTGAAGCCGACGACGCTGAGCGGCATGCGCGGGCTCAACCTCTTCTACCGCTTCGACCCGGCGTGCTGGGGCCGGGGCGTGGCCGGCGAGGCCGCGACGGCGGTGGTCGCGTGGGCCGGCCGGGAGCTGCCCGGGCTGCCGCTGATCGCCCGGATCCGCCCCGACAACGCGGCCTCCCAGCGGGTCGCCCTGAAGGCGGGCCTGACCCGTGCCGCCCACCTCGACGAGATCGGCGAGGACGGGCTGGACTGGATCTACGCCCGCAACCTGCCGTAGCGATCAGCCCCCGAGGGTCCGGGATCCGAAGGTCCGGGATCGGCCTTGCACGGCATGCTATCTTGCTGTGCATGGTACCTGGTATGACACACACCGAGGGTGCCGGTGCGCCGGACGGATCGGTGGCCACCCAGCTGCGCAAGGGGGTGCTGGAGTACTGCGTGCTGGCGCTGCTGCGGGACGGCCCGCGCTACGGCGTGGAGCTGCTGCAGGAGCTCGGCCGGTTCCCGACGCTGGCGACCAGCCAGGGCACGATCTACCCCCTGCTGTCCCGCCTGCGCCGCGCCGGGCTCGCGGACACCTTCCTGCGCGACTCCGACAGCGGCCCGTCGCGCCGCTACTACACCCTGACCGCCGCAGGCCGCGGCGCGCTGGAGGAGTTCACCTCGCTGTGGCCCGCCTTCCGCACGGCCGTCGACCACATCCTCGACCCCGGAGAGAACCCGTGAACACGCCCATCGAGCACCCGCTGGTCCGCGACTACCTCGACGAGGTCACCCGGCTCACCGCCGCGCTGCCCGCGGAGCGCCGCCGCGAACTGCTGGCGGACCTGCGCGAACACGTCGAGGTCGCGCTGGCGGAGCACGGCTCCGCGGACGACGACGCGGTGCGGCAGGTCCTGGACGGGCTGGGCAGCCCGCAGCAGGTCGCCGGCGCCGCGCTCGACGAGTCGGGGCAGGCGCGCCCCGAGCCGGAGACCGGTGCCCGCACGACCGTCACCCTGGCCCTCGCGGTCCTTCCGCTGCCGCTCACGCTCGTGCCGGCCGTCGGCCCGCTGCTCGCACTGGCCGCCGGCATCACCGCGCTCGTCCGGGTCTGGAAGTCCCCGCAGTGGGCCCGGCGGGAGAAGAAGCAGGCGACCCTGCTCCTCCTCTCGCCGATCGCGGTCACACCGCTGGCCGCAGCCACCTTCGCCGCGTCCTCGGCCGGACTGACCCCGGCCGCCGTCCTCGCCGCCCTGGTGCTGGGCTGCTGCCTTCCCCCCGTCGCGGCGGTCCGGCTCGGCCGCTCCGCCGCCCGTCTCCGCACGGCGGCGGTCTGAGGCTCGGCTCCGACGCCGGATGCACCCAGGGGCACGGGGACCGCGCCCCTGGGTGTCTGCTATCCGTCCAGCGGCGTCCTGTGCAGGGCGATCAGCAGCCGCCACACCCGGCCGGCGAACGCGGGCGGGTCTGCGGTGATCAGGCCGTGCAGCCAGTCGGCCAGCAGGCCGGTGAAGGCGGCGGCGACGGCGGAGGCCACCGTGTCGGCGTGCGGGGCGCCGGCCCGTTCGCGCTCGGCGCGGCTGCGCTCGCGCAGCCGCAGGTGCATGAGGTCGCCGAGCGGGCCGCCGCCGCCCGGGTCGAGCAGGGCCCGGTAGAGCGCGGCGTGCCCGGCGGCGTCCGCCAGGAAGGCGATGAGTGCCGCGGGCGGCGCCATCGGGTCGACCGGGCCGCGCCAGTCGTGCAGCGCGTCGACGGCCCGCTCGACCACCTCCCCGCAGGCGTCGACGGCGAGCGCCCGCAGGTCCTCGTAGTGGAGGTAGAAGGTCGCCCGGCCGAGGCCCGCGCGGCGGACCACGGCCGACACGCTCAGCTCCGAGAGCGGCCGCTCCCCGCACTCGGCGAGCAGTGCGCCGCGCAGCGCGGCCCTGCTGCGTTCGGCGCGGGGATCGTTCATCCGGCGGCCAGCACGGCGGCGAGGGCGACGGCGCCGGGCAGGGCCTGGGCGAGCAGGATCCGCCGGTTCGCGGTGGCGGCGCCGTACAGGCCGGCCACCACGACGCAGCCCAGGAAGAAGACCTGGGCGTCGTGGCCCACGGGGTCGGCGGCGATCAGGCCCCAGACCAGGCCGGCCGCCAGGAAGCCGTTGTAGAGGCCCTGGTTGGCGGCGAGCGGCGCGGTGGCCCTCGCGAGGGCGGCGTCGAAGCCGGAGAGCTTCCGCCCCGGGGGGCGCTCCCAGAGGAACATCTCCAGAACCAGGAAGTACGCGTGCAGCGCGGCCACCAGGCCGACCAGGACGTTCGCCACCGTATGCATGGATCACTCCGATTTCATGGACAGCTGTCCAGCAATCATAGACGAGTGTCCAGGAACTCCCACCACACCGCGGTGTCGGACGGCACTCCGCCGTCCGTGAGCGGGCCGCTGGCGAGCACCGGACGCGCCGCCCCGGGCAGCGGCACCGGCTGCTCGCCGAGGTTCACCAGGCAGCCGAAGCCGTCCGCCCGCCGGAAGGCCAGCACCTCGGGGGCGGACGGCAGCCAGTCGAAGCCGCCGCCGATCCGCGCCCGGCGGATCCCCAGGGCGGCCCGGTAGAGCTCCAGCATCGAGTCCGGGTCCCCGGTCTGCGCCGCCACGGTGAGCGGGCCCCAGCCGGCCGGCTGCGGCAGCCAGGGCTCGGCGCCGTCGGACGCGAAGCCGTACGGCGGGAGGGTGCCGGACCACGGGATCGGGACGCGGCAGCCGTCGCGGCCCGGGTCGGTGCCGCCGGAGCGGACGTGCATCGGGTCCTGCAGGCTGGCGAGCGGCAGGTCCTCCACCTCGGGCAGGCCGAGTTCCTCGCCCTGGTAGAGGTAGAGCGAGCCGGGCAGGGCCAGTGAGAGCAGGGCCGCGGCACGGGCCCGGCGCAGGCCGAGATCCAGGTCGGTCGGGGTGCCGAAGCGCTTGGCGGCGAACCGGAAGCGGGTGTCCTCGCGGCCGTACCGGGTGACCGTGCGGGTCACGTCGTGGTTGGCGAGCACCCACGTGGCGGGGGCCCCGACCGGGGCGTGCGCGGCGAGCGTGCCGTCGATCGAGGCGCGCAGCTCGGCGGCCTCCCACGGGCGGGCCAGGAAGTCGAAGTTGAAGGCGGTGTGCAGCTCGTCCGGGTGCAGGTAGCGGGCGAACCGCTCGGTGTCCGGCACCCAGATCTCACCGATCAGCACGCGCGGCTCCTCGTAGGAGTCCGCGATCGCCCGCCAGGCGCGGTAGATCTCGTGCAGGTCGTCGCGGTCGACGTACGGGTGGGTGTCGACGCCGAGTTCGAAGTCGGGCAGGCCGGGCTCCTTGGTCAGCAGGCCGGCCGAGTCGATCCGCACGCCGGCCGCGCCGCGGTCGAACCAGAAGCGCAGGATCTCCTCGTGCTCCCGCCGCACCAGCGGGTGCGCCCAGTTGAGGTCGGGCTGCTCGGTGGCGAACAGGTGGAGGTACCACTGCCCGTCCTCGATCCGCGTCCACGGGCAGCCGCCGAACTCCGACGTCCAGTCGTTGGGCGGCAGTTCGCCGTGCTCGCCGCGGCCCTCGGTGAAGTGGAAGAGCTCCCGCTCGGGGCTGCCGATGCCGGCCGCGAGCGCCGCACGGAACCACGGGTGCCGGTCGGACACGTGGTTGGGCACGATGTCGACGATGGTGCGGATGCCGAGGTCGCGGGCCTCCGCGATGAGCTTCTCGGCCTCCTCCAGGGAGCCGAACACCGGGTCGATGGCCCGGTAGTCGGCGACGTCGTAGCCGCCGTCCTTCAGCGGGGAGGGGTACCAGGGGTTGAACCAGACGGCGTCGAAGCCGAGTTCGGCGAGGTACGGGAGCCGGGCGCGGATGCCCGCCAGGTCACCGGTGCCGTCGCCGTTGCCGTCGGCGAAGCTGCGCGGGTAGACCTGGTAGATCGCCGCGTCGCGCCACCAGTCCCGGCGGTCGGGCTGCTGTACCACGGTGGTTGGTCCTTTCGAGAAATGACGGGCCGTCAGCCCTTGAGCCCGCCCGAGGTCAGGCCGGCCATGATGTTTCGCTGGAAGATCAGGAAGAACACGATCGTCGGCACCGAGGCGATGGCCAGGGCGGCGATCACCACGTTCTGCGGCACGCCGATGGAGAGCGAGTTGATGCCGATGTTGAGTGGCTGGTTCTTCGGGTCCGGCTGCACCAGCAGCGGCCACAGGAAGTCCTTCCAGACGTTCACCACGGCGAAGATGGAGACCACGCCGAGGATCGGCCGGGACATCGGCAGCACGATCGACCAGAGCGCCCGCAGCGGGGTCGCCCCGTCGATGGCGGCGGCGGCCAGCAGTTCCTCCGGCACCGAGTCGAAGAAGCGCTTCAGCAGGAAGATGTTGAAGGCGTTGGCGACGGTGGGCAGCCAGATCGCCCACGGCGTGTTGACCAGGTTGAGGTGCAGCAGCGGCAGATCCAGCACCGTGAGGTACTGCGGGACGATCAGCACGGTGGACGGGATCATCAGCGTCGCCAGCATCATGCCCAGGATCACGTTGCCGAGGATCGGCCGCAGCTTCGAGAGCGCGTAGGCCGCGGCCACGTCGAAGACCAGCTGGAAGGCGAGCGCACCGAAGGCGTAGTACAGCGTGTTGAACAGCAGCCGGCCCATGTTGAGCTTGGACCACGCCTCGGTGTACGTGTCGGTGTGGATCTGCTGCGGGAAGAACGTCGGCGGGTTCTGGATGACCTCCTGGGTGGACTTCAGACCGCCGGTCACCAGCCAGTACAGCGGGCCGAGGAAGACCAGGGTGAAGCCGGCCACCACCAGGACGAGGACGGTCCGGTAGACCGCCTTGCCGAGCGGGCGGTTCAGCTGCGTCTCGGAGATCAGGGTACGGGTCGAGGTGTCTGCCATGGCGGGGCTCCCGTCCTAGTCGTTGGTGCGGCTCAGGCGCACGTAGAGCGCGGAGAAGCCGGCGAGTACGAGCAGCATGACCAGGCCGAGCGCAGAGGCGCTGCCGTAGTTGTTGAAGCTGAAGGCGTACTGGTAGATGAGGTTGACGACGGTCAGCGTCGAGTTCTGCGGGCCGTTGCCGCCGGTCAGCAGGTAGGGCTCGACGAACACCTGCATGGTGGCGACGACCTGCAGCAGCAGGAGCAGCGAGAGGATCAGCCGGGTCTGCGGGATGGTGACGTGCCAGATCCGGCGCAGCAGGCCGGCGCCGTCGAGTTCGGCCGCCTCGTACAGCTCGCCCGGGATGCCCTGCAGGGCGGCCAGGTAGATCAGGGTGGCGCCGCCCATGTTCATCCAGGTCGCCGCGATGACCACGGAGAGCATGGACGTGGTGGGCGAGTTGAGCCAGGCCGAGGTCGGCAGGTGGAGCGACTTGAGGATCGCGTTGAACAGGCCGTAGCCCGGGTCGTAGAAGTACTTGAAGAGCAGCACCGAGGCGACCGGCGGGAGCATCACCGGCAGGTAGACCAGGACGCGGAGGTAGGCCCTGGCGTGCCGCAGCTCGTTGAGCAGCACCGCGACCACGAAGGGCACCGCGAAGCCGAGCACCAGCGCGAGCACGGTGAACAGCAGGGTGTTGCGCCAGGCGTGCCAGAAGTCCGGGTCCGCGAAGATGCGGTCCAGGTTCTCCGTGCCGACCCAGGTCGTCCTGCCGCGCTTGGTCTTCTGGAAGCTCATGATCACTTCGCGGACCATCGGGTACCACGAGAAGTACGCGAAGCAGAGCAGGGCACCGAGCAGGAAGCCATGGCCGGTGAGGTGCCTGCGGAGGCGCTGACGGAGGGCGGCGCGGCCCTGCGGGGGGTTGGCCTGCGCCGGTGGCTCGGACTTCCGGCGGGCGGAGACACTGATCGCTGCCATGGGGGTTACTCCTGGTCGGTCGGAGGGTGTGGCTCGGGCGTGCGTAGGGGCCGGCCCGCCCGGCCGGCCCCCACCGGCCGTCACTGGAGGTTGGCCAGCACCTGATTGACCTGGCTCTCGGCGTCCGAGAGCAGCTTGTCGACGTTGGCGTTCTTGTCGGTCAGGACGGCGGAGACGGCGCCGTCGAGGACCTTGTAGATCTGCTGGGCGTTGGCGGGCTCGGTCTTGCCGGGCACCGCGGTGGCCAGGTACGGCGCGTAGTTCTGCACCGGGACGGTGGCACTGGCGGCCTTGGCCTTGTTGTCGGCGTCCAGGGTGGCGCCGCCGAACAGGAAGGGCTGCGGCAGGCCGACCGGCAGGCCGTCGGCCTTGGTGCGGGCGTAGTCGAACTGGCCCTTGCCCATGGACAGCCACTTGAAGTTGACCCAGGCGATGCCGGCCTTGATCTGGTCCGGGGTGGAGCCCTTCTTGAACATGTAGTCGGCACCGCCGAGCAGGGCACCCTTGCCGCCGGGCATCGGGCCCATGCCGTAGTCCTCGTAGGTGCCCTTGAGGGTCTGCACCATGTAGGTGATGTCGTCCGGCGCGCCGACGTACATGCCCAGCTTGTCGGTCGACATCTGGGTCATCAGGTCGGGCCACTTGAGGCTCTGGGTGGCGCCCATGGTGTTGTCGGTCCACCGCATGTCGTACAGGTTCTGCAGGACCTGCTTGCCCTCGGGCGTGTTGAAGGCGGCCTTCTTGCCGTCCTCGGTGGTCATCGAGCCGCCGAGGCCGTAGAGCTCGGCGGTGAAGTGCCAGCCGCCCTGGTTGGTGGCGCTGTAGTCGCCGTAGCCGTTGACGCCGTTGCCGAGCGCCGCGATCTTCTTGGCGGCCTCCCGGACCTCGGCCCAGGTCGTCGGCGGCTTCTCGGGGTCGAGGCCGGCCTGCTTGAAGAGCTTGCGGTTGTACAGCAGGCCCATCTTGTAGTTGGTGGTGGGCAGGCCGTAGAGCTTGCCCTCCGAGGTCAGGGTCTTCATGACCGACGGGTCGATGTCCCCCAGCGCGGGCACCGTCTGCGCGTTGACGTACTGCGAGATGTCCTCGGCCTGGTCGGCGTCGAGCACCTGGTCCAGGTCGGTGAAGTACGTGTAGAAGACGTCCGGCTGGGTCTTGCCCTTGAGCTGCGCGGTGAAGGAGGCCGGCTCCTCGCAGGGGGAGGCGTCCTTCGCGCTGATGGTGACGTTCGGGTAGAGCTTGGTGAACGCCGCGACGTCCTCGGCCCACTGCTTGCGCTCGGCCGGCTTGGTGGTCGGCGGCTGGCAGTCGATGCTGATGGTGACCTTGGTGTTCGGGTCGAGGGTGGCGCCGGCCGCGGGCTTACCGGAGTCCCCGGAGTTGCCGGTGTCGGAGCCGGAGGAGCACGCGGCCGCGGTGAGGGCGAGGCCCGCGGCGGCGGCGAGCGCGACGGTTCTGCGGAGGAGCCGGTCTCTGGTCATGCGGATGGACCCTTTCAAGCACGTGCGGGCTGCGCCTGGGCGCGGGGGTGCCCGTGGATTTCCGGTGGGGGGGCCGGCCCCGGAAGACGTCCGGGAGCCGGGGAAGCGTGCAAGGCCGAGGCTCGGTCGCTGCGTCTGGCAGCAGCGCCGGCTGGTGTCGACTACTTAACCAGCCGCGACAGATGCCCACAAGATGTCGACGAGTTTTCGCAAAAATGCGACTCAATGCTTGCAGGTTCGCGCGTCGACACTGACACCCGCCCCCCGCCCTGGCCTGCGCACCACCCTCCGCAAGGCCGCCGCGTGGGCCGCGGAGGCCCGTACCGCCCCTGGTGACGCCGGGTTGCGCAGCGGGGCGCCGACGCGTGCCGCAGGGCCCGCAAGCGGCCCCCGGGAACGCCGAGGCGGGGCGGGCCGAAGGGCGCCCGCCCCGCTTTGTTTGCGCAGTCGCTACGGGTTGACGGTGATCTTGAACGTGGACGTGGTGTTCTGGATGTCCTTGGCGTTGCCGCTCATGGTGAGGTTGTTGAAGACCGCCTCACCCACCGCCGGGCCCTGGCCCGCCTCCGGCATCTCGTTGGCCCAGATGCCGTAGCCGGACTTGGCGTCGAAGGCGTCGCCGCTCCTCTTGGCGCCGGTGATCGAGATGTTGGTGAAGACGGTGTCCTTCACCGGGTTCTCCGGCTGGCTTCCGGTGTACTTGGTCTGGAACATGATGCCGCTGTAGGCCGGGTCGACGATGTCGACGTCGCTCACGCGGATGCCCTGGAAGATCTTGGAGGCCGAGAAGACCCAGATCGCCGGGAAGACCTGCTGGCCCCAGAAGTGGCCGCCGGACCGGACGATCGTCATGTTCTGCAGGTTCGTCGTGGGCGAGGCGCCGAAGCCGTTCATCGGGTAGCCGAAGTCCAGCGACGAGATGGTGACACCGGAGTAGCAGAGGGTGTCCGCGATGTAGACGTTGCGGAAGGTGTTGGCGTAGCCGCCGTACACCGCGATGCCCGCCGCGCGCCAGGTCAGGATGGTGGTGAGGTTCTCGAAGACGTTGTTCTTCTCGTCGGCGCCGCCGGCGTCGATCGCGGAGAACAGCGCGAAGGAGTCGTCACCGGTGGCCCGCGCCTCGTTGTTCGAGATGAGGTTGTCGGTGGAGCCGTTGGTCATGTTGATGCCGTCGGCGAAGGTGTTGCGGATGCGCGAGTTGGTGATCCGCATGTTGTCGGTGTTGGCACCCCAGTACATGCAGACCATGTGCTCGGTCCAGATGTTGTCGATCGTGATGTTCGCGACGTTGGAGAAGTCGAACACCTTGCCGGGGCCGTCGATCCGCGAGGTGTAGTTGCCGAAGTAGGCGAAGCCCGAGAAGGTCGAGCCGTTCGCGGTGGCCTCGGCACGGAAGCCGACGTCGGTGTTGCTCTGGCTCGACGGCGCGTAGAACCGGGTGAACCAGGGGCCGGCGCCGACGACCTTGACCGCCTTGCCGTAGACCTGGAACTTGTTCGCGGTCTCGTAGTTGCCCGCGGGCAGGTAGACGCCGACGTAGCTGCCGGTGGTGTCCATCCGGACCTTGTCCAGGGCGTTCTGCACGTCCTGGTGGGTGAAGCCGGTCGGGACGACGTACTTCGCCGGGTCCGGGTTGGCGATCTGGGTGGCCTGCTCCAGGCTCACGAAGTCGATCGCGTACTGGCTGGTGTTGGCCGAGTCCTTCTGCAGCTTGATCTTGTGACCGGCCGGCACGGTCGTGCCGAGCAGCAGGTTGGCCTCGTCGTAGATGTGGCGCTGGCCGCCGGAGCCGGGCGAGTTGCCGGGCGCCGTCTCGCTGCCGTACAGCCAGGCGTACTTGGAGGTCAGGTCGATCGCCTTGAGGAAGGTGCCGTCGACGTAGACGTTCAGGGTGGCGTTGGTGCCGTCGCCGCTCGCGCTGTCCGGGATGGAGAACCGGGTGACCAGCGTGTTGGTGGCCGCCTTGGTGGTGAACTCCACCGAGGAGCCGGTCGAGTTGAGCGTCACGGCCTTGCGGCCGGAGGCCTCGCCGGCCAGGTCGCCGATGGTGCGGTTCGGGCCGACCACGGTCGCCCCGCCGGCGAGCACGCCGTCCTCGGCCTCGTAGGTGTCGAACGGCATGTTGGCACCGCGGCCGATGTACAGGCCCTGGCTGCCGGTGTTGTTGGCCTGCTTGACCGGCAGCTCGTTGGCGTCGGTGGCGATGACCGTCCGCACCGTGTACTTGCCGTTGACGGCCGTCCAACTGCCCAGCGAGACCGGGGAGGTGGTGGCGCCGGGGGCGATCGCGCCGCTGTAGGAGCCGGTCAGCGTCTTGACCGTGTTGCCCTGGGTGTCGAGCACGGTCAGGGTGACGCCGTGCGCGCCGGAGGCGGCGGCCGAGGTGCCCTGGTTCTTGATCGCCACCGAGAAGTCAATCGTGTTGCCGGCGGCCGGGTTGGACGGCGACCAGGAGACCGGGGAGGCGATCAGGTCGGAGCTGGCGACCTGGTTGACGACCAGGTTGTTCGCGGCCGTCCAGGTGTTGTTGGTCTCGTCCTGCTCGATGACGGCGTTGGCCTCGTCGACCTTGGCGGAGAGCTGGTAGCTGCCCGCGTTCTGCGCCGGGACGCTCACGTTGACGGTGCTGGAGGCACCCGCGGCGAGCGCGCCGACCTGGGCGGTGCCGACCTTGGTGGAGCCCAGGTACAGGTTGACCGAGGTGGCCGCGGCGGCCGCGCTGCCCTGGTTCTTCACCGTGGTGGCGAGGGTCAGGGCGTCGGTCTCCACCGGGTTGGCCGGGGCGACGGTGGTGCCGGTGACGGTCAGGTCCGGGTTGGGGGCCGGCACACCGACCACCTGGAACTCGGCGACCTGGCCCGCGCTGGCGCCGGTGTTGCCGGTGATCTTCAGCTGGACGTCGGCGACCCGTGCGGTGACCGGGATGGTCACCGTGTTGCCGGAGGCCGGGTCGAAGCCGTACGGCTTGGCGGCGACCAGGGTGGTGAAGGTGGAGCTGCTCTGCTCGCGGCCCAGCACCTCGACGGTCTGGGTGCGGGCGCCCCAGGCGGCGGCCGGGTTGAGCTTCAGCACCACCTGCTGGGTGTCGGCGTTCGAACCCAGCGCCACGGTGAGGGTGTTGGGGTAGCTGCCGCCCGCGCCCTCCCAGTAGCTGGTCACGTCGTTGTCGTTGGCGTTGGTCGCCACGAAGGTGTAGACGGAGGAGTTGGCCGTGATCGGCTTGCCCGCGGCCAGGTTGGTGCCGTTGCCGCCGGGCTGGCCGGTGCGGATCACCGTGTTGCTGGAGTCGGACTGGTTGCCCGCCGCGTCCTTGGCCTTCACGTAGTACGAGACGGTCGCGGTGTCCGGCTGGGTGTCGGTGTAGGTCAGCACCGAGCCGCCGACGCCGGCCCGGAGCGATCCGTTGGCGTAGACGTCGTAGCCGGTGACGCCGACGTTGTCGCCGGCCGCCGTCCAGGTCAGCTTGATCTGGCCGGAGGCTGGCTGGGTGTAGGCCAGGCCGCCGGGCGCGCTGGGCGCCTGGGTGTCGCCGCTCTGGCCGGTGCGGGTGACGGTGTTGCTGGCCGCCGACTGGTTGCCGGCCGCGTCCTTCGCCTTGACGTAGTAGGAGACGGTCGCGCTGTCCGCCCGGCTGTCGGTGTAGGTCAGCACGTTGCCGGCGACGCTGGTCAGCAGCTCGCCGTTGACGTAGACGTCGTAGCCGGTGACGCCGACGTTGTCGGTGGCCGCGTTCCAGGTCAGCTTGATCTGGCCGGAGGCGGGCTGGGTGTACGCCAGGCCGCCGGGCGCACCGGGCGCCTGGGTGTCGCCGGTGCTCGGGCCGTACACCTCGAACTCGGAGAGCTGGGCGGCCGGCCAGGCGCTGTTGGCGGTGAACGAGAGCCGCACGTACCGGGCGGTGGTCGTGCCGAGGTTGATCGTCGCGCTGTTCCCGGTGGCCGGGTTGAAGGTGTACGCGGCGGAGGCGACCAGGTCGGTGAAGTTGGTGCCGTCGGTGGAGCCCTGCACCTTCAGGGTCTCGCTGCGGCTCTCCCAGCCGGACGGCAGGCGCAGCACCACCTTGTTGACCGGCACGGCCGAGCCGAGGTCGGCCTGGTACCACTGCGGGAAGGCGCTGTTGGCGCTCTCCCAGTAGGTGCCGGTGTTGCCGTCGGCCGCGTTGTTCGCCGAGTACGGCGCGTTGGAACTGCTGGCGCTGACCGAGCGGACGAGGTTGCCGGAGGCGCTGGTGGAGCCGTACACCTCCAGCTCGGAGATCTGGGCGGCCGGCCAGCCGGTGTTGGCGGTGACGCTGACCCGGACGAAACGGGTCGTGGTGGAGGCGAAGTTGAGCCGGACGGTGTTGCCGCTGCCCGGGTCGAAGGACTGGGCGGCGGAGCCGAGGACGGTGGAGAAGTTCGCCCCGTCGGTGGAACCCAGCACGGTCAGGGTCTCGTCCCGGGAGCCCCAGCTCGCGGGCACCTTCAGCACCACCTGGTCGATGGCGGTGGGGCTGCCGAGGTCGACCTGGACCCACTGCGGCAGCGCGTTGTTGGTCGACTCCCAGTAGCTGTCCTGGCTGCCGTCGTTGACGTTGCCGACCACCTGGACACCGGTGGAGCTGCTCGCGGTCACGGTCTTGCCGGCCGCGAGGTTCGGACCGCCGGCGGCATGGGCCGGTACGACCGGCCCGATGACCATCAGCAGCAGTCCGGTCGCGACCGTCGCGGCGATCGGCCGCGGCAGTGTGCGCTTGGATCTCATGGCGTCCCTCTGTCTCGGATCTCATGGCGGTGCGCGGCGTGGGAGCCCCGGCTCCGCCGCGCGAGCACCCCTCGGGGCGCGCCGGGGCACGCCCCGGATCGGGCCGACGGCGTGTGCGGCGGCCCGAGGTCTGTCGTGGTTCCGTTCTCCCGCGCGGCTGCGCGGGGCGGGCGCTACTGGGCGAGGACCTGCAGCGCGGAGAGCTGCCCGGCCGGCCAGCCGGTGTTGCCGGTGAACTGCAGCCGGACGTACCGGGTCTGCGCGGCGGCGGGCAGGGTGAGCGCGGCGGTGTTGCCGGTGGCCGGGTCGAAGCGGTACCCGGCGGCGCCGGCCAGGGTGGTGAAGGCGGTGCCGTCGGTGGAGCCGAGGACCTCGGCCTGGTCGCCCTGCTGCACGTCGGCGAGGAACCGGTCGGAGTCGGCGGCGGTGCCGATCCGGCCGACCATCCACGGCGAGAGCATGTGGAAGGCGTGGTAGACGTCGAGGTAGCCGGGCCGGGAGTCGTTGGCGCCGGTGCGCCAGTAGGTCGGCACCCCGCCCATCAGGTAGCAGCCGCGGGCCCGGAACCAGCTGATGACGTCCAGGCAGGCGGCCGGGCTCCAGGGGTGGTTGGCGTCGTCGAAGCCGAAGCCCCAGATGCCGACGACCGGCATGCCGTTCTGCCGGGCGTACGCCGGTGAGGCGGTGTGCCGGGACATCCGGTTCGTCCAGTCGGCCTTGATCTCCTCCTGCATCGAGGTCCAGCCGCTGACGTCGTACATCACGTAGAACTTCCGGCCGTTGGGGTTGAACCGCTGGAGGGCGGCGGTGTCGCAGCCGTACTCGCGCATCCAGCGGAAGTGCGTGTCGACGGTCTGCTGGTCGTAGGAGGAGAACAGCGCGGCGGGGGTGCCGTCGCCGAGCGGGCTGTAGGCGGTGCGGTAGCCGGCGGTGTACTCGCGCATGTCCGGCCAGGCGCGGAGCGCGTTGTCGGCGGGGGACGGCGCGTGCGACCAGTCCTGCGACCAGTGCCACCAGCCGTTGATCGGGGCGCCGTCCCCGGGACAGGCGAACCAGCCCTGGTAGCCGACGGTGATCTTGCCGACGACGTCCCCCGGCGGACTGCCGGCCGCGCGGGCGGACGGGGTCGGCAGCAGGCCGGCCGTGGAGGCGGCCGCGGCCGTCAGGAGGAGCGAGCGGCGCGAGATTCCCATGGGGTCCTGCCTTCGTGGGGGGAAGTTGCAGAAGGACTGCAGAACACTGCAGGAGGAATCGCGAATATGACGTTGATCTGTTTGAGTTTTGCGCGATGGCAGCCAAGAGTTACAGAGGTGCTACAGGCATGTCAACGGATCGCACCGCACGCGGGCGCACGGAAAAGGGCGGGCACCGAAGTGCCCGCCCTGGTTCCGGCGGTTCGTCAGGGGGTGACGCGCGGGACTCCGTCCCGGATCGTCAGCTCCGTTCCCGCATCGGGGCGGTGGACCCGCGGACCACCAGCTCCGGCTCGAAGAGCAGCTCGTCGTGGGTCACCTTGACCCCGGCGATCTCGCCCACCAGCAGCTCCACCGCCGCCCGGCCCATCGCCTCGATGGGCTGGCGCACCGTGGTCAGCGGCGGGTCGGTGCACATCATGAACGAGGAGTCGTCGTACCCGATCACCGACACGTCGCCGGGCACCGAGAGGCCGGCCCGGCGCACCGCGCGGACCGCGCCGAGGGCCAGCGGGTCGCTCGCACAGACGACACCGGTGACGCCCTGGCGAAGCAGCCGGGTGGTCGCCGCCTGCCCGCCCTCCAGGGAGAACAGGGCCTGCTCCACGTGCAGGTCCGGCAGCTCCAGACCGGCCTTGGCCAGCGCCGCACGGGCCGCCGCCAGCTTGCGCTGCGAGGGCACGTGGTCGGCCGGGCCGAGCACCAGGCCGATCTTGCGGTGGCCCAACTGCTGCAGGTGGCCGACGGCCTGCTCGACGGCGACCGCGTCGTCGCAGGAGACCCGGGGAAAGTCCAGGTCCTCGATCGCCGCATTCAGCAGAACCGTCGGCAGGCTGCGCTCGGCGAGCCGGTCGTAGTGCTCGTGCGGGGCGTCGCCCTGGGCGTACAGACCGCCGAAGAACACGATGCCGGAGACGTGCTGCTCCAGCAGCAGGTCCACGTAGTCCGCCTCGGAGACGCCCCCGGCGGTCTGGGTGCAGAGCACCGGCGTGAAGCCCTGGCCGGCCAGCGCACCGCTGACCACCTCGGCGAACGCGGGGAAGATCGGGTTCTGCAGCTCCGGCAGGACGAGGCCGACCAGGCGGGCCCGCTCGCCGCGCAGCTGGGTGGGCCGCTCGTACCCGAGCACGTCGAGCGCGGTCAGCACCGCGGCCCGGGTCGCCTCGGAGACGCCGGGCTTCTCGTTCAGCACCCGGCTGACGGTGGCCTCGCTCACCCCGACCTTCTTGGCCACTTCGGCAAGTCGTCGTGTCATGGCTGCGAGTGTACGGCAGAAAGCGCAAACCACTTGCGTGAATTTGCAGAGCTTGCCATCGTCGCTTTTCGCATGCGGATGACTACCATGCGTGACGCAGCGTCACCCGACGCCCGTCCCGCGCCCGAACCGGAGTCCCCGTGCGCCCCAAGCCGCTCGCCGCCCTCGCCGCCGCTCCCCTGTTCCTGCTCCCCGCCGCCGCCCCGGCCGGGGCCGCTCCCGCGCCCCGCTACGCAGCGCTGGGCGACTCCTACGCCGCCGGTGTCGGCGCCGGGGCCTACGACCCGGTGAGCGCCGCCTGCCACCGCTCCACCCGCTCCTACCCGGAGCTCTGGCGGGCCGCGAACGGGCCCGCCGACTTCCTCTTCGCCGCCTGCGACGGCGCGACCACCGCCGACGTGGAGCGCGACCAGGTGCCGAGAGTGCCCGCCGACGCCACCCTCGTCACCCTCACCGTCGGCGGGAACGACCTCGGCTTCGGCGACGCCGTGATCGCCTGCCTACAGCCGCTCACCACCGACGCGTACTGCGACAGCGTCCTGGACGAATCCGAGCGGCGGCTGCGCGAGGAGCTCCCGGGCCGCCTCGACACGCTGTACCGCGCCCTGGACGCCGAGGCCCCCGCCGCCCGCGTGGTGGTCACCGGCTACCCGCGCATGCTCGGCACCGCCGACACCTGCCTGATCGGCACCGCGGCCCGCCGGGCCCGCTTCAACGCGCTGACCGACGCCGCGGACGACCTGATCGAGCGTCAAGCCGTGAAGCAGGGCTTCCGCTTCGCCGACGTCCGGACGGCCTTCGACGGCCACGGCGTCTGCCGGGGCGGCGCCGACGAGTGGATCCACCCGATCACCCTGCCGCTCTGGGAGTCGTACCACCCCAGGGCCGCCGGACAGTCCGGCGGCTACCTGCCGAGCGTGTCGGCGGCCGCGCTCGGATAGGCTTCCCACTCCGGCCTGGGAAGGCATCAAAGCCCGTAGGCTGGGCAGGTAGGGACCGTGGAACGGGGCGTTCCACGCGAGGTTCGACTGGCCGGCAGCCGGCCACCGGTCCGCGGGCCGGGAGGGGGGCGGCACCGGTCGACGGAGGGAGACGCTGGGTGATCGAGCTGGAGGACGTTCCCGAGTTGATCGACCCGGTGATGATCTGCGCCTTCGAGGGCTGGAACGACGCCGGCGACGCCGCCTCGGCCGCCGTCGGACACCTGGACGAGACCTGGGGCGGCAAGGTGTTCGCGGCACTCGACGCCGAGGACTACTACGACTTCCAGGTCAACCGCCCGACCATCTGGCTGGACGGCGGCGTCCGCCGGATCACCTGGCCGACCACGCGCCTGTCGGTCGTCCGGGTCAACGAGCCCAAGACCAGGGACCTGGTGCTGGTCCGCGGTATCGAGCCCAGCATGCGCTGGCGTTCCTACTGCAACGAACTGCTCGGCTTCGCCCACGAGCTGGGCGTCGAGCTGGTGGTCATCCTCGGTGCCCTCCTCGGGGACACCCCGCACAGCCGTCCGGTGCCGGTCAGCGGGGTCACCTCGGACGCGGCGCTGGCCCGCACCCTCGACCTGGAGGAGAGCAAGTACGAGGGGCCGACCGGGATCGTCGGCGTCCTGCAGGAGGCCTGCGCGCACGCCGGGGTGCCGGCCGTGACGCTCTGGGCCGCGGTGCCGCACTACGTGGCGCAGCCGCCCAACCCCAAGGCCACCCTGGCGCTGATCAACAAGCTGGAGGACCTCCTCGACCTGCGGATCCCGCCCGGCGAGCTGGGCGAGGACTCCCGCGCCTGGCAGCTCGGCGTGGACCAGCTGGCCGCGGAGGACAGCGAGGTCGCCGAGTACGTGCAGCAGCTGGAGGAGGCCCAGGACACCGCCGAGCTGCCGGAGGCGTCCGGCGACGCGATCGCCCGCGAGTTCGAGCGCTACCTGCGGCGCCGCGAGAACCTCGGCCCCACCGGCGAGAAGCCCGTCTCCGGCCACGCCACCGAGTCCAAGCCCGACAAGGACGAGGACGACGGCGACGACAAGCCCGATGACGACAAGCCCGACGAGACGTAGGGGCAACCCGCTGAGGGGCAACCCATAGGGGCGCGTAGGGGCACCTCCCCCACGCGCCCCTATGGGTTACCCCTCAGCGGGTTGTTGCCCTCGGGCTCGCCCGAACTACAGCGCCACGCCCAGGAGGGCGTCGACGGTGCGGGAGACCAGGCCCGGGGCGCCGATGTCCTCGCCGCCGTCGGCGGTCTGTGCGGCGGCCCAGCGGTCCACCGCGGCGAGCGCCGCCGGGGCGTCCAGGTCCTCGGCGAGAGCCGCCCGCACCTCGGCGAGCATCCCCTCCGCCGACGGACCGTCGGGCCGGGACACGGCGGCGCGCCAGCGGGCGAGCCGCTCCTTCGCCCGGGCGAGGTCCTGCTCGGTCCACTCCCAGTCGCTGCGGTAGTGGTGGGCGAGCAGGGCGAGCCGGATCGCCGCCGGGTCGACGCCCTCGCGCCGCAGCGCGGAGACGAACACCAGGTTGCCGCGCGACTTCGACATCTTGTGCCCGTCCAGCGCGACCATGCCGGCGTGCACGTACGCCTTGGCGTACGGGTTCTCGCCGGTGGCGACCTGGGCGTGTGCGGCGCCCATCTCGTGGTGCGGGAAGGAGAGGTCGGTGCCGCCGCCCTGGATGTCGAAGGACATGCCGAGGTACTGCAGGGCGATCGCCACGCACTCGATGTGCCAGCCGGGCCGGCCGTGGCCGAGCTCGGTGTCCCAGGCGGGCTCGCCCGGGCGGGCGGCGAGCCAGAGCAGGGCGTCCAGCGGGTGCTTCTTGCCGGGGCGCTGCGGGTCGCCGCCGCGCTCGGCGAAGACCGGCAGCATGGCGTCCCGGTCGAGGCCGGAGACCTCGCCGAAGCGGGGGTCCGCGTCGACGGAGAAGTAGATGTCGCCGTCCAGCTCGTAGGCGGCGCCGCTCGCGAGCAGCTGCTTGACGAGCGGGACGATCCACGGGATGGACTCGACGGCGCCGACGTAGTGGGCCGGCGGGAGCATCCGCAGGGCGGTCATGTCCTCGCGGAAGAGGGCGGTCTCGCGGGCGGCGAGTTCCGTCCAGTCCTGCCCGGTGGCGACGGCGCGCTCGAGCAGCGGGTCGTCGACGTCGGTGACGTTCTGGACGTAGAGGACGTCGTGACCGGCGTCCTTCCAGACCCGCTGCACCAGGTCGAAGGTGTTGTAGGTGGCGGCGTGGCCCAGGTGGGTGGCGTCGTACGGGGTGATGCCGCAGACGTACAGGCGGGCGGTCGGGCCGTCGGGCACGACCACGCGGACACTGCTCGTGGCGGTGTCGAAGACACGAAGGGGAAGCCCCTGACCAGGCAGGGCGGGAACCTCGGAGGCGGGCCAGGCATGCATGGTTCCGACTCTAACCGGGCGATCATTTGAAAGGCTAACCAGTCGTCGGGATCGGCCGGAAACCTCCCCCGCCGTACGGGTCGGGTCAGAGCGGCGGCCAGGGGATCGACGGCCAGCGCGGCGAGGGCAGCGGGTGGCGGCCGGCCTTGAGGAGCGTGTCGACGCGGTGGGCGGCGGCATCCAGTTCGGCGGCGGTGAGATGGGGCCGCAGCCGGTCCCCCAGGGCGCCCGGCAGGTCGGCGGTGAGCCGTCCGAGGACCTCGGCGGCCTCGGCGGTCAGCGGCTGCTCGGCCCAGCCCCAGAGCAGGGTGCGGAGCTTGTCCTCGGTGTTGAAGGTCACGCCGTGGTCGATGCCGTAGATCCGCCCGTCGGCCGCGGATATCCAGTGGCCGCCCTTGCGGTCGGCGTTGTTGAGCACGGCGTCGAGGACGGCGAGCCTGCGCAGCCGCTCGTCGTCGCGGTGGACGAGCAGGGCGGTGCGGCCGCCCTCGATCTCGGCGCGGACGATCGGCAGCCAGCCTTCCGCGGGCCCGGCCGGATCCTGCAGGTCGAGCAGTTCGGGGGCGGCTGGGTCGGGTTCGACCCAGAGCTGCACCATGCCGGGGCCGGCCGGGCCGTCGCGCAGCACGGTGGGCGGGATCAGCGCCCAGCCGGTGGCGGCGGAGAGCTCGTAGGCAGCGGTCTCGCGGCCGGCCAGGGTGCCGTCGGGGAAGTCCCAGAGCGGGCGCTCGCCGGCCACCGGCTTGTAGACGCAGGGGGCGGTGGTGCCGTCCAGCGTCACGGTGCAGTAGAGCACCGCGTTGGAGGCGTCGGTGAGCCGGCCGTGCACGGCGAGTTCGCCGCCGTTCAGCAGGGCGAGGGCGGTGGGTACGTCGGCGGCGAGCGCGGCGCTGGTGGCCGGGTCGGTGCCCGGGAGGCCGTCCGCGCTCAGCGCCGGTATCCGTTCGCGCGCGGGCACAGGTGGCCCTCCGGGTCGAGCGGCAGGTTGCAGAACGGGCAGGGCTTGCGGCCGGCGGCGACCAGGTCGAGGGCACGCTTGGCGAAGACCCGGGCCATCGCGCCGGTGAGCCGGACGCGCAGCATGTCGGGGCCGTTCTCGTCGTCCTCGTACAGGGCGTTCTCGTCCTCCTCGGCGTCCTCGACGAGGGCCTGGGCCTCGACGACGAGCCGCTCGTCGACGCTGTCCCAGGCGAGCGCCATGGTGCCGACCCGGAACTCCTGCTCCAGCGGCAGGTCGAGCGGGGCGCTGTCGAGCAGCTCGGCGGGGGCGACGGCGGGGATGGCGGACGAGCCGTGGCTGCGCCGCAACGCCTCGTCGAGCACCTCCTCGACGCGTTCGGCGAGCGCGGCCACCTGGGCCTTCTCGAGCAGCACGCTGGTGATCCGGCCGCGGGCGCTGGCCTGCAGGTAGAACGCCCGGGATCCGGGCTCGCCGACGGTGCCGGCCACGAACCGCTCTGGCTGGTCGTAGAAGTAGACCTGACGGGGCACTCTCTCGCTCCGGATCGGGATCGGACGGGGGCTCATCGGCCACCCTACGACGTGGGCCGCACGGACGCGGCGACCGGTGGGTCAGCTTGTCCCGCCGACCACGGCGTCGCCGCCGGGCACCTGGGACGGCTCCTCCCGGGGGGCCAGCGAGCCGAGGCCGCCGGTGTCGCCGAGGCGCAGCAGGAAGGGGCGGTGCGGGGTGTAGCGGATCGCGGTGACGGAGCAGGGCTCGACGGAGATCCGCTGGAACTGGTCGAGGTGCAGGCCGAGCGCGTCGGCGACCACGGCCTTGATCACGTCTCCGTGGGTGCAGGCGATCCAGAGGGCGTTCTCGCCGTGCTCGGCGGCGACCCTGGCGTCCCACTCGCGGACGGCGTCCACGGTGCGGTGGCTGAGGTCGCGCAGCGACTCCCCGCCGGGGAAGGCGGCGGCGGAGGCGTGGTCCTGCACGGTGCGCCAGAGCGGCTCCTGGGCGAGTTCGCGCAGCGGACGGCCCGTCCAGTCGCCGTACCTGCACTCGCCGAGCCGCTCGTCGACGGCGGGGTCGCCGAGTTCGGGGCGGGCGGCGAGCAGCGGGGCGAGGGTCTGCCGGCAGCGTTCCAGCGGGCTGGAGACGGCGTGCGCGACGGGCAGCCCGGAGAGGCGGCCGACCAGGCCGGCGGCCTGCTCGCGGCCGGTGTCGTCGAGGTCCACGCCGGGTGTCCAGCCGGCCAGGACGCCGGCGGTGTTGGCGGTCGATCGGCCGTGACGGACGAGCAGCAGCGTGGGCATGCGGCTTAGCCTACGGCCTGGCTGCCGGGTGGGGCGCGGGTGCCCATCGGGTGTGCGTTCAACGGATGTGATGACCGTTCGGGCCCCGGCACGGGAGAATGGCGGCATGATCGTCGATTGCGCCACGTACCGGGACGGCCGCCGGGTGGAGGGCCCCGCGGATTTCTCGGACGCGCTGGACGCCGTCCGGGCCGCCGGTGACGGCTTCCTGTGGATCGGCCTGTACGAGCCCTCGACGGAGGAGCTCGACCTGGTCTCCTCCGAGTTCGGCCTGCACCCGCTGGCGGTGGAGGACGCCCTGACGGCCGCGCACCAGCGCCCCAAGCTGGAGGTCTACCCGGACGCGCTGTTCACGGTGGTCAAGACGCTGGGCTACCGGGACGCGGACCGCTCGGTGGAGACCGGCGAGGTGCTGGTCTTCGTCGGCGACGCCTTCGTGATCACCGTGCGGCACGGGCAGGTCAGCCCGCTGGGCGGGCTGCGCAAGGAGCTGGAGGGCCGGCCCGAGCTGCTGAAGCTGGGCCCCGCCGCGGTGCTGTACGCGGTCTGCGACCTGGCGGTGGACACCTACCTGGACCTGTCCGCGACGCTGCTGGCCGACCTGGACGAGCTGGAGGCGGAGGTGTTCGCGCCGGGCCGCACGCGCGGCGTCGCCGAGCGGATCTACGCCTTCAAGCGGCAGGTCGTGGCCTTCCGGCGGGCCAGCGCGCCGCTGCTGGACCCGGCGACCCGGCTGGTGCGCGGCGGCGTGCCGTTCGTCCCCGACGACCTGCAGCCCTATCTGCGGGACGTGCTCGACCACCTGACCAAGGCGAACGAACAGGTCGAGGCGCTGGACCGGCTGCTGTCGGACATCCTGAGCGCCAATCTGGCCCAGGTCAGCGTGCAGCAGAACAACGACATGCGGAAGATCTCGGCCTGGGCCGCGCTGGCGGCGGTGCCGACGATGATCGCGGGCATCTACGGGATGAACTTCCAGTACATGCCGGAGCTGCACCAGCCCTGGGGCTACCCGGCGGCGCTGGTCCTGATGGCACTGGTCTGCTGGGTGCTGCACCGCTCCTTCAAGCGGGCGGGCTGGCTCTGACGCCGGCCCGCACCGGGGCGGTCGCGGGGACCGCCCCGGGCGTGGCCGGCCGGGCCCGGACGGTCAGGCGAGGCCGGCGCGCTCCAGGGCCTCGACGCCGGTGCGCAGGGCGGTGATCCGCTCCTCCAGGGTGAACCCGGCCGGGGCGAGGGTGAGCGTGGTGACGCCTGCGTCGGCGTAGGCCTGCATCCGGTCGGCGATCCGCTCGGTGGTGCCGAGCAGCGCGGTGGCGTCGATCAGGTCGTGCGGGACGGCGGCGGCCGCGCCGGCGTAGTCCTTGGCCAGGTACCTCTCCTGGACCTCGTCGGCGGCCTGCTCGTAGCCCATGCGGCGGGCGAGCTGGTTGTAGAAGTTCTTCTCCTTGCTGCCCATGCCGCCGATGTACAGGGCGGCGTAGGAGCGCTGGCCGTCGGCGGCAGCCTTGACGTCCTCGCCGACCGAGATGGCGACGGTCGGGCAGAGGTCGAAGCCGTCGAGGGTCTGTCCGGCCTTGGCGCGGCCGGCCCTCAGCGGGTCGATGGAGAGCGCGGCGTGCTCGGGGGCGAAGAAGATGCCGAGCCAGCCGTCGGCGATCTCGCCGGTCTGCTCCAGGTTCTTCGGGCCGATCGCGGCGATGTACAGCGGGATGTGCTCGCGGACGGGGTGCACGGTGAGCTTCAGCGGCTTGCCGGGTCCGCCGGGCAGCGGCAGCGTCCAGGTGGCGCCCTCGTGGACGACCCGCTCACGGGCCATCGCCTTGCGGATGATCTCGACGTACTCGCGGGTGCGGGCCAGCGGCTTGTCGAACTTGACGCCGTACCAGCCCTCGGAGACCTGCGGGCCGGAGACGCCGAGGCCGAGCCGGAAGCGGCCGCCGGAGAGGGTGTCCAGGGTGGCCGCGGTCATCGCGGTCATGGTGGGGGTGCGGGCCGGGATCTGGAAGATCGCCGAACCGACGTCGATCCGCTCGGTCTTCGCCGCCACGTAGCTGAGGACGGTGGCCGCGTCGGAGCCGTACGCCTCGGCGGCCCAGCAGACCGAGTAGCCGAGGCGGTCGGCCTCCTGGGCGACCGCGATGTTGTCGGCGTCCATGCCGAGTCCCCAGTAGCCGAGGTTGATGCCCAGTCGCATAGCGTGCCCACGCCTTCCGTTCGGTCCTTGCGGCGAGGGTAGCCGCGCCGCCGAACCAAAGGCTACTGGCCGGTAGGAGTGTCCTGCGTCACGTCACCGCGCGGGTCGTCCACCACGCCGTGTACCCCGGCCGCTACGCTCTGCCGACGTGGGGGCCTCCCCCACCTGCGCTTTTCAGCCACGACAGCACGACAGAGGGGCCCTCCCGATGGAACAGCGCCACCTCGGCAGGACGGGCCTGAGGGTGAGCAGGCTCGGCCTCGGCACCATGACCTGGGGTCGCGACACCGACGAGCACGAGGCCGCCGAGCAGCTCAAGGTCTTCGCCGACGCCGGTGGCACCCTGGTCGACACCTCCGACGAGTACGCCGACGGCGGCGCCGAGTACCTGCTCGCCCGCCTCACCGAGAGCCTCGTCCCGCGCGCCGAGCTGGTCATCGCCACCAAGGCCGGCGCCCGGCCCGGCCCCGGTCGCCGCCGCGACGCCTCGCGCGGACACCTGCTCGCCGCCCTCGACGCCTCGCTGCGCCGCCTCGGCACCGATCACGTCGACCTCTGGCAGGTCGACGGCCACGACCCGGCGACCCCGCTGGACGAGACCCTGCACGCCCTCGACATCGCCGTCACCAGCGGCCGCGCCCGGTACACCGGGGTCTGCGACTTCAGCGGCTGGCAGCTCGCCAAGGCCGCCGGCCGGCAGCAGGGCCACCCGGCGCGCGTGCCGCTGGCCGGCGCACAGCTCGAGTACTCGCTCCTCCAGCGCGGCCTGGAGCGCGAGGTCCTCCCGGCGGCGCTGGACGCCGGGGTGGGGCTGCTCGCCTCCTCGCCGCTCGGCCGGGGCGTGCTCACCGGCAAGTACCGGCACGGTGTGCCGCCGGAGTCCCGCGGCGCCTCGCCGTACCACGCCGGCATCGTCCAGCCCTATCTCGGGGAGCGGTCCCGGCGGATCGTCGACGCCCTCGCCACCGCCGCCGACGGACTCGCCACCAGCCCGCTCAAGGTCGCCCTCGCCTGGGTCCGCGACCGGCCCGGGGTGGCGAGCGCACTGGTCGGGGCGCGCACCTCGGCCCAGCTGCAGACAACCCTGTCGGCGGAGGCCCTTACGCTTCCGGGTGAGATCCGCGGTGCGCTGGACGACGTCTCGGCGCCGGTGCACCGCTACCCGGACCAGGGCTGGACGGAGCTGTGAGCCGTCGGCCATGAGGAGACATCGATGACGCAAGCGGAGCACAGCGCCCCGGAGCGGCAGGCCGAGGCGGTCGCCGCGCTGGCCGAGGCGATCCGCGCGGCGGGGGCGTCGTCGGGGCCCGCCGCCGAGCCCGCCGGCCCGGCCGCGCCGCGCACGGACGAGCAGCGCGCCACCGCGCTCGCGGCCGCCGCCGAGGTGCTGACCGCCGGCGGCGCCCCCGCCGACCTGGCCGGACCGGCCGTCGCCGCCCTCGGCGAGGCCGCCGCCCAGCAGCTGCGCGAGGACCCGTGGGCCGTGCTCGCGCTGCCCGGGGTGCGCCCCGAGCAGGCGGACGGCTTCGCCCGCGGCCTGCTCGGCCCCGCCGCCGGGCCGGGCGACCCGCGCCGCGCCGCCGCCCTGGTGCCCTGGCTGCTGGAGCAGGCCGCCCTCCGCGGCCACTCCGCCCAGGAGATCGGCGAGACCGCGACCGGCCTGGAGCGGCTGCGCCTGCCGGACCCGGCCGCCGCCCTGCAGGAGGTCGTGGTGGACGGCCGGGTGATGGCCTTCCAGGAGGAGCTCCCCGGCCACCACGGCAGCGACGAGGAGGAGCCGCCGACCCGCACCCTGCTCGCCCTGGAGCGCCTGGCGCTGGCCGAGGAGAGCCTCGGCGAGGGCCTGGTCCGGCTGCAGTCCACCCTCGTCCCGGGCACCGACGACCTCCCGGGCACCGAGGACACCGCCGAAATCGGCGAAGACGGCGAAGACTCCGTCGAAGGCGAGGACACCGGCGAGGGCAAGGGCGGCACCGAGGTGCCCGCCGCCCCCGGCCCGGCCGCCTGGGAGGCCGCCGCCGCGGCCGCACCCTCCTCCTCCGCCACCGCGCTGATCCGCGCCGTCGCCGAGGACGCGCTGGTCGCGCACACCGGCGGCGAGGCCTCCCGCGCCGAGGTCGCCGCCCTGCTGCGCGCCGCCGACGGCCTCGGCCTGCGCGCCTGGGCCGGCACCTGGACGGACCACGGCCGCGCCGTGCTCGCCGACCTGCTGGCCGACTCCCCCGCCGCCGGCCGCCTGGCCACCCTGGCCGAGCTGCTCGGCTCGGGCGGCCCCGGGCGCGCCGAGGACGGCACCCTCGCGCTCGACCTGCTGGTCGTCCCGGACGCCCAGCTGCTCGACGTCGAGCTGGCCGCGACCCTGCTGGAGGCGCTCGGCGACGGCACCCGGCTGGTGCTCAGCGGCGACCCGAACCAGCTCTGGTCGGCCGGCCCCGGCCGGTTCCTGGCCGACCTGATCGCCGCCAAGACCTGCCCGGTCGTCGCCTCCCGCACCCCCGACCCGGGGCCGATCGGCGAGCTGATCTCCGGCATCTCGATCGGCGAGCTGCAGCCCGTCGACGCGCCGGACAAGGAGGTCGTGGTGCTGGGCGTCCAGGACGCCGGCGAGGCCGTCCACCGGGCCGTCCAGCTGCTCGCCGACTCCATCCCGCGGGCGCTCGGCATCCCGGCCGAGCAGGTCGTGCTGATCACCACCGGGCACGGTGGCGGCGCCGGCACCCGGGCGCTCAACGCGGCGGCCAAGGCACGGCTGAACCCCGGCCCGGGCGCCTTCGGCGGCTTCGACCCGGGGGACCGCGTCGCCTGGTCGCCCGCCCCGGGCACCACCCTGCCCGGCCGGGTTCTCGACGGCGACGGCGCCGGCCTGCACATCGAGCTGTCCGACGGCAGCCGCCTCACGCTGTCCCCCGCGCAGGTCGCCGGGCTCCGGCACGGCTGGGCGCTCACCGCGCACCAGGCGGTCGGTCGGCGCTGGCCCGGCGCGGTCGTCGTGGTGCCCGGGGACGCCGCCGCGGGGCTCACCCGCCAGTGGGTCTACACGGCCTTCGGCCGCGCCGAGCGCCACCTCTCGGTGGTGCACCCGGCCGGCCCGCTGCTCGCCCAGGCGGTCGCCGAGCGCCCCGCTGCGCCGCGCACCACCCGCCTGCGGGCGATCCTCGCCGAGCACACCGGCCAGGAGGCCTGAGCGCTCGCCGCGCACGAGTGAGGGGCGGGGCCTGCGGGCCCCGCCCCTCACGCGCTCACGCCGCCGCTCACGCCTCCGGGTCGAAGGCGTCCGGGTCCTCGTCGTAGACCTCGCTGACGTCGAAGCGGCAGATCAGCAGTTGCGGATCGGCCCCGTCGAACGGCTCGGGCAGCCACTCGCCGGGCTCGGCGGGCTCGGCGGCGGAGACCCACAGTGTGGAGTCGCCCTCCTCCAGCCCGAACTCCTCGCAGCGTGCCGCGATCTCGTCCGGCTCGTACTCGCCGAAGAGCACCCCGATCGCGGCGTTCACACCGCCGGCGGTGTCGCCGCCCGGGGTGAGCGATTCGTCCACCCGCTCGGCCTGGGCCCGCAGCCGCTTCGGGTCGGCCACGAGGTAGTCGCGGCGGATCAGCACGCTGATCGCCTCGGGCTGCTCCGGCCCGAGATAGCCGCCGTCGCCGCCGTCTCCCGGCACCTCGAAGGGGGTCACCTCGTCGTAGACCTCGTACAGCAACTGGTCGTAGGTGATGGCTGCCGCCGCCAGATCCTCGTAGGCGGCGACCACGGCCGGATCGCCCTCCTCGGTGGTGCCGGCCACGGCCTCAAGGTGCCGGTCGATCGCGGCCTTGACCGCCTCGGCGGCGGCCCGTACCTCATTGATGGTGAGCTGCGCGGCATCAGACATGGTGCAGACGCTATCCCGCCCCGGTGACCACACGCACAGGGGTTGTCACCTACGCCCGCGAATTCGGGACAACTTCCGCCCCGATGTCCGATCCGTATGCTTCTGCACCCTGCCGGCGTACGCCCCGAGCAGGCCGGAAATCCCTCCGCCGAGCAGCCCCACCAGCACGGAGGGACGGCCTCCGGCATCGACCGGCCGGCACCGGGGTATCGGTCTCGCATACCGGAACTGAACGCATGTCAGGGCGCTGCGGCGCCGGCGGGGGTGCGGAGGCCGACGGGCGCCCCGCGCGCGGGGTCCGACCGTCGGTGCCACGCCGTAGGCTTGCGTCCAGGCCATGGCACGAGGCAGGAGGAGAACTTGACCCCACCCAAGCTGGTCCGGACCCCCGAGTACGAGTACCAGTCGCTGCGCCTGCCGCGCGGCACGAGCCGCAACGCGGCCCGCCAGCTGCTGACCGAGCACGCCGAGTACGGCCACTGGGAGCTGGACCGACTGCGGCTCTACCCGGACGGCAGCCGGACGGTCCGCCTGCGCCGCAAGATCATCCGGCAGTCCCGCAGCTGGTGACGCCGGGGCCCCGGCCCGGCCGCTGAGCCGCGGGGCACAGGGACGGACGGCCCCGGACACGGCCATGCGCCCGTGGGCGCCCCGGCGTGGCCGGGACGGCCTCGGGCGCACGGCCGGGGCGGTGGACGGTCGGGTCAGCGCACGCCGGCCCGGGAGCGGCGGTAGAGCACGCCGCCGCCCAGCAGCAGGGCGAGGCCGGCCGGGGCGATCAGCTCCAGACCTGAGACGCCGGTGGAGGCCAGGTGGTCGGGGGTGCCCTCGCCGGAGCGCGGTGTACCGGTGACGGGCGTCTCGGGCGCCTTCGGCGGGGTGGGCGTCTTCGGCGGCGTGGGCGGGGTGGGCGGGGTGGGCGGCGGGGTCTCGGTGCAGCCGCACTCCTCCGGCTTGGTGGGCGGCGGCGGGGTCTCGTTGACGTGGGTGTTGCCGCAGGAGTTGCCGTACGCGGGGTTGGCCAGGCCCACCACGTCGACGGTGTTGCCGCAGGCGTTGACCGGCGCGCTGACCGGGACGCTCACGGTGTTGCCGGAGGCCACGCCCGGCGAGTTGTTGCTGCCGCCGCTCGCGGAGGATCCACCGGCCTGGCTGCCACCGGTGCCGGTCGAACCCGAGGAATCCGTCGAGCCCGTCGAGCCCGTCGAACCGCCGCCGCCGTGCGAGACGTTGCCGCACTGGTTGCCGTAGGCCGGGTTGAGCAGCCCGATCACGTTCACGGTGTTGCCGCACGCGTTGACGGGAATGTCCACCGGGGCCTGCACCGTGTTGCCGGAGGCGACACCTGGGGAGTTCGCCGCGACCCCCTGGGCCTCGCTGCCGGCCGCGTACGCATAACCCGCGGTGGAGGCCAGCACACTGCCGGTGGCGACGGCGGTGAGGATTCCCCTCTTTGCGACCTGTCGCATTGACTCCCCTGATTCGTCTGATAGTCGGAATTCCTGACGAGGGTCTCGCCGGTACACCGCACAACGAGCGGTACGGAGATAAGTTGAGCCGGACGCCGCACCTTCATCCGATCGAGTGAGGGACACGCCGACGGCGCTTGCCGCACCCGGAGACGGACGTGCCCCCGAGCGGGATTCCCGCCGCTCGGGGGCACGCGCCAGAAGACCGGGATCAGCACCCGGGCACCGCTCAGACGTTGGCGCAGCTGTTGCCGAACGCCGGGTTGAGCAGGCCGATCACGCTGATGGTGTTGCCGCAGACGTTGACCGGGACGTGCACCGGCACCTGGATCAGGTTGCCCGACAGCACGCCCGGGGAGCCGGCCGCGACACCGTGCGCGCCGGCGCCGTGCGCCGAGGCCGCACCGGCGCCGGCCAGCACCAGACCACCGGTGGCGGCGGCGACGGCGGCGATCTTCTTGACCTTCATGAGTCCTCCTGGTCGATTCCGCAGCCCGTTCCCCCGGGCTGCACACAGGAGTGAACGACACTGCTGCGAACGGGGTACGGAGGAGATTCCGCATCCACTCGCAACGGTGATGATCCGAACAGATAGACGACCATGGGAAAGCCGGAAGAATCGTTTCTTCATAGCCTTTCGACGACGTCCTAAATCATTCCCTCGTACCATGCGCACGGCCCGCCCCGGGAAAGTCCCGGGGCGGGCCGTGGCGGGCCGTGACCAGTCGGCCGGTCGGCCGGTCGGACAGATGTCGGAGCGCGGCGTCAGCAGGCGTCGAGGAAGCGGTCCAGCACGCGCACGCCGAACTTGAGGCCGTCCACCGGCACCCGCTCGTCGACGCCGTGGAACATGCCGGCGAAGTCGAGGTCCGGCGGCAGCTGCAGCGGGGCGAAGCCGAAGCAGCGGATGCCGAGGTCCTGGAAGGACTTGGCGTCGGTGCCGCCGGAGAGGCAGTAGGGCACGGCCCTGGCGATCGGGTCCTCGGCCTGCAGCGCCGACTGCATGGCCTCGACCAGGGCGCCGTCGAAGCCGGTCTCGATCGCCTTGTCCGAGTGCAGCGTCTCCCGCTTGACCCGGGGGCCGAGCACCGAGTCCAGCTCGGCCAGGAACTCCTCCTCGTAGCCGGGCAGGAAGCGCCCGTCCACGTGCGCGGTGGCCTGGCCGGGGATGACGTTCACCTTGTAGCCGGCGCCGAGCATGGTCGGCTGGGCGGTGTTGCGCAGGGTGGTGCCGATCATCTTGGCGATGCCGCCGAGCACCCGCAGCGTCTCGTCCATGTTCTCCGGGTCGAGCTTCACGCCGAGGGCGTCCGACAGCTCGTCCAGGAAGGCGCGGACGGTCTTGGTGATCCGCAGCGGGAAGGTGTGCCGGCCGAGGCGGGCGACCGCCTCGCACAGCTCGGTGATGGCGTTGTCGTCGTTCTCCATCGAGCCGTGCCCGGCCCGGCCCTCGACGGTCAGGCGCATCCAGTGCATGCCCTTCTCCGCCGTCTCCACCAGGTAGAGGCGCACCTGGTCGTTGACGGTGAAGGAGAAGCCGCCGACCTCGCCGATGCCCTCGGTGACGCCCTCGAACAGCTCCGGGTGCTTGTCGACCAGGTAGCGGGCGCCGTAGGTGCCGCCCGCCTCCTCGTCGGCGACGAAGGCCAGCACCAGGTCGCGCGGGGGCTTGCGGCCGGTGCGCAGCCGGTCGCGGACGACGGCGAGCGTCATCGCGTCCATGTCCTTCATGTCGACGGCGCCGCGGCCCCAGACGCAGCCGTCGGCGATCTCGCCGGAGAAGGGGTCGTGCGTCCAGTCCGCGGCGTTGGCCGGCACCACGTCGGTGTGGCCGTGGATCAGCAGGCCGGGCCGCGAGCGGTCCTCGCCCTCGATCCGGACGACCGTGGAGGCCCGCCCCTTCGCCGACTCGTAGATCTTCGGCTCCACGCCGAACTCGGCGAGCTGCTCGGCGACGTACTCCGCCGCCTTGCGCTCGCCGGGCCCGGAGCCGTCCCCGTAGTTGCTGGTGTCGATCCGAATCAGGTCGCGGCAGATGTCGGCGACCTCCGACTCGGCCGTCACCTTCGGGGCTCCCGCCCGCTCCGCCCTCGACTCACTCACGGCCACTCCTCGTCTCCGGCCCGCCCGACGCACCTCGACGCCGCCCCCGACCCCACGCCGGGGCACCGCGGGCACCGTCCCGCCATCCTCCCCCAGCATCCGTCGCGCCCCAAGGCCATCAGCCCACGGATCGAAGCCCGTCGGCACCCCGCAGGGGCGGTTTTGGGACCGCAAGCCGATCTTTGCTACAGTTGAGCACGTCAACGCGGCACGGAGCCGAAGAGACAACACCCCGTCCGGGTGGCGGAATGGCAGACGCGCTAGCTTGAGGTGCTAGTGCCCTTTATCGGGCGTGGGGGTTCAAGTCCCCCCTCGGACACCA